>REAP01000080.1 GCA_004294385.1 Oscillatoriales cyanobacterium | reverse complement strand
CAGGCAAGATGCCTGTTCCACAAAAGATAAATTTTCTTGTGGAACATCAGCAACAGGCAAGATGCCTGTTCCACAAAAGATGAATTTTCTTGTGGAACAGGCATCTTGCCTGTTCATAAAAGGCTTATTGAGAATGGTAAAATATCTCAGTTACATCCGTTACAAAATCCGTTGCCGAACTTCTTCTATGTCAAACAAAATAATCAAAGCAATTAAATCTAGTGGTATTCTAGGAGCGATCGCCTCTTTGACAGTCATCCTATTCGGCGGTTGGAGCGGCACTGTTATCGGCTGGCTAATGGGCACGGCGGCGGGCTTTATGGCTTGTCAGGAACAGAAGGTTTATAATCCGAAAATGGGTGCGACAATTGGCAGTTTAGCCGGACTGGGATTGGGAGTTTGGCTGTTAGTTGCTAGCATAGTAGAAGGAGTTATAGTTAGACCTTTTTCAGGTCAATCTGCTGTCGATTTGCCGACTACGCTGCTGTACGGAATTTGCAGTTTGGCGATCGCAATTTTTACCGGTACATTAATGGGTGCTCTACAAGGTTTACCAAATGAACGTCAGCGATTGGCAACTTTGGTAACATTAGCTTTTATTCTAATTCTTTTCCCCTTCATCGATCTGCAAGCTAAAACTGGCTGGATTGCGACTGTAGTACAGATTCAAATCTTCATTATGTTGGCGCTGGGTTTGAATATTACTGTCGGTTTTGCGGGTTTGTTGGATTTGGGATATGCGGCGTTTTTTGCGATCGGCGCTTACACGACGGCTTTGCTATCTTCTGGACAGTTAAATATTGCTTGGAACTTTTGGATAGTTTTGCCGATCGCGGCTGGTGTAGCTGGCCTATCGGGCGTAATCCTGGGTATTCCGACACTGCGACTCAAGGGCGATTATTTGGCGATCGTCACCCTCGGTTTTGGTGAAATTATCCCGGTTGTATTTAGGAATTTAACCGCGATTCGGATCGACGAACCAGTCTCGAAGATTGTGGCTTCGTTGTTGGGGAAACCAGAATTGGTGCTTTGTCTCGTTGGGTGCGATCGGCCTTTCAACCTCACCGGCGGCGAAGCGGGAATTAACCCGATCGGGCGTCCATCTCTTCCTATCATCGGCACTTTCACCACCGGCAATTACTTTCCCTGGTATTACCTAATTTTACTCTTAGTTGTCTTCGCTTACTTCATGATTTCGAGGCTCCGAGATTCCCGTTTGGGACGAGCCTGGAATGCCATGCGCGAAGATGAATTAGCGGCTAGTGCAATGGGCATTAACCTCGTCAAAACCAAACTTTCTGCTTTTGCAATGGGAGCGACATTTTCGGGGTTTGCAGGCGCGTTTTACGCAGCTTATATCAGCGCCATTTTTCCCAGCGTCTTCGATTTCTCAGTCTCGGTAATCATCCTGTGTATGGTGATTCTAGGAGGTTTGGGAAACATGACAGGGGTGATTTTGGGCGCGATAATTATCATGTCAGCCGATCGGCTTTATCTACCCCAACTAGCACAAGTCCTCAAAGGTTTTATGAATACTTTTGTACTTCCTAGGATTGCAATCCCCCAGTTAGCAGACTTTCTCGCCACCAGTTTAGACCCGATTCAAATGCGCTTATTTCTATTTGGTTTAACTCTAGTTGTCATGATGATCGTCCGCCCAGAAGGACTGATTCCCGATAAAATTCATCAAGCTGAATTGCATGATGATGCTGAGGTGAGTAATGAGTCTTTAGCAGATGCAAGAATTCAATAGACCCATCCAATGATTCTTGTGGAACAGGCATCTTGCCTGTTCAAGACAGGATTTTCTGGAGATGTCTAATAGTTAAGAGGGAAAATGAGCAATGAGTAAGAATGTAACTGGGACTGCTTTCGTTGTAGCAGAATTTAGAGCAGAAGAAAACGAAGAAACTCCCCCTCTTTACACCGACAATTTAGTAAAAATTTGGCTAAATGAGGAAACCAGAAAAATTGCCAACGAAATAGCTCATAACTCTCCTGCTGCTAAAGAAATGATTAAACTGCGGACTAAATATTTTGATGATGTTTTGTCAAATCAAATTTTAGCAGGCTGCAAACAAGTCGTTATTCTAGGATCTGGTTTAGACACTCGTGCTGCTAGAATGAATGGAGAAGGAGTGAATTATTGGGAAATAGACGATCGCACCACACTGCAATTAAAAGAATCAACGCTCAAAGCCAACAAAGTTAGGGCAAATGTTCGCTACATTCCAGGCGATTACGTGCAAGATGGTTTAATAGCTTTACTGAGACAGAGTGAATTTGATTTCGAGCAACCCACATATTTTTTATGGGAAGGTAACACTACCTTACTTGCCAAAAAAGATGTAATATTTGTATTAGAGCAAATTCGTGACAATGTTACATCTTTTAAGTTGTCCTTTGATTATATGTCGGAACAGGTGATTGCGAGAACAACTGGCTACCAAGATATCAATGATTACATAGACAAATACGAAAGTATGTATACACCGTGGATTACTGGGTTTGAAAACATTGAAACTTTGGCTAAGGATCTCAATCTCAAAACTATTGACAACTTTTCAACTGCTGAGTTGCACCAACAATATCGCCCTCAGCGCTCCCTAGAATTTAATCTTTTGAAATTCTACTTTGTTTGTACATTAGAAGGTATAGAAGCATAAAAATGTCATTATTAGAAGCACAGCAACTTACAATGCGATTCGGCGGTTTGACTGCGGTAAATCAGGTAAGCTTAACTTTGGAAAAAGGATCGATCGCCAGTTTAATTGGCCCCAACGGTGCCGGGAAAACCACATTTTTCAATATGCTGACGGGTATCTACAAACCGAGTGGGGGTCAGTTATTACTTGAAAATAAAAATATTACCGGTTTACCACCAGATCGCCTGACAACTTTCGGCATCGCTAGAACCTTTCAAAACATCCGATTATTCAACAATATGACTGTGTTGGATAATATTTTAGTTGGTAGACATTGCCGCTTAAAAGCTGGTTTGTTGGGTGCAATCCTCCGCACTTCTGCTGTGACTTTGGAGGAACGGGAAGCTAAGAAAAAAGCCCTGGATATGCTAGATTTTGTCGGTTTAGGTGCTGCTAAAGCGCCGGAGTTGGCAAAAAACCTTTCCTACGGCGATCAGCGTAGATTGGAAATTGCCAGGGCTTTGGCATCTGACCCAAAAGTTTTGCTTTTGGATGAACCGACTGCGGGAATGAACCCAAACGAAACGGCTGATTTAACTCGGTTTATTTACCGGATTCGCGATGAGTTGGATTTGAGTATTTTGCTCATTGAACACGACATGAAAGTGGTGATGGGAATTAGCGATCGCGTGAGTGTCATGGAATATGGCACTAAAATTGCCGAAGGAACTCCGGCGGTTGTTCGCGCCGATCCTCGCGTGATTGAGGCATATTTGGGAAAAGAAGAAGATGCCAATGGGTAATAGACATCTCCAATAAACATCGACCATATTTATTGTGGAACAGGCCGGAAAGCCTGTTCAAAACAGGCAATTCTTGCGATGACTAATAATTATTTCTGAAGTTTTTTCCCCTTGGCTAGGAAACCGAAAAACATGGCAGTGCCTAATATAGTAGTCGGTTCTGGAACAGGTTCTGCTTCTCGAACTGGTTGCGCTTCTGCCAATACCAGATTATTCTTAACTTCTACTAATCTTAAATTAGTGGCGCGGTCAAAAGTCCGGGAATACACTCCAGAAGTATAAATTATACTTTCTTTGGTATTGCCTTCAGCAAGAAAATCAAAATTAATTGTTGTGGGATTAAAGCTGTCGCTATATGACAAACTCAAACCAGCGGGTTTAAAAGAGTGCAAACTGCCGTCAATTTCAAAAAAGTCTAGAAGAATGTTGGCAACAGTATCAATCAACAAAAAAGATACATTTCCCCTGGCGCTAGCGAGTTCGGATTGGTGGTTATCAACAGATGTTAAAAGATGTAAAACAGTCTGGAAAGTAAAGGAAAAAGTTTTTTGGGTATCAAGGGAGAAGTCACCAATAATTGATGCTTCACTTTGGGCTAAACCGGAATAGTTAGTGCCCTCACCTTGGACTGTACTTTGCGAGAGATTTGCTGCCAACAATTGTTGGCAGTTAGATACAAAAATGGCACTAGCATTGGCTTGGCTAATTACTGCACCTTGGTAAGCGATTGCCTGAGTATCTGTGTTGGTAGATGTACCAGTTTCGGTAGGTCGATGACTGAAATTGTCAATGCTGACTTCTGTGGCAGAACCTGCTATAATTGCAGCACTGCTGGGCGCAATGCCTACACTCAAACCTGTGACTAAAGGAGTTGCCAATAAAACTGCGATCGAGCCAATACTATGATTGATTTTCACGTTAAGTCTCCTAAAATTTGCAAAGTTTTAAGTAATGTTAATTTTGGAATTAGTAGCGGTTTGTTTCCCTTACCTATTCATACTATCTACTTACTTAAAGGTTTATGTAAAGATATAGTCAAGATGTCCATGTTTTAATTAAAGTTTATGTAAAGTTAGTCCAGCCAGAGTAATTATGCTAGAAATCAAAGATCTTCACACCTACTACGGAAATATCCACGCCCTCAAAGGAGTCTCGCTAACAGTTAAGGAGGGAGAAGTTGTGACTTTAATCGGTAGCAATGGGGCGGGTAAAACTACAACTCTCCGCACGATTCAAGGGCTGCTGCGCCCGCGCCAAGGTACTATATTATTTGAAGGAAAGCCTTTGGAATCGCTGTCTACAGAGGCGATAGTCCGTTTGGGTATTTCTCAAAGTCCAGAAGGGCGGCTGATTTTTCCGCGAATGACAGTACAAGAAAACCTCGAAATGGGTGCTTATCTCCGTAACGACACTCTCGGTATCAAGTCGGATATGGAAAAAGCCTTAAATTTATTTCCCCGTTTGCGAGAAAGAATTAGTCAAAAAGGGGGGACTCTCAGCGGTGGTGAACAGCAAATGTTGGCGATCGCACGCGCATTGATGTCGCGCCCCCGTCTGTTATTATTGGACGAACCGAGTATGGGTTTAGCGCCGATGTTGGTTAGTCAAATTTTTGCAATTATCCGTGATATTAATGCCCAAGGTACTACTATTTTACTCGTCGAACAAAACGCGCGTATGGCTTTGAGTGTAGCTCACCGTGGTTATGTCATCCAAACTGGTCAAGTTGTAGTTGCCGGTTCTGCTACCGATTTGCAGTCAAATGAAACTGTTCGTCAAGCATATTTAGGTGAAAATTAGTTATTGCTTATTGGCTATTGGTTATTGGTTATTGGAACTATCGCAGTCCCCAACGCTATACGGTCACTGAGCGGAGTCGAAGTGACCAGAAGTGCTGTGTCCCTTCGACTCCGCTCAGGGCACTGATCGCGACTAATAACAAATAACCAATAACAACTAACAAATTACCCAATAGATCGCAAATTCCTAGTCTCCAACTCCCGTTCAAAAGCGATCCGCACCTTTTCCCACTCCACTTCCGCTTCAAACAACCAATCGCGGGCTATTCCCACATCAAAACTCTGAGTCCCTCCCGACTCAGCCGCCACACGGCTAATAGATTCTAACTCCTTGCAAACTTCAGAAAAACACAGCGCACCCAAATTAGCACTACTCGATTTCAGCGTGTGAGAAGCCAGCTTTAAACTGTCAGTATCACCCAGAGAAATTGCCTCTTTCATCGTTTTCAACTGCTGCGGTACATCCAATAAATAGATATTAATTAATTCGCCCAAAAAATTTGGGTCATCCTCATCATCAAGTTCGCTGAGATTGTGCAAAATCTGAAAGTCAATCGGCGAAACATTTGTCCTCTCAACACTTGAAGATACAGCCACAGACACACTAGCGAATTTGCGAGGAACGCTACCATTTTTGGATTCACCAACCGTCGTCTGTTTATCCCGATTCAGAGGTTGACATTTACTCAGGGCGATCGCCAACTCTTCCCGACGAACAGGTTTAGTGATATAATCATCCATACCAGCTTCAATACATTTTTCGCGATCGCCCTGCATCGCATTAGCAGTCATCGCAATAATTCTCGGCTTCTGATTAGCCGGCCAATCCCGACAGATACACCGCGTCGCTTCCAATCCGTCCATTTCCGGCATCTGCACGTCCATGAGCACAACATCGTAAAATTGCCGCTTCAGAATTTCCAAAACCTCCAGCCCATTAGCAGCAATATCGGCCCGATATCCGATCCTATCGAGCAAATGTATCGCTACTTTTTGATTCACCACATTGTCCTCCGCCAGCAAAATCCGAATCTTAACTGCATTAGCCCCACCCTGGGACAAATTGCTCGCAACCTGTCTCAAAACCGCAGGCGTTTGCTGCATTCGGTGTTGTTCTTGAGAATTTTCAAAATACTGCAATCCCGAAGTCAAAGTCGCAACATTTGAGAATTCTCCCATGCTATTTCTGCCAGCAACATATCCAAAAACTTGCACCAGAACATTATAAAACTGTGACTGTTTTAGGGGCTTAGTTAAAAAAGCAGCAAAATGAACTTCTGTGGTTTCAAGTTTTTTCCAAACTTCCGCCTTGCTCAAATAAGTAAATAGCACCAAAGGCAGTGGAGTTTTGCGATGGCTGGTAATATTTATCCCATTTGTATCTAGCTGTTCACCACCTATCGAAAAATTGTTTATTTCAAATTTCCGAATTTCCACAGCCAGCGCCACACCATCCATATCTGATAGATTCATCGCCAAAATAACCAAATCTATCTCCGCATTTTGTTGGATTACTTCCAATGCCTCAGCAGCCGTATTTGCGGTCATCGGTATCATGCCCCAAGACTGAGCCTGCCCGATCAAAACTTGCCGATTAATGGCGTGATTGTCCACAATTAACAGACGCTTTCCTGTGACAAAATGTGGCTGCTTCTGATCGGCAATTTCTGCAATTGCTTCCGCCATTATTGTAAAATAGAAAATCGAACCAGTTCCCGGTATCGACGGCTCTACAAATCCCACAGGTGATTGTCCAACCACACTTTTTTTCAACTCAGGAAGCGAGGTCTGGAAATTGCTATTTGCCTTAGATACCTGACTAAAAACCCACATTTTACCTGCCATCATATCACTCAGACGCTGGCTGATAGCCAGTCCCAAACCTGTACCACCGTATTGTCGTGTCGTGGAAGCATCGACTTGTGAAAAAGCTTTAAATAGCCGATTCATCCGGTCTGGTGGAATGCCTATTCCGGTATCTTGGACAGCAAATTGAATTTCATATTGTGGGTTAGATACTAACTGTTCATGTTCTAAAACATTCTCCTCTGACAGCAAACTCGCAACCAATCCTGGCTGAATTTCTCTAGCCGTACAACGTACTATAATTTCTCCAGATTCGGTAAATTTAACAGCATTACCCAACAAATTAACTAAAATTTGACGCAGCCTGGTGACATCTCCTAAAATCTTTTTCGGAACAGAAGAGTCAATCAAATAAGCTAATTCTAAACCTTTTTCCGAAGCTCTCGCAGCTAGCAGTTCCAGAGATTCTTCAATACAATTTTGCAATTCAAAAGGCTGATTTTCTAAATCCAATTTTCCCGATTCAATTTTGGAGAAATCCAGGATGTCGTTAATAATGGTCAGTAAAGCATCACCACTATTGCGAATTGTCTCGACAAAATCTCGCTGTTCTGGACTCAGTGCCATATCTAACAGCAAACCTGTCATCCCAATTACTGCATTCATGGGAGTACGAATTTCGTGACTCATGGTAGCTAAAAATTCGCTCTTGGCTTGGTTAGCAACTTCTGCGGCTTGTCGTGCTTGATCTAAAGCTTCATTCTGCTCTGCGAGTTGTTGCTGTCGCTGAACTTCTGTTTCTAAAAGCTTTGCTTGAGCTAAAGTAATGCCGACTTGAGCGGCAACATCTTCTAATAGTTCAATTTCGTCGGGATTCCATTGACGAGTTGCATCACACTGATGCAAGGTAATAATTCCATTGGGTTTTCCTTGATAGGAAGTGCGAACTGCTAACATAGATTTCAGTCCGATGCGACGACACATTGGTACTGAAGATTCGAGCAAGGGGTCGGCAAAGACATCGGGAGATGCGAGTGCCATATCTTCAGAAAGAAGTTTTTCTGTATAGGGGTTGTAGGTGACAGAAAGTTCTAAATCTAAAGCTGATTCATAGGCTGGTTCTAAGTATTCTGCGACGCAAGGCAGGTGGGGATAAGGTTCGATCAGATAGGTGTGAATTGTACAGCGATTGACTCCAAATACGCGACCGATTTGGGTGGCGGTTGTTTGGAAAATTTCTTGAGTATCTAAGCTCGATCGCACTTTTTGAGTAATTTGTTTCAGTAGCAAACCGCGCTGGTACTGCCGCTCCAAGGTTCTCTCTTTTTCCTCGCGGGCAATTTCAGTGCCGATGTAATTACCCATCAACTTTAAGATTTCTAAATTTAGCGGTTTCATCGGAGCTTTAGCGGTGCGCGAAGTAAAGCTCAAAGTGCCAAAAACTCTGCCTTCTACCATTACCCGCGTACCCATGAATGCCTCTAGCCGTCGCACTGTGTAAGCGGGGTGGTGTCGCCACTGAGTAGTACCAGCCGATTCGATTGAAATGGGTTCCTGCGATCGCAAAACCTCTCGTTCAAAAGTTCTACTTAAAGCAAAACCGTCTCCCTTAGCAAATCCGAAGGGAAAATCTTCTGGTAAATAAGCTGCGATCACTTCGTAGCGATCGCCCAAAACCCGGCCCAACAGCCCAATATCCATGCCAAACTGACTACAACCCATTGCCAACAGCCTCGCCGTGCGCTCCTCAAAAGAGCCTTGAGAGCCCACCATGACCTCGTAGAGCGATCGAATTGCCCTTTCACTTTCCCGCAGTTCCTCAACCCCTTCGACGCGACGGCTAACATCGTGCAAAGTCCCTAAAATTCCCGTGATTTCACCTTCGGAATTCAGCCTTGTTTGTGCAAAGATTTCAACTGAAATAAAGCCTGAAAAACTTTTATTTTCTAACTCTTCAAAACCTATTTCATGCCTCTTCAAGAATTGCACTTCTCGTCGATGAAACTCCGACTTTCGCCCTACCAAAGACTCCAATAATTTTCCACACTCTTTTCGCTCATTTGGGTGTATCCAATCTAAGAAATGAGTTTGCAAACTTTCGGACACCGAAAAGCCAGTCATTTCCGTCCAAGCACGACTCAGAAATGTCCAAACCCCACCCACATCCATCTGGAAAATTACAGTTGCTTTCAGAGAGTCAAATATTTCCGCTTGGTGCTGCTCATTTTCACGAAATTTTACCTCTAACTCCTTGTTTTGAGTAATATCTGTATGAATGCCCACCATCCGCAGTGGTTTCCCCGCAGCATTTCGCAAAACTTGACCCCGGTTTAGCATCCAAATAATGCTGCCGTCTTTGCATTGCATCCGATATTCTGTTACAAAATCCGCAGTTTTTTCTGCTAGGTGGTTTTCTAAAGCTGCTTTTACCGAATCAAGATCATCTGGATGAATTCGGCTCCACCATTCCGAGCTGCGGTGGTCGATTTCGCTCTCAGAGTAGCCGAGCATTTCTTTCCAGCGCAGGGAATAAAAACACTCATCAGTTTCGATATTCCAATTCCAAATCCCTTGATTGTTGATTTGAATAGCCAGATTGGCGAGATCCGAACTGTTTTGAGAATTCTTTTCAACTTGTTGACTATGAGCCGCCGTAATTTTTAGTTGTGAAGATAGTTTTTTGTATTGTGCACTGGTAGATTCTAGTTGACGCTGCAAAGCGATTAAACCCGAATGGAGAGATTTTGAATCCAGCGCTTGCAATAGAATAGTTTTAGGATTGACAATACCAATCGGGTGACTATTTTCATTGACAACTAATAAGGGCAGTTGGCAATAGGTTTTTTGCAAAAGAATGGTGGCTGCTTCAAGAGTTTGGTAAGGCCGCACCAGGGCTGGTGGGCTACTACAAATCGTTCCGGCTTTAGTTTGATTAGAGTCTATTCCCAGTGCTTGCAATAGCACAATATCGCGGGTACTTACCACCCCAATCAGTTTCTGGGAGTTGCTGTTTGTAAATCTTGAATTGTGAGCAGAATCCGTCGAATTTTGTTCGGCGGTTTCGGTGATCAATACATAGTTAACATTATTTCTGAACATCAGTTGCGCCAAGTAGCGAGCTGAAGCAGAAGCAGGAGCATGAATAACTCGCGAGGCAGCGATGCGAGGGATTTGATAAAGTTTAATTGAGTGAGCTGGTAACTCTAATTTTGGATGCACATTTGGCACTGGCGGAGGAGGCGCAAATACCGTTTGAGATGACGAAGCGCTACTAACTGCTTTTTGCTTCGAGCCCCCGGCATCCTGTAGCATTTCCAAAAAGCTTTGAGTGCTAATTATACCGACAAGTTCGTCAATTTCACTGACGATGGGCAAGTGGCCGATTTGGTTTTTTTCTAGCAAACTTCCCAAGGCAAAAATGTCGGAAATCTGCGATTCTCTGGCTACAGTGACGGTTCTGATCATGATTTGCTCGATCGCAAATCCTCTCAAAGCAGCGCCGATCGAATTTAGCTGTACAATATCTCGTTCAGTAATAATACCGAGCACAGGCCCATCCGCCGGATAAGTCGGTTTTGAGCCATTGAAACTGCGCCCGTTTAATTGCGAGTGTACCGGACGTGGTACGGTATCGTAAAAGCCTAAATTTTTCCGTGCTGGTGCTGAATTTCCATTCGTCCGACTTTCTCGTTGAAAATTCCCGTGCTCCTCTAGAACTAGCACATAACTAGCTCCTGTACGACTCATGAGTTCGATCGCCTCTTCTATGGGCGTCTGAGGCGTGACAATGAGAGGATTGCGGTTAATTACCTGATTGAGAGAGGGAATAAACATCAGGGGGCATAGGAGTGATATTTGTTAGAAAACCGCGACTTGGTAAAAGTTAAAATATTTACCCGCTGCAAATATATGCTAGCGGATCTGGTAGTCGTCGTAACAGTAAAGATTTTGCCACTGGAAACTTATGCGGTAACACTCTGTGCAAAATCTACTATTTTTTAATTATATGCTACAGTATAGGAATTTTTAGCCAAACAATTTGATTTTTAACTCCTCTACTGAAACTGGATTAAAACAGCACTATTTCCTGCCACCGAAAAAGTAGTATTACCATCCTTCAGGGTTAAGTTGCCAACAACCTCATCCATCGCCCTAGAACTAAACTCTCTCACGATTCCGGTTCCGACTTTGAGCAGGGCCGAAACATCGGCATTGACAGTGTAAGATTTTGGTTGACTATTGACAGCCAGCAGATAAACATGATTGTTAGCATCTTTAGTCGCAACTGCCATTAAATTAGCACTATTAGCGATCGGAAAAAAAGTAGTTTTCCCACCCTGCAAAGCCCTAATTCCCATCCGCAAAGCATAGTAGCCCGCGCGCCGTTTTCCGTCACTTCCTAGCAAACCTTCTGCGAGTCCCGGCTTTCCCCAATCGTACAAACAGAATATGTGACTGCCATAAACATAATTATCTCCCGGCTGGGAACCGCGAATCAAATTCTTAATCAAATTTAAAGCTAAAGACAAATCGCTGTAGCTAATTTCATAAGTACCCCACTCCCCCAGCCACAGCGGAGAGTTAGCCAGAATACTACCATTCATCCAGCCGTGCAGTTTGCGGGTGTAGTTAGAAATATCTGCATCATAGTTGTGGACATTGACTGTATCGAAATAATTGGGTATTTCCTGCAAAGCAACAGCAGGCCAATTGCTGCCGCCTACGGTTTTCGGGCCGTGGATATGATAAGTGCGATCGGGCAAATAAGTTTTGTAAACAAAGTCGATCGCATCTTTGGCCACTTTCACCAACTCAAAATAATCCGCCCTAGTCCCGCCCCAACCCTGTTCGCGATTATCCGGTTCATTGTGAATTTCCCAATCATCAACGCCGTAGTCATTGCGAACATTCAACCAATAAACCGTCGCAAAAACGTGTTCCCACCATTCATTCCAATCTTCTTGATTGCGGGGCGGATTCAGTTGCAGAGCCCAACTCGGACCCCAGTTATTGTCAACATTCCGAATACTTACAACCGGGCGAATTTTAGATTGTTTGAGACTCTTAAAAATAGTCCTAGCATTGCCTTCCCAAACTTTACCACGTTCTCCCGACCACCAATAATCGCTACCGTTGGGTGGATTTGTCATCATCTTATCCCAATGTGCCCAATTAATTATCTTGGGATTAGCCTTAATTTGGGAGATTTCAGGCCAGCCATATTTACCATCATCATCTTCCGGTTCCCATCGAGACATCCCGCCGTAAATTCGGTAGGTATTAATCCCCAAATCTTGCAAATCTTTGAGGTCAAAATTGATACTGCCCTCAACAGCACCGATGTAGCGAGTGCTAACACCTGCGGGAGTGCCTGAGAATTTAATTGTTTCGATGTTTTGAGCTAAACTGATTGTTCCGCTGAACAATTCAAGGCTGATGGCAATTAAAATGCCCAGAAACAAATTCCGAATTATAGTTTTTGAGAACACTGGGTTAATCACTAATTACTAATTGCAACTGCCTTCCCCCCTTGGGATGCGAGGGGGAAGGCAGTTACCTACTGACTAATGAACTTCAACCGACGCTGAAGTTCCCCCGCCGCCGTAGCAATTATTACCGCCAAAATCGGATGCAGGACCTCGCTATAGCGAACTTCTGCATAAGTGAGGGCATGGATCAAAGTAAAATAACCACAGACTGCCAACAGTGGCAAAAACTCCCGCCAACGATGTCGCAAAACTATCATGCCCAAAGCAGCAAATACAGGCAAAATTCGCGAAGCTAAAATGCCGACAATCCGTTGCGGCGAAAAGAATGGCCGCATTGCCTCCACATTAAACATAGCGTGATAAGGCCAGTCACTTATAGGGTTTCCCAACCACAAATAAACTGCCTTTTGCAAACAATACCAGAGATAGACAACAGGCTCGCGGAGGATTGATGCGATCGCCCGTTTGGTAAAATAGCGATCGCCCTCAATTGTAAAAGCATTGTGTCCCCCGTTCCGAGCCGGATTGAGTTCTTCATCCCAAATCTGAACAATATTGCGTTTTGGCAATTTTTCATAGGCCAAATGATAAAACTCTGGACTTCCTTGCCACAGCAGCGCCGTAGAAACACTGTAAATCAAAAAAGTTTTATGAGTTCGATAATTGTGATAAGTCCAAGGTGCAGTAATGATGATAATCGCACCCACATAAGCAAGAAATAAAGCAATCTTACGCTTCAAATTCCATTCGCGTGGCATCAATAGTGGCACAATTAGTGGAAGCAGCATCGCTGTCGGCCGGCAAAGATTAGTAATTGCCAACAGCGCACCGGCTAATGCAAAATTTTGCCATCGTGGCCGTTCCAATGCCCGCAGCAAACCCAGGATTGTTAAAAGCATTAAAGGAGCGTATAAAACCTCTGTTTGCACCAGCCTGATATGAAGAATCAGAGAGGGATGCAGCGCAATTAATCCAGCAGCTACTAAGGAACTTTGAGGGCCAGTAAAACGCCGTGCCAGGATAAAAGTTAGCGGTATGATTGTCGCCCCCAAAAAAGCTTGTATGTAAACTACAGATGCAGGAGAACGACCAAAAATTGCATAGCATCCAGCCACAAAAAAGGGATAAACTGGTGTCCGGTTCGGCCGCTCAAAAAAATGACCTTTCAGCAACCAGTATGCCAAACCCTCATAGCCCGGTTCATCACCTCTGAGACGGGCGGGGGTATCGGGGAGAGTTTGGTTGGTGCGCCACGCTAAATAAAGGCGGAATGCTAGTCCCAGCAGCGTCAAAAAAATCAGTGCCCAGACAATTATGCGGTCATTTTTTGGCTGTCGCACTTCTGATATGTTTGATGTCATAAAAACTGACTGCGAAGATTTGATTGGATTGCTCCCAATAATTATATCGAAACTTGCGTATCTAGACCAGAAACCCGCTTTCTTTGCAGTTGAAACAACTGGGGCGCTAAGATTCTAGTCTTGGATGCACGGGGGCTTAGAAACCGGGTTTTTTACGAAAATACTGGTTGTAACTCGCAGATTCTGTAAAAAACCCGGTTTCTCTATCGGAGTGCATCGAAGACTGAAGTATCAGCGCTTAAAAAAATTCCCTTATTTCAACATCAAAGCAACTTCCTTCGCAAAATAAGTCAAAATCAAATCAGCACCAGCCCGTTTGATACTCGTCAAAGTCTCCAAAATAATCCGCTTTTCATCAATCCAACCCAACTTTCCAGCAGCTTTGATCATTGCGTATTCACACTTGGCAGATAATATCGAGATAAGCCAAAGCAGGTTTTACCATCACAATATCTGCACCTTCTGCGATATCCAAAGCAACTTCTTTCAGCGCTTCTTTAGCATTAGCTGCATCCATTTGATAAGTCTTTTTGTCTCCAAACTTTGGGGCAGAATCGAGAGCATCCCGAAACGGGCCGTAATAAGCAGAGGCATATTTTGCTGAATAAGCCAGGATTGCCGTATCGATGTATCCTGCGGCATCTAAAGCTTTGCGAATTGCACCAATTCTGCCGTCCATCATGTCGGAAGGTGCTACCATATCTGCACCAGCAGCGGCTTGAGAAACTGCCATTTTTACTAACACTTCAACAGTCGGATCGTTGAGAATTTTACCGCTTTCATCAACTAAACCGTCGTGTCCGTGAGTGGTGAAAGGATCGAGGGCTACGTCGGTAATTACAACTATTTCGGGGATGTTTTGTTTGATGGCTTTGACTGTTTGTTGCACCAATCCTTCTGGGTTGTAACTTTCGGTTCCGGTGTCGTCTTTTTTGGTTTCTGAGATTACTGGAAAAAGGGCGATCGCACAAATTCCCAAATTCCAACATTCGGCTATTTCTGTTAGCAATAAATCCAGGGAAAAGCGATAACAACCAGGCATGGAAGCAATCTCAACTTTTTGCCCTTCTCCTTCCATCACAAACATCGGATAGATGAGATCGTCAACTATCAGATGATTTTCCCGTACCATGCGACGCAAACCGGGGGTGCGACGCAGGCGGCGGGGACGGATGGCGATCGGGGAGGGATTGCGATCGTTCTCTGTGGGAACGGCGGACTCGACGTTATTTGCGGAGGACATAGGAACTAAGTTGGTAAAGAATGATAATCATTATTATCACAGTTCCGTCACCCAAATTTATATTTATTAGGAATTACCCAGCAATTTGAGTTAATGAAACCCTAGCCCTATATTGAATTAAAGCTGGCACAATGCGGGAACTTGCCATTCTTGCACCAGAAAGATTTCGACCAACAGGCCCTACTTGCAAAGCGGCTAAACCACCCATAATAAATAACTCGCATCCTGGCCAACGCAAATACTCATCCAAAACAGGCAATCCTTTAACTATTTTAGTTGGATAAGTTGCTAAAATTTCTGTCAGCAATGGTTCGGCTGTTACATCTAATTTTGTTCCTGTTGCTAACCAAATTATATCAACGAATAGCTGATTTCCATCCTGACAGTAAACAGTCCATTGATTGTTATCCCATTTAACGTCAATAATTTGACATTCTGGGTGAAATTCAAGACACGAATCCCGCGAAATCCGACGCAATTGTGTCATAATTTTAGGAGTCAAAGATCCGCCGTTACGAGCTTGTTGAATCATCTCCCACCGTTTCTCCCAGTCTGGTTCATTTTCAAAACCTTTGAGATATTTTGGCCCTAACCAACCCGGTTCGGCATCAAATAATTTTTCTTGCAACTGTCGTCTTGACATTAATATTACTTGGGCACCGCGCCCGATCGCACCTACTGCCAAATGTCCGCTAGTTAAACCGCCCCCAACAATTAAAATCCTTTCTCCCTGTAACTTTAATCCCCGCAAATCAACTTGATGGGAATGGCAAAGTTTGTCTGGCGGATAGGGTGTTTGAATTTGATTTGTCCACTCCGGTAGTTGGGGTTTACCGCCGCCTGTGGCGATCGCCACACGACGCGCGACGATCGGACTTTCTCCATCCTCAAACCAAAGCCGGAAACTACCCCGCAGCGGTTCAATGCGAGTTATTTTTGCCTTGATGACGCGATCGCCCAATTCCCATCTCTTAACCACATCGCCACAAAATTCCTCAAACAGCCGACTTCCTGGCAAATCGTAGGGTGCAAACAACTCGTTAGGGCGAGATTCGGCAAACCGTCGCAATTCATAAGGATTGGGATCGGGATGGTGCACAGCAGGCGATCGCAAGTGTGGAATTTCCAAAGCCGCAAACTGCCTCTCCCACTGAGTTAGCCAGCCACCACTGGGATCGAAAACTAAAAATTTGCCTCGCTTCTTCTGGCATTTTTGCAGCAAATGAGTAACCAGGGTTAAAGCGTGAGGCCCCGCCCCGACTACCGCTAAATCGATTGGCGACGGCGTAATATTGGTGATTTCCATAGAAAATTCTGGTCTTTGATGATGATAATCATTAT
This sequence comes from Oscillatoriales cyanobacterium, assembly GCA_004294385.1. Classification (GTDB taxonomy): domain Bacteria; phylum Cyanobacteriota; class Cyanobacteriia; order Cyanobacteriales; family Microcoleaceae; genus Microcoleus. The sequence continues at coordinate 14,478 of REAP01000080.1, read as the reverse complement.
CATTATAATTCGGTTCGAGCGCGATCGATCCCAAATTCGACAACCGGAATGCTTAGATTGACGAAATCTTAAACTAAGCAACTGTTCAGTTGTTCTCGAATTTGATCGGTATCTAAGTTGCGGCCGATGACTACGAGTTGATTTTTAGGTGGGGTTAACCATTCGTAAGCATTTAGTTCATAGCGCGGGCCGCTGAGTTGAAAAATATGTCTCATTGGACTATCGTTAAACCAAAGAATGCCTTTAGCACGAAATACCTCGAAGGGCATTTCTTCGGTGAGAAATTCTTGGAATTTGTGGACATCAAAAGGTCGATCGCTCTGAAATGATAGCGAAACAAATCCGTCATTATCTAAGTGATTGGAGTGATGTCCGTGATGGTGATGTTCGTGATGGTGTTCGTGCTCGTGATGTTCGTGATGATGCTCATGTTCGTGATGTTCGTGATGCTCGTGTTTTTCCTCGGTTTCAAAACTATCGAAAAGATCGGCTTGCGTCAAACCTACACCCAAAATTAAGGGTAAAGGAACTTCACCATGTTGAGAGTATAAAATTCTCGCTCCTTCCTTGATTGTACGAATGTAAGCTTCTAATTCTTCTACTTTTTCGGGAGGAACTAAATCAGTTTTATTCAGCAGCACAATATCTGCAAATGCCACTTGTTTTAAAGCTGATTCGCTCTCAAAATGGTCGGTAGTGAATGTTTCGCTATCGACTACAGTTAGTACAGAATCTAAACTGGTTAAATCTCGCAATTCCGTACCTAAAAATGTTAGGATAATCGGTAGTGGGTCGGCAATTCCGGTGGTTTCAATTACCATGCAATCGATGCGGTCTTCCCGTTCTAAGACTCGGTAGACGGCATCGACTAAGCCTTCATTAATTGTACAACAGATACAGCCGTTGCTCAGTTCTACCATGTCGTCTTCGGTAGAAACTAAAAGCTGTGAATCGATGTTGATATCGCCAAATTCGTTAACTAAAACTGCTACTTTTAAGTCTTGGCGGTTTTTGAGGATTTGATTGAGTAAAGTGGTTTTTCCGCTGCCGAGAAAGCCGGTAATTATAGTTACGGGCATTCCTTTTTTTGGAAAATCGGAAACTAAATCTGGGGTTTGTATAGTGAGATTAGTCATTGTCCCTCATTGATTAATTGTAGAGGCCCTGCTGTCAATTTGGAACGCCGCTAAGCATCCCAAGGTATTTGCCGTTAGCGCAGCCCGCCCCTACGGGGGCTGCGCCAACGAAGAGGATCGCACTTCCTAGCTGAAATTCAGGTAATACGGGCGATCGCACCGTTAAATACGATAATCATTCTCATGATAGCCTAAGATGTTCTTTACGCACAAGCCCTAGAATTAATGCACTATGACTGAAAACCCTTTTTTGCTCCATAATGCACTGTCTTAAATTGGACGCGATCGCTGTCAGGATTATATAGAGCGTAGGTTGCTATTCCAGGTTTGCGGCCGACGTTCCCCACTCCGATCGCCCTCCGTGCAGTTGCAGACACCGTTCCAGGTGGCTCCTGAGAGTCCAAAGTCTGTACCCAGTTATTGATAATACTTGGCTGTAATTGATACTCAAATGCTAAGCCCGATCGCCCGCAAAACAAAGTATTAGCATCAGCGCGGATCACGCGATCGAGCATCACAGGCGGCGGAGTCTCCGGGGTAAGCTCATCAGACGCGCCAACCGTACTCCCGTGAATCAACAAACAATCCAATTCATGAAAACCAAAATTCAAAGAGCGCAACCACTGTACAGTTTTTCGACTCACGGAATCCCAGAGCAACTTAATCGTAGTATTTTGGTTGAAAAACCCGGTTTCGAGGAGTCCGAGTGCGTCCAGGACTGCATTTATTTCATCAGCTTATTGATCAGCTCATCCACCTTCCAAAGTTCTTGGCTAATAATTTGCTCTACCCTACGCAGTTCAGTTGCAGGATCTGGCGCTTGAATAGTTGTGGATGTAGCTGAAGTATGAGCCACAATACCTCGTTCTTCCCCAAACGTATTCATGGTAGCAAGCCAATCAGGAGCTAAATCACCGCTATCTATTCCTATCGGCACAAGTAACGCCAGAATATTAGCTTCTTTAATTCCATGATTATGGTCAATTACTCGCTTAAAACTCTCAATAGCGGAATCTATTTTTTTGTTAATTTTTATTTTTCCCTCCAGCACTTTTTTACTTCCCTTGGTTGGACTAAGTGTATCTGGTGGTACTTCCATCATTTGACCGGAGAAGGCAAGCAGGCAGATTAAAGTACGGCAAGTCTTACCCTGACTATCCCAATTCTTTTTAGCATTAAGGACTACTTCCCAAACTCTATCCTCAAGATAAGCCTCAATTTCGGCATGAACTAAAACTCTGTAGGCAAGAGTGAGTGCTAATTGCCGATTGGAATATGAACCTGTAGGGTTAATCTTAGGAATAAATTGTTTTTTTAACCTATTTAACTCCCTGGTTAGAGTCCGAAATCTAACGGATTTTGGCATAGCTATTAATAACTTACCTCAAACCGTTAAAGATAATACGGTTATCTACGAGTTCAGGTACATTAAACTCTACATCCAAAACCTTTAACAAAGCTTGGCCCCACAGTGAGAGACGAGTATGAGTTTCACGAATGCTAGTTGTGCTTTTCTCAACAGCTTCTCTGAATTGGCTATTAGATGATGAGCATAACTCTTTAAAGGCATTTTCTACGCCCGCCGGATTTTGCTCAGCAGCTTGTCTAATAACAGGGTCTGAAAAATAAAAAACCATTACATCTAAAATGGCTCGATTAAACTTGCTTCGGTAATTTTTAGAACTGCTTAACCACACACGAAATATATTTTCTTCTCCAAATATTCTAGTGGTTGTTTGCACTGCATTCTCAAATTGGCTAACGGTATCTCCTATCTCCAATTCTCGAGCTTTCCAATCATTGTTGAGTTGTTCGCAGGTCATATCCAGAAATACTTTCAGATTACCGCGATAATCGGATAAAAAATGATGGAATGCTACATACCGCAGTAATAATTCGACATCGCGCATCCGAGAATCAGGATTTTTGGATTTGAGTATTTTTCTTAAAGCCTGATTTTTAATTGATTCGTCATCTAAAAAATTGATGAAATCACCGGGATGCAATGCTTGTCTCAGTTCTTGTGGAGATAGCGGAGTATTTTCTAGATTAAGACGTAGAAAAATTTTGTAGAGTAAACTTTCTGTACGCCAATTCCGAATCAATGTAGTACGAATAGTTTGATTGTCGAGTGCATCAAGTACAGAATTAAGGAGAATATCGTTTTGGATCTTCTCATGCGTCAAACCATTGAGTTCTGGTCTAAATTCTAAGTTTTTCAAAGCAAAACTATCGTTAGGAGTTTCGCTCCTGCCATAAAATTGCAGGATGGTAAGTAAGCGTTGCTTGCCGTCAAGGACTATAAATTTTCCACGTTTTTTTTCCTGGGAAGCTAATACTATTTGTGGAATAGGAAATCCCAGAAAAATCGATTCTATAAACCTACTTTTGCGAGTTATATCCCAGGCATCTCGTCTTTGAAATCTGGGATTTAGTTGGATATTTTCACGGACAAGTTGATCGAGTATAGTGGCTGTTGTCCAGTCAGTTGCAACTACAAGAATCTTTGAAATTTCCTTTAATGCTGATTGTTGCTTTCCATTAGATTCAAGTTCATCATCTAGATCTTCATCTTCTTCATCAAAGCTTACTTCTTCTGGTTTGTCCAAGAGTTTTAGTTCAGGCATGACTACGCTCTACTGGGTGAGTTTAGTCTGGATAGACTATGTATTTCCTAAGTATATTCGATCGCAACAACCTTGAGGAAAGATTATTTACGAAATTGGCGCGAAAATTTATGAGAAGATGCCGATCGCGATACCTCGGCTCCCAATTGCAGAAAAACTCAGGCACGCTATCCTGTAATTGTACCTATCTCAACCATTAATATCATGTCTGGCGATCGCCTACAAAAAATTGCTAACGGCTTGACAAATCGTCTCAAGCGTGATGTATTAATTGAAAAATCCCTATACGAAATTCGAGAAGTCTTGCAGAGCGATCGCGCCGTACTGTATCATTTTTACAGAAAGTGGCATGGTCAAGTGACTTGCGAGACGTTAAGTGCGATCGAACTATCAATTTTGGGATCAACCGGCGCTGACGAGTGTTTTAACGACGAATACGCTGCTTTGTATGAAGGCGGTAGAGTCAGAGCAATTACAGATATTGAAGTAGAACCACTTCACCAGTGTCACCGAGAGTTTCTGCGTAGCATGAAGATACGCGCTAATTTAGTAGTACCAATTTTAACGGAGAAGGGGCTTTGGGGGCTGTTAATTGCTCATCAGTGTACTGGGCCACGGACTTGGTTGCGATCGGACATTGAATTCATGCAGCAACAAGCACAAAATATGGCAATGTCTCCCACAATTCAAGATAGTTAATATTGAATGGCTTCAACAGAACTTTAAGCTCGAATAACTGTAACCGATCGCCCCATTGGACTAATATGAATCTCAGTGTTCAGCCGTTGTTCGATTTCCAGTGCATTCTCGCGGCGATCGAATATTACCAACCAACCCGAATCTTGTCCCAATCTAGCCAGATATCCATCTAACTGTTCCAAACCTTTACTCAGAGGGTCAGCTTTTTTAGTCCGCCAAACTTTCAGTTCAATTCCCAATGTTACCTCACCGTAGCACAAACATAGATCCATGCGATCGCGCCCGATCGCATATTCCCGTTCCAAAGTTCCCCCGCCATTAATCACCCGATGCAGAAACGCCATCAACACCAAATGAGGGGCAATTTCAGGATAAGAAGCACTTTTGAGTAAAGGTTCGCCATGTTGTAACCAAAATTTCAGAAAAGCTTGGAGTAACGCATCAGTCATCAGTTCGCCGCGAGAGTTCAACCAAGTCGGACTGATCATCGGTAAACTATCTTGTGGGCCTTGCACCAAAACTCGTGGCAAAACTTCTCGATAAATCGGATTGGCGATGACCAAGCCCCCAGCCGGATCGCGCTTCAGCAAGCCCAAATCTACGAGGTATTGGCGATCGTCATTAGAAGACTCTGGCAGCTCTTGTCCTGCTAAAATTGGCTCAATAATCGCTTTAACTCGATTTTCTCTAAGTCGTTCTGCCAAACTATCCAGGTGCGTATCTTGGCGTTTGATTATAATTTCTTTAGATTCTAAAATATGTTCGGTGGTAATTTCTACAGATTCATCAGTAACTAATTCTTCTACTATTTCCTTAGCTAGGGCATTCACCAACCAAGGCTGTCCCTGAGTCAGTTCAAAGGCTAAAGCTGTTGCTTCCGGTGTAAAAACTTGTCCAGTATCTTCGGTATGTTGCGCGTAGAGTTCAGCAACTTCTTCGGCATTAAAATTGCGTAAAGTTAGCGATCGCACTTTAATATTAAATGGACTAGAAGTATTGAGTCTGTCACTACCACCAGCAGCCACTTTGTAATCCCGAACATCCCGCAAACCGATTAAACCAACTGATTGAGGAAAAGCTTTCGGACGATTGGGATAAGCATCACGCAGTTGACGCAAAATAGAAATCAAAGCTTGGTCTTGCAGTGCATCAATTTCATCAATAAATATTACCAAAGGACGAGGGGAAGACTCCGCCCAAGTTTGTAAAGCTGCCCGAATTTTCTGTCCCGACTGTATACTTGTCCAGTCTGGGGGTTGCAATTCGGGTGGGAGACGGAAGGCAATGTTATCTCGCCAAGCGCCCAGAATGGCATCTTCTGCACCGCCGATATCTTGACTGAAAGGTGCACCGACTTCAGCCGAAACCATGACAGCGGTGTATTTTCCGCTGTCGGTGAGTTCTTTTGCTAAAGCTAACATCGCCGTGGTTTTACCTACTTGTCGGGGTGCATGGATGACAAAATAGTTCTGCTGAGCAATTAGTCGCTCTAGGTTGGGGAGGCGACGGGTAGCAGGAAGCAGATAGTGGATGTCTTCGCGGCAGGGGCCTGCGGTATTGAACCAGCGTGGCATAGGTTAATTGGGGCTAAAGGGGTTGTTCTCAGTTTACCTTGCTATTCTTGGAATGGTTTTCTATATAGAACTTAGGTAACTTTTTCGATTTACTTTCTGTCATATAGTTTCCTCACTAATTGGCTACTCAACCCGCAATCGGCAGTCGAATACAGAACTCCGTGCCTTGACCTAACTCAGACTGCACTTCTAAACTACCACCATGTTTGTCTACCACAATTTGATGAGCGATCGCTAATCCTAATCCTGTGCCCTTACCCACGCCTTTCGTGGTAAACAAATGGTCAAACACTCTGGCTTTTACTGCTTCAGACATTCCTTTGCCATTATCGCAAATCCGGATCTCGATTGCATTTTGTTCAGTTAATGTGGATTCAATCGTAATTTTTTGGCGATGGGCATTTAGGTCATCAAAAGAAAATTGTTGGGCAGCTTCATCACAGGTATCGATCGCATTCGCCAGGATATTCATAAATACCTGGTTTAACAGTCCAGAGAAGCATTCAATGGGTGGCAAATCACCATAGTCTTGAATGACTTCAATAGCGGGGCGATGTTCATTAGCCTTGAGGCGATGACCCAAAATCATCAGGGTACTCTCGATACCATCATGTAGATTGAAGGGTTGTTTTCGATCGCTGTCGCCACGAGAAAACGTACGCAGACTTTGGCTGATCGTCGTGATGCGATCGCCCCCAGCCTTCATCGCCCGTATCAATTTCGGCAAATCTTCTCGCAGGTGGTTCAAGTCAATTGCGTCCAGTGCATCTTCAACCTCTGCACCGGGATGGGGAAATTTCTTACCATAAAGATCGATCGCACCTAACACATCATTCATATAATTCTCCATGAAATTGATATTACCGACAATGCAACTAATCGGATTATTAATTTCGTGGGCCACCCCAGCCACCAGATTGCCGAGAGCAGACATTTTTTCGCTTTGAATCAGTTGGAGTTGAGCTTCTTGGAGTGCCTTCGCCCGTTCTTCCACCTGCTGTTCGAGGGAATCGGTGAGTTGTTTTAGCCGCCAGTGGATTTTGACCCTCGCTAATACTTCTTCTTGTTCAAAGGGTTTAGTGATGTAATCGACGGCTCCAACAGATAAGCCCTTAACTTTGGTATTTGTATCCGCTAAAGCCGTCATAAAAATGACCGTTATACCCTTAGTTTCCGGGTTTTCCTGGAGACGGCGGCAGGTTTCAAAACCATCCATTTGTGGCATTTGAATATCAAGCAGAATCAGTTCTGGATGGGCACGTTCCACTTGTGCCAACGCATCTTCGCCATCCATTGCCAGTCGCACTTTGTAGCCTACTGCTTTCAAAGCCTGAGACAGAACAGATAAGTTAGTGGCATTGTCATCCACAATCAGGATAAAGGGCTGGTTAGAAGAAGCCATGAATTCTACTACTTAAAGATTAGGCAATTTGATTTTGGATCAAGGCTCGGAGCTTCACAATTTCGCATCCCTCCGCTAAGCGAATCAGTTGCTGGGCAAAAACTGGATGAGTATCCTGAATCTGCTGGGCAATTTTAGTGATACCATCGACTTCGCCGTCTTGGGCAAATTCAAGTAGTTGGTTCAAAATATCTGGGGTAGGCGGCTGAATCTGAGCGATGCTAACAAGAGATTCCTGATTCTCAATCATATCATAAACCCAAGTCAGTTGGAGATGTTTTTGGATCAGTTCTAGGAGGATGTCAGCCTGAATCGGTTTGGGTAAGAAGTCAGTGCCACCCGCATCAAGGCTCTTTTGCCGATCGAGCTCAAATACGCTAGCCGAAGAAACCAGCACAATGTGATGTTGTAATTTGGGATGCGATCGCAATTGACGCAAAAACTCAAATCCATCCATCACCGGCATCACCAAATCTGTGACGATCAAATCGGGGGAGGTTGTGATTACTTGATCAATGCCTTCCTGCCCATTAGTTGCTTCAATCACTTCAAACCCGATCGGCTCAAGCAGATTAAGCAATACTGACCGATTTTCCCACCGATCGTCAACGATCAAGATTTTACGTTTTTCGCCTTGATACCGGGCTACAATCCCTTGCTGTGTAGTTCTGGAAGTCACCGCCCAGTCTCTAACTTCTGGCAGTGCTACTTCAAAAGAAAATGTACTGCCTTGCCCCAAGACACTTTGCACCCTGATTTCACTCTGCATCAGTGAGACAATTCTGTGACTAATTGCCAATCCTAACCCAGTGCCCTCGTTTTGTTTTTTAGTATCCCCAACTTGTTCAAACGGTAAGAAGATTTTTGCCACTTCTTCTGGAGTCATCCCGACTCCTGTATCAGTGATCTCAAAACGAATCTTGTTCCCGCTAGGTTCAACCTTGAAGATGACACTGCCATGATCTGTAAATTTAATGGCATTACTGAGAAGATTAATGAGTAGCTGCCGCAAGCATTTTTCGTCGGTATAAACTCCTGTGGGGAGATGAGGATCGGAAGCAAATTGAAAGTCAATCCCTTTTTCTTCGGCACGGATGCGATTAATCTCGACAACGCCTTCGAGAAAGGAAGGAAAATGTAATGTGGTTGGATGAAATTCTAGTTTACCGGCTTCAATTTTTGATAGATCTAAGATATCATTAATTAATGTGAGTAGATGAGAACCACATCGGTAAATAACATCTACACCGTTACGTCCCAGATCTGTAATTGATTTGTTGCGCTGAAGGATTTGAGCATAGCCAAGGATTCCGTTGAGGGGGGTTCGCAGTTCATGGCTCATGTTGGCGAGAAATTCGCTCTTAGCTTGGTTAGCTCTATCGGCTTCTTCTTTTGCAGACTTGAGTTCAATCGTGCGTTTTTCAACTCGGTTTTCGAGTTCTTGGTTAATCAATGCTAATTCCTGAGATTTTGCTTGCTCAAGTTGATACAGATGGGCATTTTCCGTACTGAGTTGTTTAATCAGCGCGATCGATTTCTGTTGTTGGAGTTCTGTGGCACTGCGTATAGCAAATAGTTGCATTACTGCTTCTATTACTGTGATATTAACCATAGGTTTTCGATCGATCACATATAAATTACCAAGCACTTTGCCATTTATATCTTTAAGAGCTACTCCGTAATAGCTTTCCGCCCCCAATTCGACCAAAATATCATCAAGTGGAAATGCCTGTTGTACATCTCGCGAACAAAAATAGCTGCCATTTTCCAAAACATCCAAACAAAGAGTTCCTTCAATCCCATAGCACATCTTAGAGTCAAATTTCCCATCTCGCCAGAATGATAATGTTTCCAGGCTGTTGTTGTCCGCGAGTTGAGTGATGACTGCATAGGGCAGATCGAGAGCAACCGCAAGGCCATTCACCAAGGCCTTAAAGAAATCTTCCCCGGTACAGTTTGCTGTCTGTTCAAATATATGCTTGATGACTGTTTCTACATCGATCTTGGTAGTAGATGCTGTAACTGTTGTCTGTTCAGTAAATGGAGAGGCTGAAGATTCCATATAGCATACCATGAATAGATTGATAAAAATTATACCAGAAATGTTAAGTTAAATGTGCCATGCAGATGTAAACTTAAGGCTCTAAAATATACACATCTATAACTTATCCTAATGAGATGGGTTTAAGGTTGGGTGCTGTTTGGGAACGACAGAGACTTTCAGTGCCGTTGGGAGGAAATTTGTCTAAGTTTGAAGCAAAAGCGGTGGTGATGACAGCAAATGTCGAGCAATTTCCGCCTGTGGAGTTGGCTTTTGCTTGGACACGAGATCGAAATGCTCCACTGATTTTGGGACACATGAATTTCTTTCTAGCGTTTGATGTATACTTTTTGTTATGCTGCGGCCTTAACTTGCTTTCAAAAGCTTCTCTTTCAGCCAAGAATCTAAAAGAATCTCAACCGAAACTTGCTGGTCTTTAGCGACATCCAAAAGTTTATTCATCAAATATCTATCAATTGAAACCAAATAATGACTTTGTTTGATATCAACATCAAAATTCACCTCTGGTAGTTCGCTTTCATACTCACCCATATCGTGAGTTTCAAAGAACTCTATGAGTTCTGGATCGGAATCGAATTTAGGTAACTTTTTCGATTTACTTTCTGTCATATAGTTTCCTCTCCTTGTCTGCCATATTTCTTGCACTTAAAATTAGAGCTTGAGCAGAAGGCTTATAAATAAACAGCACTGCCAAATAACGTCCAGCATCCGTTTGTCCTAAAGCAAGATACACATCTTCCTCCTGGCGATCGCCCTTCTCGACAAATCTAAATTTGGGTTTGTTGCGAAGAACCGCTTCTACTTCATCAGCTTCAACACGGTGCTTGACAGCTAGCTTCTCTATAATTGCATCTAACCAGATAATTTCTTCAATTCTCACACCACCAACCTTAGACTTCTTACTCCAGCTTTATCCTGTTATATTATAACTCATAGTTCTATCATTCGTCACCCCTGTTTGTTGGTAAGATGAATTTTGGGTCATAGAGTTTTCAATCGATCTATGCTGTCTACTGTCCCAACTCAGAAAAGAAACCGGGTTTTTTACCTTTCCTGTCGGCTACAACAAAGTATTCTCGTAAAAAACCCGGTTTCTAGACCCTGTGTGCAAGTCGTGCCAAATTTACTATTAACTCACAGCTACAGCCTCCCCCAAAGGATGTTGTTCTAAAACAGCTTTCAAATACTTCCCAGTATAAGAACGAACATTAGCCGCCACATCCTCCGGCGTTCCCGCCACAATAATTTCGCCTCCCTTATCTCCACCTTCTGGCCCCAAATCGATCGCCCAATCGCAGCAGCGAATCACATCCAAATTGTGTTCGATCACCAAAATTGAATTCCCCTTGTCCACCAATCTTTGCAACACATTTAACAAATGGTGAACGTCATAAAAAGATAAACCAGTCGTCGGTTCATCGATTAAATAAAGTGTCTTCCCAGTAGCGCGGCGCGATAATTCCGTTGCCAATTTCACCCGCTGTGCTTCCCCTCCAGAAAGTGTCGGCGCAGGCTGTCCCAACTGAATGTAGCCCAGACCAACATCAGCCAAAGTTTGCAGTCTCATGGCCGCCCTGGGGATATTTTTAAACATCTCCAAAGCTTCCTCAACCGTCATGTTCAAAACATCAGAAATTGACTTGCCTTTGTACTTAACTTGCAGCGTTTCTCGGTTATAACGCGCCCCTTTACAAACCTCGCACTGCACATAAACATCCGGCAGAAAATTCATCGAAATTACGTTTACACCTTGACCGCCACAAGCTTCGCACCTTCCCCCTTTCACGTTGAAAGAAAACTGTCCGGCTTTGTAACCCCTGGCTTTGGCTTCAATGCTTTCGGCAAACAAATCCCGAATCACATCAAAGACTCCCGTGTAAGTAGCGGGATTAGAACGCGGAGTGCGGCCGATGGGAGATTGATCGATGACTATCACCTTATCAACTACATCCTCTATAGAGCGTTCACCTTTTGTTTTGAGCGCATCCATATCTGGTGGCAAAGGAACTTTTTTGGTGAGATAATGTTGCAGCGATGGGTACAGTAATTCATTGATTAACGTAGATTTTCCTGAGCCAGAAACTCCCGTAACACAGACAAGTTTTCCCAGGGGAATTTCTACATCAATATTTCTTAAATTGTTGCGGTGAGCATTTTTAATTGAGAGGGATTTGCCATTGCCTTTTCTCCTTTCATTCGGGGTTTCAATGACTCGCTTTCCTGACAAATATGCGCCAGTCAAAGATTCCTCAGCCGCCAGTAAGTCTTCTAAACTTCCTTGCGATATAATTCGCCCACCGTGCACGCCAGCGCCGGGGCCGATATCGACAATATGATCTGCCGATCGCATTGTTTCTTCATCATGCTCCACTACAATCAGTGTATTGCCTAAATCTCGTAACTTTGTCAGGGTTTGCAGCAGCCGAAAATTGTCTCTTTGGTGCAGTCCGATGCTGGGTTCATCCAAAACATAGAGGACTCCCGTCAAACCGGAACCGATTTGAGTCGCCAGTCGAATTCGTTGCGCTTCCCCGCCAGAAAGCGTCATTGCGGCCCGGTCTAAGGTCAGATAATCCAACCCGACATCCAGCAGAAATTGCAGTCTGGCTTTGATTTCTCTCAGGGCTAAATCGGATATTTGAAATTGCCGATCGCTCAATCCCAAATTTTCCACTCGTTCCCGACAGTCCCGAATCGAAATACTGGTTAAATCCACAATTCCGTAGTTCCCTAGCCGTACCGCCAGCGCCTCTGGTTTCAACCGTTTGCCGTGACAAACATGGCAAGCTTGATCGACCCGATACTGTTCCAATTTCTGTTTGATCAAATCAGAACCAGTATCTTCGTACTGGCGCTGCAACATCGCAATTACACCTTTAAAATCCCTTCTCAAATCCGTGGCATTCGGGTCTCTTTTTTTATTTTCTGCGGTTTTCTTTTCCTCATTGCCATACAAAATCACCCGCTGGTGTTCTGGCCGCAAACGATGCCAAGGAGTGTCAATATTAAAGCCACAAGTATCTGCAACGCTGCACAACAAAGAGAGATAATAAGAATTGTCCTTATCAGACCAAGGTGCGATCGCACAATAAATCGGCGCTTTCACATCCGGCACCACCAACTCCGGCGCAAACGTCCGCAAACTCCCCAAACCGTGGCAGTTTGGACACGCGCCGTAGGGCGAATTAAACGAAAATAACCGGGGTGAAAGTTCTTCCATCACCGCCCCGTGTTCTGGGCACGCAAAGTTTTCGGAAAAGACGATCGGCGGATTTGGTTCAGAATTTTCATCTGTTGGCAATTCTTCAATTATCGCAATTCCCTCGGAATGGCGCAGACAAGTTCCCAAAGAATCAACTAAACGTTCTTCTAAACCCGGTTTTTTAATTAGCCGATCGACAACTATCTCGATGTTGTGCGTTAGATTTTTATCTAATTCGATATTTTCCGAAAGTTCTAAAATCTCGCCGTTAACTTTGACGCGACTAAATCCTTCGGAAGCTAAACTCGACAATAGTTTGCGGTGAGTGCCTTTTTTTCCGCGCACAACTGGTGCCAGAAGGTGAAAGCGAGTCCCGTCAGGAAGGGCCATGACGCGATCGCACATTTCATCAATTGTCTGCGGCGCAATCGAACGATCGCAAATCGGACAATGTGGTTCGCCAGCTCTGCCGTAGAGCAATCTGAGATAATCGTAAATTTCTGTAACAGTACCGACACTCGATCGCGGGTTGTGAGAAGTTGACTTTTGGTCGATCGAGATAGCCGGACTCAAGCCTTCGATCGCATCTACATCCGGCTTATCCAACTGTCCCAAAAACTGGCGCGCATAGGCGCTGAGAGACTCCACATAGCGGCGCTGTCCCTCGGCAAAAATTGTATCGAAAGCCAGGGAAGACTTACCAGAACCGGAGACACCCGTAAAAACTATAAGGCGATCGCGCGGCAGTTCCAGATCGATATTTTTCAGGTTGTGCTGTCTGGCACCACGAACCCGAATCGTATTTTGGTTATTAGAGTTAGGAGTCGTCACATTCTGCCCGTTGCGGGATGCACTTGACTGGCTTTTTGAGGTTTTGGCGCGTTGGGACATGAGAGTAGTGCAAAACAGTGCTTAACCATCTTAGCGCTGCCTTTGGAATAGGTGGCATCCAAACTCAGTCGATTTTAGATTTTAGATTTTAGATTTTAGATTTACTGCACAGTTGAATCTGACAGAAACCCCACAACCCAGACTTATTAAGGAATTCTGCACAGTAAACTGCATAATGTTTACTTACCTCAATTGAGATTAACATTAAAGAATTGTCAAATAAGTTTCCGTCGGCCCGTCTGGCAAAACCTTCAATCTTTGATTTTTCAAATCCACTTCAATTCCCAGCGCTTCCATCGGAATTACGCCTAAAAGTGGCGTTTTCCCATCTGGCAATTCCAGACACTCAAAAGTTCCTTCGCGCCCGCACAGAGAAATCGAAGCATCCCGAAAAATCCTCGCCTCACTAATACCCGTAGCTGTTTCCACAACCACTTGCTTGAGAATTTTCAAACCCAATCTAGCAATGACATCTTTAGGCAAACACAAAGTAGTCGCACCTGTATCCACTAGAACATTTTCTAGAGTAACAGACCTGACTTGCTCGATTGGAATCAGACCATCTTCTGCTTTTCCTTCATCCAGCCGATTCGTAATTACTAGAGTTGTGATCACTTTTCCCATTGGGGTTTCCGTAGTTGTTTCCATTACGTTCACAATATCATAAATTGCTGCTCTAATTTTAGCATATATACCGTATTCCAGGTTTACGAAGCTTTATGAAGGACACTCCAAGAGCCCATAGGTGTCAACTTAAGCTGTCAGCCCCCAAAATCTGTTAGTGGGCCCGCCCTGGAGACAGGGGTTGAAACCCAGGGCTGTTTCATTCTCGAATTTTAGCACAGCTAAAATTCTGAATGAAAAAATTCACATCCTCATCGGAAA
>REAP01000079.1 GCA_004294385.1 Oscillatoriales cyanobacterium | reverse complement strand
CAATTATCAGTTCCCTGAGCGTAGTCGAAGGGTCAATTATCGGTTCCCTGAGCGTAGTCGAAGGGTCAATTATCGGTTCCCTGAGCGTAGTCGAAGGGTCAATTATCGGTTCCCTGAGCGTAGTCGAAGGGTCAATTATCAGTTCCCTGAGCGTAGTCGAAAAATTCACTTCGACGTAGTTTATCCTGAGCGTAGCCGAAGGGCTCAGTGACCGTATAACCTTAGCGACTGCTATAACTACTTACAAAGAGTAGAGACTCTTGTCAAATACTCCGGCTGACTAGCAAAAAAGTTGCAGCTTTGCTTCAGCAACTCTTCTAAACCCTCAACTTGCCTCAACCAGACAGTTCCATTACTTCCAGCCACAGCAATTTGGCTGCCATCTCGACTCCAACTGACACTAACCACATTCTCTGCAAACTCAAATTGAGCAACCTGTCGCCCAGCCAAATTCCATAACCGCACAGTCTTATCAATTCCCACTGTAGCAAGCCGTTCTCCATCCGGGCTAAAACTAATCGATTTCGCATCCAAATGCAAAGTTTGGAACTCATTAACCAATTTTTGTGTTGACAAATTCCACAGTCCGATTTTGCCATTCAATGTGACTGTAGCAAATCGCTGTTGCTGTTCATTCAGACTGAAACTAATGCCGATCGCCTGAATCGGCAGTTTTTCAATCAACTGACCAGATGAACTCCAAATTCGCACCGTAGATTTGCCATCTAGAGTAGTCAAGAAATTACCATTTTGACTAAAATTGACACTTCTAATTAAACCATTATGCCCGGTCAGTTGCACAGGAGATGAGTTTATTTTAGGTAGTTGTGAAACTTGCCAAATTGCCGCACTACTATTGATACCAGCCACCGCCAAAAGATTTCCATTAGGGCTAAAACTGATGCTGCTGACTGAACCTTGCATTGCTGGAAAATCTGCAATACTTTTACCTGATAAATTCCAAAATTTAACAGTGCTGTCTCTCCCTGCTGTCGCTAAAAACTTGCCATTAGGGCTAAAGCTTACCATATTCACTGACTTTTGTAAAGCTTTCCATTCAGCAATTTTTACCCCAGACAAGTTCCAAATCCGCACTCGATCATCTATTCCTGTAGTTGCTAAAAATTGTTTGTCTGGGCTAAAACTGAGGCTAGTTACAGCACCAGCATGAGCTTGTAAAGTTATCTTTTCTTTTAAGAAAGACGATTTTTTACCATGCTCTTGTTCGCTAATTTTATCAAGAATTACTTGTAATGCCAACAGCGGTATGGTTGCCGGATATTTTTCTAATTGTGGTTTGTTTTTTACCAAAATTTTTAAATTGTTACCAGATGCGATCGCCTTCAATAAAGCCTCCGACAAAGCTTGACTATTTTCAGTCTTCTGAGATACCGCTAAAAGCAAAGCATCACTAGCAGTTTGTTCAATTTCGATACTAGATTGTGCCAACTTAAATCGCTGGTAAGCCAGAGTAGAAAAGCCGATCACCCCAACGAAAGATGCAGCCAGTGCCGCAGAACCGATACCAATCCATTGTTTAGCTTTTTGTTTGGCATAGCCAGCTTCTAGTTGAGCTTTTTTCGTTTCTATTGTAGCTAAATATAGCAATTGATTTTGGTTAGTTAAAATAAGTTCTTGACTAGCTGTTAAAAATTGAAAATCTTGATTTCTCAAACTTTTATTCGCAGCCCAACTCAACGCTGAAAGTAAATCATTACCTCGTAACAGTTGGGATTCATCTTTACAATCAGAATTCAGCCATGCTTTGATTGATTCTGAATAGGGCGATAATTTTTCCAACTCTGCTTCGATTAAATTTTTGTTAAATACAGCTTGATAAATTGGATTAGAAAGTGTTAATTTATCCCTGTGTTTAACGATTAACCCACTCAATCGCAATTCCATTTGTTCCGGGCTACCATCGGGGATGATTTCAACTTGCTCTAAAATCTGTTGATATAATCCTAATCTCCTGATAATGCGTTGATTTTGTTTGAAAATGCGATCGCGAATTGTAGACAAATGTTCCGGCACATCCTGAGATTCCCAATTATCCACAATTTTCAAACGCACCACCTTCTCAACCCACTCTTTGGGATTTAGGATTTGATCTTTCCCCCGGAATGTAGGGGCGGTGCCCCCGTGCCCGCCCTGGGGTGAATGCGAAATTAATTCAGCATTTTCAAACAGCAGTTTGCACAGCTTTTGAGTCAAGAAAGGTTGTCCTCCAGTCCAATACAAAACCTCTCGCAAAACTTCCTGAGAACTGTCTGTAATCTCTGCCAACCCGGCTGCTAGCGGTTGCGCTTCTGTTTCGTCAAAACCAGTTAACTCTATCGCCTTACCAATATTAAAAGGAGTGTTGCTATTAGCATTTTTATCGCGGCACAAATCCGTTGGTGATGCTACTCCTAAAAGAGCCCAAGTTAGGCGATCGAATTCTGAATTGTTGCCACGTTTATTGTAGCATGATCGAATTAGCGCCAAAAAATCATCTGCGGGAAAATCTAGAGCGAGAATGCTGTCAATTTCATCAATGAAAATCACAATATTACTCGAAATATTGACTAACAATACCGTTTCGATAAATTCGCTCAATCTTTGCACTGGGGCCAAAAAATTGCGATCGCGCCACCAAGTCCGCACATTCACCACATCTGACAGATTAAAGTTATTTTCGAGAATGCGGAGAAGACCAGCATACCACTGTTCGGGAGTCACGCCACGGTTGCCAATTTCCGAAATGTCGATCGCAGCACAAGCAATTCCATCACTTCTCAGCCGTTGAATTGTCCGCACCTGCAAACTAGATTTCCCCATTTGCCGCGAATTTAAAACATAACAAAATTCCCCAGCTTTCAATCCGTTATAAAAGTCGTCATCTGCTTGGCGCTTCACATAATTGGGAGCATTATTTGTGAGACTCCCACCAACTTGATAGTAACTCGGTTTTGTGGTAAAATTCATAAATTCATTCGGCTATTGAAACCGCTACTATACAAACGAAGTCCGCCTGCGCGGACTGAAGAATCGAAGCGGTATAAAAGCACAATTTTGTATGATACATTGTACCATAATAAGTAAATTAACTTAATCAAACGTAAGATACAAATGGCGAAACAGCTTGCTATATAAGCATTATTCCTTCTGACTGACATCCGTTACATCCGTTACATAATCCGCTGCCGAACTTCCTTCTACTTACACCATGCAAACTGATTGGATTGGATATCATCGCGACAAAGACAAATTGAGAACGGAAATTTGGTCTTTGCTGAAACAACAAGCCGCATCTGTTGGCGATTCGTTTGGTCATATTCCCAACTTTGTCGGCGCTGAGTTGGCGGCCGAAAAGTTGGCAGCTTTACCAATTTGGCAACAGGCAAAAACAATTAAATGCAATCCTGATTCGGCACAAATCCCGGTGCGGATGCGGGCTTTGCAAGACGGAAAACGCCTGTATATGGCAGTGCCGCGCTTGACTGATGCTCGCTGTTTTGTGGAGTTGACTGCTGAGGATTTGCTAAGGCAAAATGTATCTATCGCCGAAAGTGCGTTAGCGAAGCCCTCGAAGAGGATCGCCCGCAAAGCACTCACTTGCGGCAAATTGGTTAGTTTTGCAGAAATGGAGCCGATTGATTTAGTAATAGTCGGTTGTGTAGCGGCTGGGCGCAACGGGGGAAGAACCGGGAAAGGTGCAGGATTTGCAGATTTGGAATTGGCGATGTTGACAGAATTCGGGTTAGTAGAAATCGATACACCAATTGTGACAACAGTGCATTCTTTGCAAATAGTTGAAGATTGGCGTTTACCAATGCAGGTTCACGATTGGGCGTTGAATTGGATTGTGACTGCGGAGGAAGTAATTGAAACTAAGACAACTTATCTGCGTCCAATTGGGTTAGATTGGGATAATATACGGCCGGAACAGTTGGAACAAATTCCTATTTTGCAAAAGTTGAAAAACTCGGCGATTGAATCATATCAATTCCGGTAACACCGGAATGATATAGAGGAGACGGCAGTGCCCATTGGTGTCAACTTAACGTATAACCAATAGTCCGCCAGGGGTTGAAACCCCTGCCTCAAAGCTAAAGTCCTCTCAAGAGGACTCAAGAACTCATTAGTCCTCGATCGAGGACTTTCGCTATTAGACAGGGAATTCATTCCCTGGCGCCAGGGCGGGCCCACAGACGGGCTTGGCGGGCTGACAGCTTAAGTTGACACCAATGGGCACTGCCGTCTCCTAATTTCGGCCACTACTTTGCTGTCACTATGCGCCATGCAATGAAAGCAGTAAGGCCTAGATAACTAAACACGGTGATCCAATCTAGCCAATTATCGGAAGTTATCAAGAATAGATCGTTCATGAGCTGTTTGAATCCAAAAAGAGGTAGATTATAACTTGTCGTTAGAAGATGCTCGGTTTTCAGCAATTATTATTGGTAAAACCCGCACCTATAAATATTGTTGTAAAATTTTGGCCGTGGCTTCTCCGGTTTTATTCCAACTAAATTGATCGGCTCTAGCTAAACTAGCAGTCTTTAATTGCGATCGCAATTTTGAATCCCTAGCCACTGTTTGCATCGCTTCGGCGATTTCTCCAACACTGTAAGGATTTACCAATAATGCCGCATCTCCAGCCACTTCTGGCATCGATGACAGGTTGGAAGTAATCACAGGAGTGCCACAAGCCATTGCTTCTAAGATTGGC
Organism: Oscillatoriales cyanobacterium; assembly: GCA_004294385.1. Lineage (GTDB taxonomy): Bacteria > Cyanobacteriota > Cyanobacteriia > Cyanobacteriales > Microcoleaceae > Microcoleus. The sequence continues at coordinate 37,443 of REAP01000079.1, read as the reverse complement.
AAGCCAAATCCTTCCCAAAGTGTGGGAAAAACAAGTGCGATCGCTTGATTCATTAGTATAGGTAATTGATCGTAGGGAACATAGCCCAAAAATTTGATTGAAGATTGTAATCCTAATTCTGCAACTTGTGCTATCAACAGCGGTGTGTAGGCATTGGGAGGCCCAGCTAGCCAAAGTTCGTAGTTTGTGCGATCGGGCAAACTCGCAAATGCCATAATTAATCTTTCCAGGTTCTTATAAGCATCATGTCTGCCTGTATAAAGAAAATAGTTTTGATCGGGCAAGTCCAGACATCTAAAATTAATCCTATCACAAGCTAAGGGGATTACAGTCATTTTCTGAGCAGGAATTTGAAAAAAGTTAGCAACATCCTCAGCGGTTGCTTGAGAATCGCAAATAATGTGTTCTGCTTGCCGTAAAACCTGCGGTATGTAGTAGCGAAAATAAGCTGTCAAACGAGAAAATCGTCCGGGAAATCGCAAAGGAATTAAATCATGAACTGTGACTATATATCGGCAGCCAGAATACAAAGGCGCTTCGGGAATTGGAGAAAAGATCAGGCTTGACTGCAATTTTTGATAAATTTTAGGCAAATTAAATTGAGTCCACAAAATCCTATTAATTTGTCCTTTGCTTCCGAAATCTGATGTGAGATTTCCGGGAATTTGATAGCAACTATAATCATCAAGTTGCTGGGAAGTAAGTAATGTTGGTTCTAACTTCTGAATCTGCGGAAAAAGATTTGCTGCATAAGTCCCAATTCCCGTCGGTTCGGGAGTTAAGAAGGACAAATTAATTAAGAGTGAATTGGACATAATGCGATCGCACTTTGTAGCATAAGATAATATCTAAAGGAGTAGAACTAGGCAAGAAGACAAATGACGGATACCCCGATCGCCTTTCCAGGTTATCAGATAGTTCAGCAAATCTACACAGGCCCTCGAACCTCAGTATATCAGGGGCTGCGAGAATTCAATCGCATACCTGTTGTCCTCAAAATCTTCAACAGTAAATGCCCCACCGTCTCCGAATTGGTTCAATTCCGACATCAGTATAACGCATACTTTTCTAAACCTTGGTCTGAAACTGATTTGCGGGAACCTATTAAATCTGGTTTATCTCAACTATGAACCGAAAAGCAATCATTTGTGTCGATGACGAAAAAATGATAGTCCGTGGTCTCAAAGCAGAACTGAAAGAGGCTGTCGGCAATGATTATATAATTGAAATTGCGGAGAATGGAGAGGAAGCATTAGAGTTAATAGAAGAATTGCTAGAGGATAAGGATAAAGTTATTCTAATTATTTCCGACCATATTATGCCTGGCATGAAGGGAGATGAGCTATTAAAACAGGTTCATATAATTTCCCCCAAAACAATCAAAATTATGCTAACAGGACAAGCGAATGTAGAGGCGATCGCAAATGCTATAAATTCTGCAAAATTATACCGTTATATCACTAAACCTTGGCAAGCTGAAGATTTAAAGTTGACGGTTAAACAAGCCATAAATAGCTATTTTCAAGATCAACAACTTACCGAACAAAATGCCCAACTCCAGCGCATGAATCAGGAGTTGGCAACATTAAACAGCGACCAAGCCGCACTGATTACGAAACTACACGAAAACGAAAATCGCTTGACACAGTTTTTGGAAGCAATGCCAATGGGTGTCGGTGTACTCGATGCTGATGGCAAAGTTTACTATATCAATCGGAAAGCAAAAGAGATATTTGGTAAAGGAGTCGGGTCCGATATCCCTGCTGAACAATTATCAGAGATTTATCAACTTTATCAAGCAGGCACTCTTCAAAACTGCCCTGTCGAAAACCTGCCAATCATTCGGGCATTGAGCGGCGAAACTTCAGTAGTTGATGATTTAGAAGTCCGACACGGCGACCAGATTATTCCTCTAGAAATTCAGGCTACCCCAATTTATGATCAAGACGGAAAAATTGTCTATGCTATCAACACTCTTCAAGATATCACAGAACGCAAACAAGCTGAAGCCGAACGACAAAAATTCATTGAGGAACTCTTTGAAGTCAACTGCAATTTGGAAATTGCACTGTGTGCAGAATTAGAAATCGCTCAGGCGACAAGTCGTTTTGTACCCAATCAGTTTTTAAGTTTTTTGGGATGCGAAAGCATTGTTAATGTCAAATTAGGAGAAGCAGTGGAGTTAGAAATGTCTGTTTTATTTTCTGACATCCGCGACTTCACCACTCTTTCAGAACAGATGACACCGGCAGAAAATTTTAAATTCATCAACTCTTATCTGAGTCATATGGAACCGTTGATTGTTGCAAATCAGGGGTTTATTGATAAATATATTGGCGATGCAATTATGGCACTATTTAGCGAAAGTGCCGATGATGCTGTTCGTGCGGGAATTGCCATGCTGCACACTTTAGTTGAATACAATCAACATCGCGCTTCTGTTGATTATATACCGATTAAAATTGGAGTAGGAATTAATACTGGTTCTTTGATGCTGGGTATAGTTGGTGGACCTAGCAGGATGGACGGTACTGTGATTAGTGATACGGTTAATTTAGCTTCTCGAATTGAAAGTTTGACAAAAAAGTATGGGGTATCGCTATTAATTACTCAGCATACTTTTGAGCATTTGAGCAATCCTGCTGATTATGCCATTCGCGTCATCGATCAAGTTCAGGTAAAAGGGAAATTAGAAATGGTGACTGTTTATGAAGTTTTTGATGCGGATTTGCCGGAAGTTAAAGCAGGTAAGTTAGCAACGCTGCAAGTATTTGCTGAGGCTGTGTCTTTGTACAATGCGGATGCTTTTAATGATGCCGCGGTACTTTTTACAGATTGTATAGCGCAAAATCCGGGAGATCAAGTTGCTCAATTTTATCTGCAACGATGTCGTTAGTTAGTAGTCCTTAGTCATTAGTCAATAGTTAGTAGTCATATCATTTCCGGTTGCATCGGAATTAATCTTACCAGAAATGAGGACACGGCAGTGCCGTGTCCCTACGCCAGATCAATTGTAGGGACACGGCACTGCCTTGGACTCTATATCATAGGTTGTGCAACCGGAGTTGATATCATTAGTGCATTTGGCTATTAAGTATCCGCAATATAACTTGACAAAAAACAAGGAATATGGTCATAATAGACATAAATTGGCTTTAACCGTTATAAACAATCACATTTTTACCAACAATCTTTTAATCCTCGTCGAAAATCTTAAAATAACGGTGAAAGACCTAGCTAATTCCGGCGCAATTCGATAAAATTTGAAATACCCATAATTTCAGATTAAAAAATTTAGCTCAGTAAGCCAATCTAAAAAAACCGAACACCCAGATCCGTGACTTCTTTAAGAAGTTGGGGATCTAACAAAAGAACCTTTATTTAACTTCTTCACCATGAATGATAATTTGTTAACAATTCCCGGCTATCGCCTCACTGAGAAAATCTACAATGGTTCTAGAACCCAGGTTTATCGAGGATTTTATGAGTCAAATCAAATACCAGTAGTCATCAAACTGCTATTGAGCGAGTATCCCACTTTCAGCGAACTTGTTCAGTTTCGGAATCAGTACACAATTACCAAGAATCTTGACCTTCCCGGAATTGTCAAACCCATTGCACTCTTAAACTACCGCAATGCTTTTGCGATGGTAATGGAGGATGTTGGTGGTGTTTCCCTTGCTGAGTATACTGCTAATTCAGAACAATTTGATTCTATACAATCAACTGATTCTGCTATTTCCTCACCCCAGACTTCACCCCTACCGCTAGATGAGTTTTTGCCGATCGCAATTCAGATCGTCCAAACCCTAGAAGGACTATATCACAACCGAATTATTCACAAAGACATCAAGCCCCAGAATATTCTAATTAATCCTCAAACTAAAGAAATTAAATTAATAGACTTCAGCATTTCCTCACTTCTACCCAGAGAAAACCAGGAAATCCAAAATCCCAACGTCTTAGAAGGAACCCTAGCTTATATGTCCCCAGAACAGACGGGACGCATGAATCGGGGTATCGACTACCGCACCGACTTTTACTCCCTGGGAGTCACGTTTTACCAACTACTGACAGGGCAATTACCCTTTAACTCTACCGATCCAATGGAGCTAGTTCACTGTCACATTGCCAGAATGCAAATTCCTCCAATAAATTTGGTTCCAGCTATGGGAATGATGGTGAATAAAATCATTATAAAATTGATGGCAAAAACTCCAGAATCACGCTATCAAAGTGCTTCTGGACTGCGCTATGACCTAGAAAAGTGTTGGCGGCAATGGCAAGAAAATGGCAAGATTAGCGAGTTTGCGTTGGGAAATCGGGATATTTGCGATCGCTTCATCATTCCCGAAAAACTCTACGGTAGAGAAACTGAAGTTAAAGCCCTATTAGATGCCTTCGATCGCATCAGCAACCCCACCCTTAGTAAGGGGGGGCAAGGGGGGGTTGAAATCATGCTAGTAGCGGGATTTTCTGGCATTGGCAAAACCGCCGTGGTTAATGAAGTTCACAAACCCATTGTCCGCCAACGGGGTTACTTCATCAAAGGTAAATTCGACCAATTCAAGCGCGATATCCCCTTCTCTTCCTGGGTGCAAGCATTCCAGAATTTAATCCGACAATTACTCACCGAAAGTTCTACACGTGTGCAGAAATGGCGAGTCGAAATATTAGAAGCATTAGGCGAAAATAGTCAAGTAATTATTGATGTCATCCCAGAATTAGAACGACTAATTGGCAAGCAACCAGAAGTACCAGAACTAGAAGGAACTGCGGCTCAAAATCGCTTCAATCTATTGTTTCAGAAAATTATCAGAGTGTTCGCCACAAAAGAACACCCTCTAGTAATTTTCTTGGATGATTTGCAATGGGCAGACTCGGCTTCATTGAAGTTAATGCAATTGTTGATGAGTGAAACAGATACCCGCTATCTGTTGTTAATGGGAGCATATCGGGACAACGAAGTTTTTCCCGCCCATCCACTGATGCTGACATTGGACGAGATTCGCAAAGACTCGGCAACAATCAATCAAATTACCTTAGCACCCCTAAATCAACCCTCCCTAAATCGCCTGATTGCCGATACCTTTTCTTGTCCAATAGAAAGGGCGATGCCTTTGACTGAAGTGATTTTTGCCAAAACCAAAGGCAATCCTTTTTTTGCAACTAAATTTCTAAAATTTTTGCACAGTGATGGATTTATCTCATTTGATTTTACCCCCATAACCCCCCCAACCCCCCCTTACCAAGGGGGGGCAACGGGGGGGTGGCAGTGTGATATTGCCAAATTGAGAGCGCTTTCTTGGACTGATGATGTAGTCGAATTTATGGCAATTCAGTTGCAGAAGTTGCCGACAAATACTCAGCAAGCTTTAAAACTTGCTGCTTGTGTAGGGAATGAATTTGACTTAGCAACTTTGGCGATTGTCTCCAAAAAATCCGAGTCAGAAATAGCAGCAGATTTGTGGCCAGCATTGCAAGAAGGATTAGTTATTCCCATCAGTGAAGTCTACAAGTTTTTTCAAGACTCGGAATCAGCGGAACTTGGACAATCGTTTGATTTGTCGGTTCCTTACAAGTTTTTGCATGATCGCGTACAGCAAGCAGCATATCTTCTGATTCCAGAATCCCAGAAAAAGTCCACCCACCTCGATATTGGGCGACTGCTTTTGAGGAAGGGCGGGCACGGGGGCACCGCCCCTACTGAAGCGGAAAAAGAAGAAAAGATTTTTGATATTGTCAATCAGTTGAATATTGGGATGGAGTTAATTACTAATCAAACAGAAAGAGATGAACTCGCTCAGTTGAATTTAGTTGCCGGAAATAAAGCTAAAACTTCAACGGCTTATGAAGCTTCCCTAAAATATTTGAATGTGGGGAGCCAACTATTGGCAAAAGATAGCTGGCAAATTAGTTATCAGTTAACGCTTGTTTTGTATGTAGAAGCCACTGAGTCAGCCTATCTCAGCACTGATTTTGAACAGATGGAGCAATTGGCTGAAATGGTGATGCAACAGGCAAAAACTATTTTGGATAAAGTCAAAGTATATGAAGTAAAAATTTCTGCCTGCATCGCAGAAACTAAACAACTTGAAGCAATTGAAATTGGTTTGCAAGTGTTGTCCCTACTCGGAGTAAACTTGCCGGAATCACCTACTCATGAACAAATTCAAGAAATAGTAGAAGCAACCGCAGAAGCTTTAGCCGGAAAGAGTAACGAGGAACTACTAAATCTGCCTGCTATGACAGATGAATACAAATTAGCTGCTTTGCGAATTATTGCGAGTATGACTCCTGCGGCGGCGATGGTGGCACCATTTCTAACTCCGCATATGGGGTGCGAAGAAGTGAATTTACTACTTGAATATGGTCATTCAGTTTTCTCACCTTATGCTTTTGCTGATTATGCGATTATTCTGAATGTGGTAGTCGGAGATTTTGAGGCATCTTATCGCTATGGCTGTTTTGCTGTTGATTTACTAGCACACTTAAATGCTAAAAAAGTCAATAGTGCTGTGTTATTTAAAGTGGGAGCATTTTCGGTTCACGGCCAACAGCATCTGCGATTAACTCAGCCTCTTCTGACAGCAGGTTATCAAAGCGGTTTAGAAAATGGAGATTTAGCACACGCCAGTTTTTGTGCTGTCGAAAAATGCCAATATGCTTACTTTGCTGGAGAAGAATTGGTAGGACTTGAAAAACAGATCACAAATTATAGTTATATAGTTGCCAAGAATCGGCAAATTACTCCTTTGAATTGGTTGAATATATTATGGCAATCAGTGCTAAATTTATTAGGGAAATCAGAAAATCCGCTGCTGTTAATAGGTGAAGCATATAACGACTTACAAATGCTGCCTATTCTAGAAATAGCGAAAGATAGAGTTGCACTAGAATCTCTATATCTTCATAAGACTAGCCTTCATTATCTATTTGATAGCAGCAAGTTAGCATTAGAATATGCAGCTAAAGCTGAAGAATTTGTAGATGGGTGCGTGGGATTAGTACATGAGGTTATGTTCTATTATTACGATTCTTTGGTGCAACTTTCTGTTGCTGATTCTGCATTAGAAGTCGTGCTTTTGAAAGTGGAAGCTAATCAAGCAAAAATGCAGCAATGGGCGGAATCTGCTCCGATGAATTTTCAGCACAAATATGATTTGGTAGAAGCTGAGAAAGCACGAGTTTTAGGTAACACAGTCGCAGCGATGGATCTATACGATCGCGCTATTAAACTCGCCAAAGAAAACGAGTACATCAATGAAGAAGCTCTCGCCAACGAACTCGCAGCTAAATTTTATCTAACTTGGGGGAAAGATAAAATTGCTCAAGTCTACTTAATAGATGCTTACTACGGCTATGCACGCTGGGGAGCCAAGGCAAAAGTTGAGCATTTAGAAAAACGCTATCCCGAATTACTAGCGCCTATTTTGAATCAGAAAACGAGCTTAAAAACAGGCGAAACAATTGCTCAAATGATGACTGGAACTGTTGCAGGCACTACTTCAGGTGTTTCACAAATTCTGGACTTGGCAACAGTAATTAAAGCATCTCAATTAATGTCAGGAGAAATCAATCTCGATAAGTTGCTCTCCACTTTGATGCAAGTGATGATGGAGAATGCGGGAGCAGAAACAGGAGCGATGATTTTAATCGAAGGAGATTCCTTATTCGTCGCTGTTCAATGTATGAGCGGTGAATCATGCAACCTCAAATCAACTCCCGTTGCTGAGTCTAACGAAATTCCGATCGCAATTATTAACTATGTCTGGCGCACCCAAGAAACTTTGGTAATAGACAATGCGACGGCTGAAACTACCTTTGCTGCTGACTCTTATATCATCCAGCATCAGCCAAAGTCGGTTTTGTGTCTGCCGATTCAACATCAAGGAAAGCCGATCGCGATTCTGTACCTAGAAAATAATCTGCTGACAAATGCCTTTACTGCCGATCGCCTCTCAGTCCTAACTATCTTAGCCTCTCAAGCGGCAATTTCGATTGAAAATGCTCAACTCTATGCTAATTTAGAAACAAAAGTAGAGGAACGGACTCAAGAACTTTCACAGGCTTTAGACAATCTCAAATCTACCCAAGACGAACTGATTCAATCGGAAAAGATGGCTGCATTGGGACAACTGGTGGCGGGAGTTGCTCATGAAATCAATACACCTTTGGGAGCAATCTGTTCCTCTGTGGGTTCTATTGGCGATTTCTTGAGTCAAAATCTGAATCAACTACCATCGTTTTTCCAAGCACTATCCCCGCAACGCCAACAACAATTTACTGAAATGCTGGTGCGATCGCAACAAAATACTACCACGGTATCGGGTCGAGAACGTCGCCAACTCAGGAAAGCTATTGTCAGTCAGCTACAGGCTCAAGGCATGGCTGAGGCTGATACTGTGGCGAATCTGCTGTTAGATTTGGGAATTTGCGATCGTTTGGAACCTTTTACCTCTATATTCCAAGATTCAGAGTGCGAAAATTTCCTCAAAACTGTGCGTCAGTTTGTCCGTTTACAAGAAAGTACACGAGATATTAAAACTGCTTCTGAAAGAGCGGCGAAAATTGTCTTTGCACTCAAAACCTATGCCAGATTCAACCAAACTGGAGAAACCATTGAAGCGAATATTATTGATGGAGTTGAAGTTGTTTTAACTCTGTATCAAAATCAACTTAAACAGGGAATAGAGGTGATTCGCAATTATCAAGATTTGCCCCAGATTCGCTGCTACTTTGATGAACTAAATCAAGTTTGGACGAATTTAATTCATAATGGCTTGCAAGCTATGAATAACCGGGGAACTTTGACGATTGATGCCAGGGAGCAAAATGGCTGTATACTGGTCAGTATTACTGATAGCGGTGAGGGTATTCCTGAAGACATTAAGGCGAAAATATTTCAGCCTTTCTTTACAACTAAACCACCTGGAGAAGGTAGTGGTTTGGGACTAGATATCGTGAGGAAGATTGTCGAAAAACATGGAGGTATGATTGAATTTGAATCGATGCCCGGTCAAACTACTTTTACTGTTTCTTTACCGATAGAAATCTAGGGACTAGGCAACTCTGGACACGACGCCGTGTCCATTGGTATCAACTTAAGCTTTTAGTCCGCCAAGTTCGTTAGTCATCTCGCGAGTCCGGCAAGGGTTGAAACCCCTGCCTCAAAGCTAAAGTCCTCTCAAGAGGACTGAGGAACCAGAAGAAGAATTTTCAACTCATTAGTCCTCTTTTAGAGGACTTTAGCTATTAGACAGGGGTTTCAACCCCGGTTGGACTAGCGGGTGGGCGGAAGGACTGATGGAATAAAAACTTAAGTTGACACCTATGAACACTGCCGTATCCTGACTGGAACATACAAACTAACAAAAAACTAAAAATGCCTAAACTATCGATTTTATGTGTTGACGATGAAGTAATTATTCTCAACAGTTTGCTGCGGCAAATGCAAGCAGCATTTGGTGATAGTTATATCTATGAGACTTCAGAAAATGCTGAAGAAGCTCTGGAAATTCTGGAAGAATTACAAGCAGAAAGTACCGATGTAATTGTCATAGTTTCTGACTGGTTAATGCCAGGGATGAAGGGTGATGAATTTCTAATTGAAGTCCACAAAAAGTTCCCTAATGTTGTCAAAATATTATTGACTGGACAAGCAGATGAAGCAGCGGTAGAACGGGCAAAAGAACAGGCAAACCTTCATCGCTATCTCCAAAAGCCTTGGAGTGAACAGGAATTAATTGCTTGTATTCAAGAAGGGTTGGGAAAATTATGAAGCCTGTGATTATCTGTATTGACGACGATCAGACGGTGCTTGATAGTTTGATGAGGGAACTATCGGTAAATCTGGGCGATATGTTTGAAATTGAAATGGCTATGGGCGGGATTGAAGCTTTAGAATTAGTTGATGATTTGCTTACTGAGAAATGCGAAATTGCTGTGGTAATCGCTGACTATATTATGCCCGATATGAAAGGGGATGAAGTTTTAAAACGTATTCATGAGCGATCGCCTAATACTCTCAAAATCATGCTAACCGGTCAAGCTACTATCGAAGGAGTCAGCAATGCAGTTAACTCTGCTCAACTCTATCGCTATATTGCCAAGCCTTGGGTAAGTACACAACTCAATTTAACCCTCCAAGAAGCGCTAAAAATTTATTGGTTAGAACACCAGTTGGCAGAGCAAAATACCCAACTGAGAGCTAATGAGCATCGTCTAGCTCAGTTTTTGGAAGCGATACCTATAGGGGTATCTGTCTACGATACAACGGGAAAAACCACCTACGCTAATCGCAAAGCAAAGGAATTATTAGGGATTGAAATCTTACCGGAGGTGACAATCGAGGAGTTGTCTCCAGCCTATCAAGTTTATCGCGCTGGCACCGGACAATTGTATCCTAATAATGAGTTGCCGGTTGTGCGATCGCTGGCGGGAGAAACGGTGCGTGTGGAAGATTTAGAAGTGCATCAACCCGATCGAATTATTCCTCTTGAGGTTTCGACGACACCAATATTGAATGAAATGGGAAATATTAATTATGCAATTTGTACTTTCCAAGATATTAGCGATCGCCAACGAGCAGAATCCGATCGCCTACGCCTAGCCCAAGAAAGGGAAGCTAAGAATGTTGCTTTGCAGATGAATCGGGAAATTGAGGCAAAAAACCAAGAATTAGCCTCGGCATTAGCAGAATTGCAAGCCACTCAACAGCAATTAATCGAGTCGGAAAAAATGGCAGCACTGGGACAATTGGTGGCAGGAGTTGCCCATGAAATCAATACCCCGATCGCAGCAATTCGATCCTCAGCGGGGAGTATTTCAGGCTTTTTGAGTTCAACCCTGGAAGAGTTGCCGGGACTGTTTCAAACCCTTAACGAAGAGCAAGGACAAGAGTTCCTAGCGTTACTTGGGCGATCGCTCCATCAAGAATTAACACTCTCTACCAAAGAAGAACGTAAGTTGAAGAAAGCTTTAAGAATTCAACTGCAAGAATTGGAGTTTTCTGAGATTGATGCTGAAAATTTTGCTGATACATTGGTAATCATGGGAATTTACAATAAAATTGATGCCTTTCTTCCCCTATTCACGAGACCAAATGGTTTTAATGTATTAGAATTAGCTTATAAACTTTCACAAATAAAAAGAGGTATGACGACTATTCAAACAGCCACAGAGCGAGCTTCAAAGGTGGTGTTTGCTTTGAAAACCTATGCCCATTATGAACAGTCGGGTCAAATGACTCAAGCCAATTTAACTGAAGGGATTGAAACTGTCTTAACTCTCTATCAAAATCAATTTAAACAAGGAGTTAATGTGATCAGAAATTATGCCGAATTGCCACGCATACTGTGTTATCCCGATGAATTAAATCAGGTATGGACAAATCTGATTCATAACGCCTTGCAAGCAATGGATAATCGTGGCACTTTAATGATTGATGCGATCGTGATTGACGAGCAGGTACAAATTAGCTTTACTGATAGTGGCAAAGGAATATCTGAAGAGATTAAGTCGAAAATCTTCGCTCCTTTTTTCACCACTAAAGCCCCAGGAGAAGGCAGTGGATTAGGACTGGATATTATCAATAAAATTATCAAAAAACATCAGGGGAAAATAGAGTTTGAATCGATTCCTGGTCAAACTGTATTTAAGGTTTTTTTACCAATTACCAGATAGTCGTAATCTGGCAGCTAGTAGGGTGCGTCAGCTAGAACCCTTACGCTGAAACGGAAAACCTGATCATACTGACGCACCCTACGCGGAGGAGTTTAAATGCCGAACAGCTTAAAAGAGTTAGTATCATAGTAAGATGAAAAACAATGTCTAAACCTGTTATTTTGTGTGTTGACGATGAGAGAATGGTCTTAGATAGTCTGAGGATGCAGCTATCAACAGAATTCGGGACTAGCTACAAGTATGAAGCAGCCGAAGATGCCTATGAAGCTTTGGATTTAATAGAGGAACTAGATCACGATCAGATTAGTGTCATTGTGATTATTTCTGATTGGTTAATGCCTGGTATTAAGGGTGATGATTTTTTGATTCGCGTCCACGAGCGGTTCCCAAAAGTTATTAAAATTATGCTGACGGGTCAAGCGGATCAAGCAGCGATTGAGCGGGCAAAAAAACAAGCTAATCTCCATCGTTGTTTGTTGAAACCTTGGTCGCAGACTGAGTTGCTAGAAACTATTAAATCTGCTTTATCTAAATTATAATGTAAGGGGAATTGGGAATTGGATTGGGAATTGGGAATTGGGAATTGGGAATTGGGAATTGGGAATTGGGAATTGGGAATTGGGAATTGGGAATTGGGAATTGGGAATTGGGAATTGGGAACAAATAACCAATAACCCTTCGACGGAGTTTATCCTGAGCGGAGCGCTGTCCTGAGCGGAGTCGAAGGGTCGAAGGGCTCAGGGCACCGCAAATAACCAATAACCAATAACCACTGACTACTGACTAATTTGTTCGATCGGCAATTCAATGATAAACTCTGCTCCTTGACCCGGTGCTGATACACAACTAAGTTTACCACCATGTTCTTTGACAACTTTGTGGGAAATTGACAAGCCTAAGCCAGTGCCTTTTCCGGCTGGTTTGGTGGTGAAAAAAGCATCGAACAATTGCTGGGAAACTTCCTCTGGCATACCTGGGCCGTTATCGGAAATCCGAACGATTACGTTTGAGTTTTGGATTTCTGTTTTAATTTTAATTTTGCTGCGGTTAGCTTTTACTTCGACAAGAGAACGCCCTTGATTGTACTCCTCGATCGCATCGATCGCATTTCCGATCAAATTCATAAATACCTGATTGACTTTCCCTGCGTAACACTCAACCAAAGGTAAGTTTCCGTACTCTTTAATGACGGCAATTTCAGGATGGCCACCTCTAGCTCTGAGTCGGCTTTGCAGAATTAACAATGTGCCGTCAATTCCTTCGTGGAGGTTAACGCGGCTCATTTTATTATCGTCTTTGCGGGAAAAAATTTGGAGCGATCGCACAATTTCCCGAATGCGATCGGCTCCAACCTGCATCGATGACATGGCTTTTGGTAAATCTTCTAACAGAAAATCTAGTTCTATCTCCTCAATTTTATCTTGAATTACTGCTGGTGGCTGTAAGAAGTTCTCCTGGTAAAGAGCGAGTAAATCTAGCAAATCATCTGTATAGTGACTGAGGTGAACGAGATTACCGCAGACGCTGCTGACGGGATTGTTAATTTCGTGAGCAACACCGGCTACCATTTGACCGAGTGTAGACATTTTTTCTGTGTGAATTAAGACGGCTTGAGTTTGTTGCAATTCGTGCAGAGTATTTTCAAGCTGAAGCTTTTGTTCGGTTAACTCAGTTTGCGATCGCACCAAAGCCTCTTCACTGCGTTTTTGTTCGGAAATATCAGTAATTAATCCTTCCAAAGCGATCAATTCTCCAGACTCAGAAAGCACGCCTAAACCCTGTTCCCAAACCCATTTCACTTCCCCACTTTTGGAGGTAATGCGATAAGTTAGTTGGTAGGGTCGATTTTCTCGTAAAGCAACTTCGACGGCGTTACAAAAGGTATCGCGATCGTCTGGGTGAGTCAATTCTGAGAGAGAAATTTGCCTAGTACCGATAAACTCTTCAGGGGAATAGCCAGCTAACTGATAGCAACCCTCGCTGACAAACTCCATACTGCGATCGGCATCATTGCGAAAACGGTAGGCCATTCCCGGCAAATTGCTCATCAGTGTAGCCAAGGCCCGCTGGCTTTCCCGTAGGGCCTCTTCTGCGTGTTTGCGATCGGTAATATCCGTCATCACCGCCACCATACAGAGTTCGTCTCCCAAATTAATCAACTCGGCTGACAGCAAACAAACCACCACCGCACCCGACTTCATTTGAAACTCGCACTCGCGGTTGCGAACAACACCTTGCTCATCCAAAATTTGCCTAAAAGTCGCTCGATCTTCTGGCCTTACCCAAATATTCAATTGCGGCACTGTCTGACCAATTACCTCTTGCTGAGAGTAACCCATCATCGACAAAAAACTATCATTAACATCAATAAACAGCCCATTAGTAAAAGTAGTAATAGTCATCGAATCTGGACTAGAGCGAAAAGCCTTAGAAAACTTTTCTTCCGACAAACGCAACTGTTGAATAGCTGACTCTAACTGACTTGTACGCTCTTGAACCCGACATTCTAACACCTCATTAGCGTGCTTCAAGGCCTCCTCTGCCTGCACCCGCTCAGTAATGTCGCGCACCACCGCTTGCAGACCTATTTTGCCGCCAATATCCATAGAAGTAAGTAGCACCTCAGCCGGAAACTCCGAACCATCTAACCTACAGTGAATCCAGTCAAAACGGCAACTTCCTGCTGTCAAAGCTGCATTAATTCGCTCTTGTGATAGACTCATGGAATCTTGCCCATTTGGTTGAATTTGCGGGCTAAATTCCGAGGGATGCTTGCCACAAAACTCTGATTCACTGATGCAACCAAACAATTTTAAAGTAGCCGGATTGCAGTCCAAAAAACCTATTTCATCTAGCAACATTACCGCATCAGTAGTCGATTCGTACAGAGTGCGAAACTTTTTTTCCGACTCCTGCAAAGAAGTAATCAACTGCATCCTTTCCTCTCCCGCCCGCTTTTGCTTAGTAATGTCCTGCATTACTTGAGAAAAGCCGCGCAACTCTCCGCTTTCATCGCGCAAGGTCGTCACAATAACTTTAGTCCAAAATCGCGATCCATCCTTGCGAATCCGCAAGCCTTCATCCTGATATCGACCTTCTGCGATCGCTATTGCTAATTTTTCTTTAGGCTTACTAAGTTCAAGACCTTCTTTGGTGTAAAAACACTCAGAATGTTTGCCGACTACTTCATAGGATTTATAGCCAAAAATGCCTTCTGCTCCAGAATTCCAGCTAGCTACATATCCGTCAATATCTAACATAAATATAGCGTAATCCTTGACACTTTCAATTACCAAACGCAGGCGTTCTTCGCTTTCTCTAAGTCCAGATTCTGCTTGCTTGCGCTGGGTGATATCTTCGACAAAACCTTCATAGTAGAGCAATTCACCATTTTGATCGCGGACAGCCCGCGCATTTTCGGCAATCCAAATTATTGTTCCGTCTCGGCGATAAATCTGTGACTCAAAATCGGACACAATATCATGTTCTTGCAAAGCGGCAATAAAATCTGATCGTCGCTGGGTTTCGACATAAAGTTGGTGGCTAATATCGGTCAAGGCAAGCATCATTTCGTCTGTGGAATTGTACCCGTAGATGCGAGCTAGGGCGGGGTTAGCACTGAGGTAGCGCCCTTCAGGGGTTGTTTGAAAAATACCGGAAATAGCATTTTCAAATATACTATAATATTTTGCTTCCATTTGCTGTAGCGCCTCCTTGATGTTCAGGCAGTCCATTTCTTTATGTTCCATTTTTTGATCCATCACTTTTTAATACCCTGTTTATTTCTTTAAATTGAATATTTTAGAGAGGTTGTTAGTAATATTTTAGTGGTTAAGTAAGTAGCTTAACCGATAATGTCAACCAATAAGTAACAACCAAAAATCGATAATCACCAATAAGCAACAAGCAACAGCACAACACTAACTGTAGGCTTTGAGGCGATGGGCGAGACGCCGATGAAGTAAATTTGCAACTAAGCTGTTCGGCATTTAAACTCCGCAGCGTAGGGTGCGTCAGTATTATCAGGTTTTCCGTTTCAGCGTAAGGGTTCGCCTTTCGGACGCACCCTACTAGCCTTAATCCGCCAATCAAGCTCAAGGCTTGCCACAGATGTTGTCAGTTAGTGTTAATTATTCTCCCTGATAAATAATAGAGCTGACGGTCGGTAACTCTGTATACTACTGGTGTTGCTTTTTGAAATTGCCACAACACAGAGGCAATTGTTGTATCAAAAAATTCATATTGAGCAACAGTGGTAGTATAAATGCTCATCATCCTGTGAACGTTACAGGCTGTGGGTGCAATCCAAAATCTAAAATCTAAAATCTAAAATCCGATGACTGATTCTCCTCTGTGGCCTAGTTTGCTGCAACAATTGTTAGACAGACAATCTCTCGATCGCGCCACCGCAGCCAACTTAATGCAAGGATGGCTAGCAGAGGCTATTCCCCCCGTACTCTCCGGCGCGATTCTAGCCGCTCTCCAAGCAAAAGGCATCTCTGCCCCAGAATTGGCCGGAATGGCTCAGGTGTTGCAGTCTCAGTCCCTCACAGGCGAGTCCCAGAGCATTGTTTCCAACCTGAAATTGATTGATACTTGCGGTACTGGTGGCGACGGCGCTTCCACATTTAACATTTCAACTGCTGTGGCTTTTGTCGCCGCCGCCGGCCAAGTGCGAGTCGCGAAACACGGAAATCGATCGGCATCAAGTAAAGTAGGTTCTGCTGATGTATTGGAAGCACTGGGAGTCAACCTCAACGCAGATTCCGAAAGAGTGAGAGCTGCGGTAGACTCCGTGGGTATCACATTTTTATTTGCACCTGGGTGGCATCCCGCACTCAAGGCTGTAGCGTCGCTGCGCCGTACTTTGAAGGTGCGGACTATTTTTAACCTTTTGGGCCCCCTCGTGAATCCTATGCGCCCTACAGGTCAGGTAATCGGGGTGTTCGATCCGAGTCTGGTATCAACTATTGCCGAAGCTTTGGCTGAGTTGGGGACTGAGTTGGCGGTGGTGATTCATGGCAGAGAAAAGTTGGATGAAGCGGGTTTGGGGGATATTTCAGACTTGGCGATTTTGTCGAATGGCAAAGTAGAAGTTACTACTTTGGATGCTACGAAGGTAGGATTGACACATTGTGCGATCGAGTCTTTGAAAGGCGGAAATGTTGAGGAAAATTCTGAGATTTTGCGGAATGTTCTTCAGGGTAAGGGAACGCGGGCACAAATGGATGTTGTGGCTTTGAATGCGTCTTTGGCTTTTCAGGTGGGAGGTGTGATTCCTTTGGGTGATCACGAGGCTGGAGTTGTTTTGGCGAAGGAGATTTTATTGAGTGGCGAAGCTTGGTTGAAGTTGGAGGAGTTGGTTGAATTTTTGAAGTGAAGTCAGTTAATAGTTGATAGTTGATAGTTGGCAGTTGGCAGTTGGCAGTTGGCAGTTGTCAGTTGGCAGTTGTCATTGGTGTCAAAAATTAGGTACAACCCATAGTCCGGCAAGGGTTGAAACCCTGCCTCAAAGCGAAAGTCCTCTCAAGAGGACTGATATCAATTCCGGTTGTACCGTCAGATGATTGTTGATGGTTAACTGTTAACTGTTTGGCAGTAATCTATTGTTGGTTATTATTTGTTAGCTGTTAGTTGCTACTCATAACCAATAACAACTAACCAATAACAACTAACCAATAACAACTAACAAATAACAACTAACTTTTTTTTAAGAACGCGATCGAAATT
This sequence comes from Oscillatoriales cyanobacterium, assembly GCA_004294385.1. GTDB lineage: Bacteria > Cyanobacteriota > Cyanobacteriia > Cyanobacteriales > Microcoleaceae > Microcoleus. Next base: position 20,028 of record REAP01000079.1, on the reverse strand, counting down.
CAATCACATCTAACTTAATCGTCACGTCTTTATCACCAAAAAAGTCGTGACCTAACAATCCGATATCTAGGGACGGCGAGATGGCTACAACTACATTTTTAATGGTCAAACCTCCAGCTTGAATAGATGTCAGGCGGCCTAGGGGAAAAGTAGCCTCTCCGTTGGGAGTTTTTGCTTGGACTGTTCCCGAAGGAATCACGCGCAGGGCTTTGGCCATTGCTGGTGTAATTACTGTGCCACTGGCTCCCGAATCTACCATCATATCGAACTTTTGTGTGCCGTTAAATGTGACTTCGATGACTGGGATATTAGCTTCTCGGCGTTTGATTTTTGCCTGAAATACTCCTGACTTGGCTGCTGTGGAAGTAGCTGGGGTTAAGTCTTTGGGCAGAAAACCGCAGACGGATTCGCTGAGGTTGACAGTTCGGCCGCTTGAGCTCCGCATGAAGCATCCCTCACTTTCTTGAGCTAGTGCTCGCGAAGAGTTGGCAACAGTCCCTACTAAAATTGAACTGCTCAGAGAAATAACGGTTGTTAAAACCAGTAAGGGTTTTCGTAGGTTTTGAGCTAACCGTTGATGTTTGTATAGGTTTGAGAGTAAGGGTAAAGGAGATTTGTGAGGCATAGTTTGGTTAAACGCTATAGCTCGATCGTAACAGGAGCAACTGCCGATCGGTATAGATTTATAGGAAGAAGGAAGTTCGGCAACGGATTCTGTAACGGATTTAACGGATATAAACGGATTACCAATTCCCGATGCCCTATGCCCTATGCCCTATGTCAAATAGAGCCACAAGGTGCTGAATCTCGATCGCAAAAACTTCAATTGCAGAAATTTGAAACAATATTTGTATTTTGCCGGCTAGCATCAAATCCCCGGCAGTGATAAGAATGAAACCACACGACAATTAAGGATGCCATGTCACTTTCAACTGCACAACCCGCTCTCCTAGTCCTCGCTGATGGTACTGCTTACCGCGGCTGGTCTTTTGGTGCTCGCACCACCGTCGTCGGCGAAGTAGTATTCAATACTGGGATGACTGGCTATCAGGAAGTTTTGACCGATCCCAGTTATTCGGGACAAATCGTCACTTTTACTTACCCAGAATTGGGCAATACCGGGGTAAATCTCGAAGATGAAGAGTCTTCGCACCCGCACATTCGAGCAGCTATTGCTCGGAATGTATGCGATCGCCCTAGTAACTGGCGATCGTCCCAATCTCTGCCAGACTACCTCAAACAATACAATATCCCCGGAATTTATGGCATTGACACCCGCGCCCTGACTCGCAAAATTCGCACGGTGGGAGCCATCAACGGTGGTATTTCTACCTCCATTCTCGACCCTGCTGAGCTGTTGGAACAAGTCCAAGACTCCCCCAGCATGGACGGGCTAAACCTTGTCCGGGAAGTGACTACCCGCGAGGTTTATGAGTGGTCAGAGGCCACTGACTCGGTTTGGGAATTTAGTCCGACAGTCAAACCCGCTGGTGCTGAAATGTGGACGGTGGTGGCGATCGATTTTGGGATCAAGCGCAACATTCTGCGACGTTTGGCCAGTTATGGCTGTCGGGTAATTGTTGTTCCCGCTGACACAACGCCAGAGGAAATCCTGAAGTACAACCCGGATGGCATTTTTCTGTCCAACGGCCCTGGAGACCCCTCGGCGGTAACGGAAGGGATTGAGACTGCGAAGGCTTTGTTAAAGTCGGACAAACCTGTGTTCGGTATTTGCATGGGACACCAGATTTTGGGACTTTCTTTGGGTGCGGAAACTTTTAAACTCAAGTTTGGACACCGGGGATTGAATCACCCGGCTGGTTTAACTCAGCAAGTGGAAATTACTAGCCAAAATCACGGTTTTGCGATCGACCCAGACTCGTTAGTCCCCGAAGTTGAAATTACTCATCTCAATTTGAACGATCGCACCGTAGCAGGATTGAAGCACAAAACCTTGCCACTGTTCTCAGTCCAGTATCACCCCGAAGCCAGTCCTGGCCCCCATGATGCTGACTATTTGTTCGATCGATTCGTACAGTCCATGCGAGAACATCAGAAAGTAGTCATTAGTCAGTAGTCAGCAGTCAGTAGTCAGTGGTCAACAGTCAACAGTCAACAGTCAGCTAACCAATAACCAATAACCAATAACCAATAACTAATGACTAATGACCAATGACCAATGACTAATGACTAAACAGTAGACAAAAAACCAAAAAACTCCTACAATGAAGCCTCGACTTTAAGCAATACCTTGCTAGGAGGGTGTCATTTCTGAGCCATTGACCCTGACCGTTAGCCTCAGAGGCACTCGCGAAGTCAGGAATAACTATCAGCTATTTCGCCTGACGGGCCTACTGGACGCTTTTTCTGAGGCAGCTTTTCGGAAGGTACTGACCAAATGTATCGATGATGGTCCAAAACACGTAATTTTGGACTTGTCCACAATTGACTTTTTGGATAGTTCAGGCTTGGGCGCACTTGTGCAACTTGTCAAGAAAGCCCAAGGTTTGGAGGGGACATTGCAAATTGTTACCAATCCCCGTGTAACAGGGACTGTTAAAGTGGTTCGCTTAGATAAATTCTTGTCTTTGCAGCCGAGTGTTGATGAGGCCGTAAAAAACGTCAAGGATGCTTGACCGAAAAAGTGGATGAAATTAGCTATCCGGTTCTGACAACTGGATAGCAAATTTTTATGATTTTGAGCAAATATAAAGATGTATGGCAGATATCTAAAAAAATGGTGTAGTCTAAAATAGATATTGGGTAAATATCAAGTCAAAGCGATTGCCTTAACCAGCCCGTGCACTCGCTACAATGGGTGAAATGTCAAGAGATTAACAAGTGACGAGAAAAAGCTGTGCGAAAGTTTTATTGAAAAAGTATGTCGCCGATCGCAGATAATGAGCAAAAGCTGAGTCTGACTAATGTCAGTTTAAATCGATTACATCCTGGGATGGCGACATCAGCAGAAATAGAAAGGCTTTCGCCAGCAGCTTGGGCTTACTTAGGAGATGCAGTATACGAACTACACGTTCGCACTTTTTACTTAGTTCCGCCCAAAAAATTGCAAGCTTATCACGAATTGGTGGTGGGACAAGTACGAGCCGAAACTCAAGCGCGTCATTTGCGATCGATCTCTCCTTACTTGAACAGTACAGAATTAGCAATTGTCAAGCGCGGCCGCAATGCTGCTGCGGGCCGTTCCCAGCGGGCAGATCCAGAGATTTATCAACAAGCAAGTAGCTTAGAAACTTTGGTGGGATACTTATACCTCACCGATCCCGAAAGATTGACTGAACTTCTGGCACTTTTAGAAATTGACAGTTAAAGGTTTTAGCTATTAGAAAATGTGAGTAGTTAGTTATGACTTAAAAAGTCTTACGCCGCCAAAATCTAATGGCAAAACTCTTCTAAGAAAAATAGGATTTATGATTAATTAGCAATTAATAAACGGTAAAATCCTCGAACCTCAGTAAACCTAAAATCTCAAACGCCCCAGATTCATTCGTCAATCAAAAATTCAAAAATTCCTTGGCTTTTAGCCAAAACCAGTTTTACTTCCACCAAAAAACAAATGAGAAAATTTACTAGACCAAACCCCCAAGGGCCCAAGCGCGATAGCAGACCATTCAAAAGCGAGGGCCGTGGTGATGATTCGTCATCATCTCCCCGCTTTGAACGCAAGCCTCGTCCAGATACTCGCGGAGTCGGAGGGCCTGAAAAGCGATCTTTTGGATCGTCTCAAGAAATGCCCGTGCGATCGGTTTTCAAACGAAACTCAGACTCCGACAGCAAACCAGAACTGCGAAGAAATAATCATTTCAGAGACAGAGATAGCAGCCCGCAACCATCTTCTGGTAATTATTACAGAGACCGAGACAGTAGCCCCCAGCCTCGCACCAATAATTACAGAGACCGAGACAGCAGCCCCCAGCCTCGCATCAATAATTACAGAGACAGAGACAGCAGCCCCCAACCTCGCACCAATAATTACAGAGACAGAGACGGTAGCCCCGAAGAACCGCGCGGCACTTATTTGGGCAACAGAGACAGTCGCCCCCAGGAATCCCGTGGCAATTATTTTAGAGACAGAGACAACAGCACCCAGGAATCCCGTGGCGGTCGTTTCGGTAACAGAGATAGCAGCACCCAGGAATCCCGTGGCGGTCGTTTCGGCAACAGAGATAGTCGCCCCCAGGAATCCCGTGGCAGTCATTTCAGCAACAGAGACAGCAGCCCCCAGGAGTCTCGCGGCAATTATTACAAAAACCGAGAGAGTCGCGTACTTGAGACTGCGAGCAGCACTGAAGTACAAGCAGAAGCAGATACGGACATGATTTATGGCCGTCATGCGGTGCAAGCGGCTTTGGAAAGCGATCAAGTCCTCAACCGGATCTGGGTTGTACCACATCTTCGTTACGATCCCCGCTTTCACAGCTTGCTCACCGAAGCCAAGTCAAACGGTTGCATCATAGACGAAGTTGACGATTTACGTCTCGACTACATCACTCGCAAATCGAACCATCAAGGTGTAGCCGCTCAAGTATCAGCCTACGAATACCAAGATTTGAGTGAACTGATTGCCAATGCCAAATTAGCTTCGGAAAGCCCGGTAATTGTGGTAGCAGAAGGACTCAACGATCCCCACAATTTAGGGGCAATCATTCGCACCGCAGAAGCATTGGGAACTCAGGGCATAGTGATTCCGCAGCGACGAGCCGTTGGGATTACCTCGACGGTGAGAAAAGTAGCATCAGGGGCATTGGAAACTTTAGCCGTGGCGAGGGTTGTCAATCTCAGCCGCGCTTTGGAACAATTGAAAGAGGCTGGATTTTGGATTTACGGCACTGCTGCTGATGCTAGTCAATCGGTAGAGACAATCAATTTCTCTGGCCCCACTGTTTTAGTTGTGGGTGGTGAAGCTGACGGTTTGAGCCTTTTGATACAGCGCGGTTGTGACGGATTGGTTTCAATTCCATTGAGGGGCAAAACCGCTAGCTTGAATGTCTCGGTAGCAACGGGTATGGCTTTATATGAAATTTACCGCCAACGCGGGCCTAAAAAGTTTCATGTACATGGCTAAATGTGGCTGAATAAGAGGGACTTTGAGAAATACTCATATCCCCTCTTATTCAGGAGGGATCTGGACTTCGCGACAAACAAGCAAAACTATCTTGCCGCAGCACTCTGGAAAAAACTGTAGAATACATTAGAAAATCCCGTCAGTCCCTCTCAGGTCTCAAAACTCTGAGTTTCCCACTTACCGAGTATTTTTATGAAAGAACTCTTGATTAGTTTACTCAACTTTTTTGGATTAGCTTGGTGGGTTGAAGTTAAAACTTCAGCTCCTCGGTGTGTTTACTATTTTGGCCCGTTTATGACGGCTTCAGAAGCTGAATCTGCAAAAGCGGGATATGTAGAAGACATTGAAAATGAAGATGCTGAAGGTATTAGTGTTTTGATTCAACGCTGTAAACCTGTGAATTTGACGGTTGCAGATGACTTGGGAAAGTTTGGTGAGGGAGGTATGTTACCCGTTTTTTAGTGTTCAATAGACATCTCTAATAATTACTGTGGAACAGGCATCCTGCCTGTTTTTGACAAACTTTTTAGGAAATGTCTAATAGCAGCGATCGCTCTTAGAGCCCAGATTTCTTTAAGAAGTCGGGGTTTTGGCTATCAATCCAATGATCTATGTCTGCAAGCACGCGATCGGGTATTTCCCAAGGAAATAAGTGGGCTGTATTTGGATAGCACAGCCACTGACTTTCCTTCAGGTGTTGGGCTGTTTCTAGACTGGATGCTGAGGTGATGTGCCGATCGCCCTCTCCGGCCATGACTAAACAAGGACACTGAATTTCGGCGAGGTTGGGTAGTCGGTTGTATCCAGCCCTGAGAGCGGTATTTAATGCTTTTGTAGCCATCTTGGAGGTCTGGAGATACGCGGGAGTACCTGCGGCGGCTAAATAGCGGTAAGGGGTGCTTGTATGCTGCTGGATTAAGTAACGAAAGAGCGATCGCCTGCCAAAAGTATCGATATTCCACTGCCAGCCCGGTATCACCAAATTGATGATTCCGGCTAAACCGGTATAAAGATTATCTTGCCAAGATATGGGAGGGTGACTTCCTCTCGGTTTAGCTGCGGATGCGAGTACGATCAAACCTGTGATTCGCTGGGGATATTTCATTGCTAATTCGAGGGCTAAGATTCCTCCCAAAGACCATCCGATCGCTAAAGTGCGATCGATCGCCAATCCGTCTAAAAGTGCTTCTAAATCGAGGAGGTGGTCGGTCATTTCAAAGGGAGCAGAAGTGCGACTTTTACCATATCCCCGCAAGTCTGGGGAGATGGTTTGAAATCGCTGAGATAAGTGTTCTGTGAAGACGGACATACAATCGCCGGAACCTGGATGGCCGTGCAAACAAAGGATGGGAAATCCTGTTCCTTTGATAGAAACGCTAAGTTTTGTCGATGTCATTTTTTAATAATAAGTATGTCATATTACCGGAAATGAGGAGACGGCAGTGCCGTGTCCCTACAATTACCCGGAGTAGGGAAACGGCATTGCCGTGTCCGAATTATTGCCCAATTATTTTGGGTAGGGAAACGGCATTGCCCATTGGTGTCAACTTAAGGTTCATTCTATTAGACAGGGGTTTAAACCCCGCTTAGGACTCGATGGATGACTAACGGACACGGGGCGGGCTGACAGCTTAAGTTGACACCTATGGGCATTGCCGTGTCCGAATTATTTCCCAATTATTTTGGGTAGGGAAACGGCACTGCCGTGTCCGAATTATTGCCCAATTATTTTGGGTAGGGAAACGGCATTGCCCATTGGTGTCAACTTAAGCCTGAAAGCCCGCCAAGTCTGTCTGTGGGCCCGCGAATCCAACCGGGATTGAAACCCCTGTCTAATAGCTAAAGTCGGTTGAAACTGAGATATTGCACCATTCTCAACAAGCCTTTTGTGAACAGGCTTTCCGGCCTGTTCCACAAGAAAATTCACTCTTTGTGGAACAGGCCGGAAAGCCTGTTGCTGACGCAAGATGCCTGTTCCACAAGAAAATTCACTCTTTGTGGAACAGGCCGGAAAGCCTGTTGCTGACAATGGTGCAAGATTTCAGTTATACCTGAGATCTTGCACCATTCTCAACAAGCCTTTGTGAACAGGCTTTCCTGCCTGTTCCACAAGAAATCCACTCTTTGTGGAACAGGCCGGAAAGCCTGTTGCTGACAATGGTGCAAGATTTCAGTTGAAACCGACGGTCGATTTGCCCCAAACCAATACATATCAACTAATTCTTCAGTCCTCTTTGAGAGGACTTTCGCTATGTGAGACAGGGGTTTCAACCCCTGTCGGACTATTGGTTCTACCTTAAGTTGACACTAATGGGCATTGCCGTGTCCGAATTATGGCCATTGTTCCGAATGTTTACCTACTAGCTTGCTTCTGAGTTTTCTGAGTTTTCTGAATTTTTGGTGATGATACCGGCGACTCTTTCGTTTGAGCCGCAACAACATCAGCCTTGAGAAATTCAGGGAATGGTGGCTGGATGTTGTGAACTTCAATGTCCATTCCCACTGGTAGAGGTGGAAGTTGGGGCAAGTCGTTTTCCAAATCTTTGAATCCCTTCAGGTCTTTTGCTGCAAGGATTTCTGGCATTTTTGGTGGTACTTTAGCGGTTTCCAAAGTGCCGATCATTTTGGCTAGGGCGAATTCTAGCTGAGAACCCGGATCTACCGCTACCCAACCCTGAGCGGTCATTTGCCGGATCTCGAAGTGGAGGTGAGGCCCTGTGGACATTCCTGTACTACCGACGCGGCCGATGGTGTCTCCCTGTTTGACGAACTCTCCTGGTTTCACAAACAGTTCTGAAAGGTGTCCGTAGAGAGTTTCCTGAGAGTTTTTGTTGTGATTGAGCACTACTGTCAAGCCGTAGCCTCCTAACCAATCGGCGATCGCCACTTGACCCGCATAAGCAGCCAGCACTGGTGTTCCCAGATCTGCTCCTATGTCAGTCCCAGTGTGAAATCTGCCGCTGCCCGTAACTGGATGAGTCCGCCACCCAAAGGGCGAAGTAATTGCCGCAGCAATAGATAGGGGAAACAGCAGAGTGGTGTTGCCATTTCCGAGCTTACCTGCTGGACGTGGCGTGAGATTGTAGTAAGCAAAACCTGTATTGCTACCGCTGCTGACACTAATCGGGCCGACTTCAATGGGGCCGAGTCCCATGCTCGATCCTGGAGCTGAGCTACCTCCGCCAGAATATCCAGAATACGCAGTGTTAGCATAATATCCTGCTTCAGTCGAGTTGCTTGAGTTAGCGGAGTAGGGTGGATTAGCGGAATCAGCCACTTGTCCATCAACAGATTTTGGTTCAACACCCCATAACTGACTGCCGATTTTTTGAACGGCTTGACCGAGTGTACCAGTAGCTTTTTCACCACCATTGTTGGCAACATTCCCTGGGACATTCCCTGGGACATTCCCTGGGATATTCCTGGGAGCATTCTCTGCAACATTCCGAGATGGAGGAGCAGCAACAAAGGAGTCAGGAGCGATCGGGCTTTGAGGACTATAGTTCTCTGGCCCAGCATCTGCTGTCACTGGCTCGGAAATTACAGCAGCTGGCGCACAAACACTTGGCCCTCCTTGACATTCTGTCGATCGCGCTGAAAATTCTATGGTTGTTGGCGGTTCGTAGCCGTTGGTAGCCTCAGCGCTGTATTCTGTGCGATCGGTGTAAGCACTGGCTGGGTTAACTGGTGCTTCAAAAGGAGGTGCAGGCTCTTGGGCTGTGGATTCCGGCAGGGGAATCAGTGCGGGTTCTGGCAGATAATAGTCTGGGGTCGAAGGTGCCGCTGCTGGTGGTTGGGCGTATTCTTGTTCGGAAGCTGGTTCCTGGTAGCGAGGCTCCCGTGCCACTTCTGCTGGGGGTTCGCTTTCTGCGATTGGAGCGGATTCTACCCGGAGAGGAGCTTCAAATAAGGGCTGGAGGTCTGCTGCGCCGCCGCTCTGTTCTGCGGTTGGAATGTCGGTTTGTGCCCAAACTACGCCTTTGCTGATTAGTCCCAAAGTGGCAAGGCAACCTAGTCCCACCAGCAAGGAGCGATCGGACAAAAGACGCTTACGGTGAATATTCGGGGCGATTTTAGCTTTTTTGTTTGGCTCTTTGGTGTTCACAGGTGCTGTCCAATGCTTGTCTGAAACTGGTTTCACTATTTTTTTTCTGAACTCAACAGGGGCGCAAGGATATCGAACTCAGCTTAACTTTAATTTATTTTAATTCGATAATTCAAGTAGAACCCAAACCATTGTACCGGGTTAACGGGATTATTCCGTTAAACCTATTTGGTTGATTCAAGTTCGTGGTTTTTTTGGCAATATTGTTAATTATGGAAATACAAATTCAATGAATTTAGCTGACGATCGCTTGACAAATGTTCAGGACTCTGAATTTCTTGGGGACTCTGATGATGTTACTTGGCAATGGCAAAGTTGGAAAGGGATACCCTATCTGACTTGTAGCTTGCTCGATCGCTGGTCTCATGGCTTTTTTACTGCTCCGTTTTCGCCCCGCACCCCGATCGACTTAGTGGAAGTTCTCTCGCCTGGAGCGCGGGTTTACCGGGTTAAGCAGGTACATGGCAATGTGGTACTCAAAACAGGTGAGGTTTCTCCGGTTTCTCCAGGGTCAGAAACTGTTGCTGAAATCTATGCTGAGGCTGATGGTTTGGTGGCAGAGCGAGAGTTTGAGGCGATTTGGGTTTGTACGGCGGATTGTGTGCCTGTGTTGATTGCTGACGATCGCACGGGACTCGTCGCCGCAGTTCACGCAGGTTGGCGCGGGACTGCTGCTAAGATATTACCAGAGGCGATCGATCAACTTGTGGCCTGCGGCAGTCAACTGGAAAATCTGAGGATTGCGATGGGGCCGGCAATCGCTGGAAAGGTTTACCAGGTATCGGTGGAAGTAGCAGCGGAACTGGGAGCGACTATTACTCCCAAGGGTGCGGTTGGTGCAACAGCCGACAGCATTCTAGAGTTTTTGCACCAACTGCCCGAAACTCCTGTGTTCGCCGATCCAGCACCGGGAAAAGTACGTTTGGATGTTCGGCGCTGCAATGCTCTGCAATTGCAACATTTGGGAATTAATTCTTCTCAAGTGGCGATCGCGCCTCACTGTACTTATTCTGACTCAGCTCACTTTTTTTCCTACCGCCGCGATCCACTTAAAAAAGTTCAGTGGTCTGGAATTGTTAGTGGCGGCGCAACAACTCCCTTCTGAAGATAGAAAGTAGAAGGTAAAATTTAGTTTTAAATTTTGAATTTTAACTCTTTAACTTAAAACTCAAAACTTAAAATTTAGGTAATTTCCTTCTAACTTCAAAACTGCATTTTCAGAAGTAATCCCACAAATTTGTTGGTTCCTCAGTGAAATCAATAAAAACTAGCAACCAAACTTTTTAGGAAAGCGGCTAAGCCCCCGCCCCGCTTTCCTCTCTTGTTAAGATTGCAACATATAATGAGAGTCTCCAGCGGGTTATTAAAAAAATAAATGAGTCATCCAACTCCCTATCAACTGCTTGAGGTCGATGAAAATGCTTCTTTTGATGAAGTGCAAGAAGCCCGCACTCGTCTAGCAGCAGATTGCAGCACCGATCCGAAACGCCTGGAATCGATCGAAGCTGCTTACGACGCGATCCTCATGGATCGTTTGCGACAACGACAGGAGGGTAAAATTAAAGTGCCTGAACGCATCCGCTTTCCTGAGCGCTTGAGTCCTGCACCCGCGAGTTTTACTCCGTCTCCTCCCTCTGGTAGTCCTGCTTGGCTACAACGGCTAATCGATACTCCTAGTCGATCGGACATTTTGTGGCCGGCTGGAATTTATACAGGATTGGCTGGGCTGAGTGTTTATCCGGCAGGTAATAATTCTCTACAGTGGACTCTAGCTTTAGGAGTCGGCTCTTGTCTTTATTTTCTGAACCGCAAGGAACAAAAATTTGGTCGGGCTGTACTTATAACAGTGCTAGGTCTGCTTATAGGCCTGTTGTTGGGAAGTCTTTTAGCCACTTTGGTTAATCCGGCGTTCATCGCAACAGAGAAGTTTATTGCTTTGTTTACATTTTTAACTCTGTGGCTAGTCAGCAGTTTTTTGCGGTAGATAGTTCAGTTAATCAGGTTAACCTCTTTAGTGAACAGTTAACAGTTGACTGTTGACTGTTCACTATTTAATATTTCAACAGGGCGATCGATCGAAAATCATCTCGACTGCTTCGCCCAAATTGTTGGCAATTAAGTCTGGTTGCTGGCGTTCTAGTTGCGATCGATCGCGAATCCCGCACAAAACACCAATTACCTTGACACCGTGCGTCTTAGCTGCTACAATGTCCGCCTCTGTATCCCCAACCATCCAAACATCAGAAGCCTGTGGTAATTCAGCGAGAGCTTTTGCCATCAGCAACGGCTTATCCTTAACATCCCCAGTTTTAACATAATCGTTGGGGAGACAATAACGACGGTCTTCTGGGAAAAATTCCCCTAAATTGCAGCGATTGAAAGCTTCGTCGAGTTCCCTAACGCGGCGCATAGTCATCACAACTAAGTCTACTCCGGCCTGTTGTACCTTTTCTAGCGTTTCCACTGCTCCATGTGTTAGCCGATCGTACATCAGATAGGGGAAGGTATGAACAGTTTGACGGCGTTTTTGGGCAAATTCCGCAGCTTGGGTGGCATCCAATCCTGAGAGAATCCCAATTTCGGTTTCGGGAACCCGCGCCCGCTTCATGTCCCAAAACTCTGGTTTCGGGAGTTCCCGCACCTGTTGATCTGAACCTTGAGTCTCCGCAAGACATTGCTGATAAACTCGATAATAGCGATCGGACACATCCATTATTGGCCCATCAAAGTCTGTAATCAGTCTCAGCATTTAGCAGAATAAGTTTAAGATTTTATACAAATTGTTGAATATTGTATCATTATACAGATATAGCAATCCTAAATCAGTTGTGTAATTGTTGTAGGGGCTCTTGGCCCCGTGGTTGCCCGATAGATAGGGGGTAGGCACTCTTGGCACTACCCCTACAAATTTATTTGAATCATTTAGGATTGCTATATCAGAGCCTCCACAAAACTTGACATAAGTGCCATAGGGAGTTACTGTTGACACAGGTAATAAGTATTCAATAAAACGGTTCAATCAAGTTCTACTCACCCTCAACTGTAGCGGTTGTAATCAATATCAGGGAATCTACAATTAATATCTGTTGCACAAATAGTGCGAACCGCTATATTTCATGAATAAATCTAGCCTTAATCCAGACTCATCTCAATAGAGGACACGGCACTGCCGTGTCCTGATGTTTCGACTCTGTCTAAGATTTTAAATTGATGTTCTACCATAAAGAAATGCTCCCCAAATTAAGTTTACATATTCACCCCAAAAGTGTTAACAATATTCTTGATAAACTGTTATCGTTGCGTCGAATAGAATATCTGGCAGTGGATCGAGAACTTAAGATTCAAGAAACATCCTTGAACGTTCAAGATTTCTCTGATATTCCTAATGGGATCGAAAAAGGAAAAGATGTACGCGATAGTTTTCCAGAACTAATCGGAATCGAAGAAATCCTAGACGATATCCTTCAAGAAAAACAGCCAGATTTTCAATTAAAATCAATCACAAGAGTTTCAAATGATGGCTCTTATTTATATCTAGATTTGTATGTTTTTGGTTATAAAGAACAATTAAAACCGGAGAGATTAATTATTTTTTGTGAAGACGTAACAGATAGTGCCAATCTTCAACAAAGGATGGTTCAATCAGTAAATGAAAATAGTATCAAAGTCAATACTCTAGCCACATCTCGCGATTATATTGAAGAGATTCTGAATTCAATCAATGATATTTTATTAGTGACAACAGCATCTGGTAAAATCAAAAAAATCAATAAATCTACCCAATTATTATTTGGATACACCGAATCAGAATTAATCGGCAAACCAATTTCGATGATTACGGCCAACGAGGAATTATTGCGTCAAGTTAGCCAGTTACCCGCTGAACTTAAAAACGAATCATGGCATCAGGTAAAAGTAATTTGCAGGACAAAACAAGGTTTGAATTTGACTGTCGCTTTTTCCTGTTCTACTATCGAGACAAGGGTAGAAAGCAAGCACTCAGAAAGTGAAACCATACAAGATTTTGTCTATATTGGCAGAGATATCACCGAGTACCAGCGGACAAAAAAGCGTCAAGCAGCACAGTATGCTGTAGCTCACATCATGTCAGAGTCTGGTTCTTTAGAGAGCGCAACTCCGAAAATTTTGCAAGCTATTTGCGAAAGTTTGGGGTGGGATCTCGGTGAACTTTGGACACCTGTGGATGGAAAAGAAACTAAATTTGATGGGGGAAATCAGCACGAAAAAGTCCGATTTGTGTTCGCGACACCAGATACTCCTGTTGAAGAAGTTCCTTTTATGATGCGAGTGGGAGTGTGGTGGCGAGGGAGTGAAGTTGGTGACTTTGTGGAAAATTGCCAGCAGATTATCCTTGATCCTGGTGCTGGCTTACCTGGAGTAGTTTGGAACACTGGTTATCCGCAGTGGATTACTGATATTGTTAAAGATGGCAATTTTGTCCGATCGCACTTAGCAGCCAAAGCAGGACTAAGTTCTGCCTTTGGTTTCCCGATTCGCGCTAGCGGTCAAATTGTAGGAGTAATGACTTTTTTCTGTCGGACAAAACAGCCGTCAGATGAAGACTTGCTTCAGATGATGGCTGCTGTTGGCTCCCAATTGGGGCAGTTTGTCAAGCGCAAATATGCGGAAAAAGAATTGCAAGAAGCCGAAGCTTCGATCAGAAGTTTATACGAACAGGAAAAACGGCAAAGTAAAAAATTGGTTCAGCAGAATGTAGCTTTAGAAAAGACTAAATTAGAGTTAGAAGCTGCTAACCGCGCCCTCCAGCGACTCGCGTCTGTGGACGGTTTGACTCAGATTGCTAACCGTCGCTGTTTTGACAAAACATTGCAGTCGGAATGGCTGCGGATGGGCAGAAATCAAGAGCCAATATCTTTGATTTTGTTGGATCTGGATTTTTTCAAATTCTACAACGATCATTATGGGCATCAAGGAGGAGATGAATGTTTAAAAAAAGTGGCGGAGATTTTAGATAGAAATGCTCAGCGGGGAGGCGATTTATCTGCTCGTTACGGGGGCGAAGAATTTGCAGTGATTTTGTCCCAAACTGACGCTACAGGAGCAATGCGGGTTGCAGAATTAATTCGCAGCGATTTGAAAGATCAGGAAATTCCTCACGCACTCTCCAAGGTAAATAAGCGTGTGACTGCGAGTATCGGGATAGCTAGTGCAGTACCTAATCCTGAACTCTCTGTTGAGTGGTTGATTGGGGAAGCAGATCGATCGCTCTATCAAGCTAAACTAGAAGGGCGCGATCGGATAATTTATCTAAATCCTTCAATTTGAAGAATTCGGGGATTAGACGTTGTATTTTTATCAATTATCGCTCAAACTTCCCCTCTTCATTTGTTCCCGTTCAATAGCCTCAAACAAAGCCCGAAAATTCCCAGCCCCAAAGCCTCCAGCTTGCACTTTTAGATCGTTGACTAAGGCTATTCGGCGTTCGATGATTTCAAAAAAGAAAGTCGGTTCAGCAAAAATTGGCTGCGTAAAAATTTGCAACAGCATCGCTGCGGGAGTATCTTCTTGCCAATCTGCCAAAACTTGACAATCTACAATTTCTTGCCAATCTGTCGGTACATAGTTTTGATGTTGTTGCAATTCGGTATAATAAGTCCAGGGAACCGGCAAAAAAGGCAAACCGCGCGATCGCAAATCAGTAACAACTCCCACAATGCGATCGGTTTGTAAAGCCATATGCTGAATTCCCGGCCCCCGATTTGCATCCAAAAACTCTTGAATTTGAGAATTAACCGAAGCCGATTCATTAATCGGCAATTGCACTCCACCTTCAGCATGAACCATAACTCGACTCCGCAAAGCCGACTTTTCAGTCTGAATATCAAAATTTTGTTCAGTCTGAAAACCTAAAACTCTTTGATACCAATCAACCGCAGTAGACAAATCCCCCGTTTCCACATTTAACACTACATGATCAATCTTAGTGAACAACGGAAGTTCAGCAGAATTTGGTAGCAGTGGATTCTCACCGATTTCCTCGATTAGCGTGTGGCTCAAATCTCCCCAGCCAGCAATTTTTGCCCGCTTAAAACAGCCTCTTTGGTTTAGACCTTCTTCAATCGGTTCGAGAACTTTCGCGCCCTCAGCGACCGCTCTAGCTAGCGTTAATTCAATATTTTTTACCCGGAATCCGACATCGGCAATACCAGGAGGATGCAATGTCAACCAACTAGCAACGGGACTAGCGGGTGTCAGAGGGGAAGACAAAACAAAACAGATATTGCCACTATTCACAACTTCAGTGTGAGTGTGGCTGCTTGAATAACCCGCTGTTGCTTGAAAGCCTAATTTGCTGACAAACCAGTCCCGCGATGCTACTGCATTTTGAGTATAGAATTGAATGCGATCGAACTCCATAATCAATAATTAAAAATGGCAAGCGGAAAATGGAAGCTCAGCATAGTTGGGACGCACAACCGCAAGAGAGGGACTGAGGACTGGATAATTTTCATGGGTTTTTTATCAGTGCAACTAATAATATCCTAAAAATAGCAGATATAATGTCTTCCTGAAGACTGAATTTTTGAAATTTTGGATTTGAGATTTGAGATTTTGGATTAAAAAGGGACAATCAAAATCTCAAATTCAATTGTATTATCTTAAATCTAAAATTTACAACCCCCAGATTCATCCGTCGTAACAATCTAAAATCCAAAATTTCAAATCTGTGGGCAATTCAATTGCTAGAAAAACAAATGACTTTCTGGCTGAATATTAATCTCCATTGGCACTGCTTGCGGGTCGGCAGAAAGAGCAAACATAATTGCATTAGCAGCAGTTTCTGTAGTCAACATTTTTGACCTATCTACCTTCAAACTCACATTATCCCAAAACGGAGAATCCACCCCACCAAAATAGAATAGCGTAAACTTAACACCGTAGCGACGCAATTCATCTGCCATGCACTTGCTGAAACCAACCACGCCAAACTTGGAAGCACAATAAGCTGTCCCCATTGCCATCGAATGCTTGCCTAAAATGCCGATGACATTGCAAATATGACCAGATTTGCGGTCTTTCATCACATTAGCTGCTGCTTGAGATGTATAAAAACTGCCTTTCAAATTCAAGTCAAGCATAGCATCTAAGTCAGCGGGTTCTAACTTGTTCCACTGCTTGAGAATACCCGCACCGGCTGCATTTATCAACACATCAATTTTTTCAAAATGCTCCACAGTTTTCTGCATCAGCGTTTCGACTTGTGGCAACTGGGTGATATCTGTAGGTACTGCGAGTACCTGTGTTGTCGGCAATTGGGTGGCTAAAGCGTCTAAACGAATGCTGTCTCTGGCTGCAAGCACTAGGGTTGCACCGGCATCTGCTAGTTTGTGGGCCACCGCTGAACCGATTCCACCAGTCGCACCCACAATAACCACAACTTTGTTCTGCATATTCCTTTATATTTCTTTACATAGTGTTTGTATGATAACTCAAGTTATGGGAATTGGGCATGGGCATGGGGCATGGGGAATTGGGCATTGGGCATGGCGAATTGGGCATGGGGCATGGGGCATGGCGAATTGGGCATGGGGCATGGGGGCATGGCGAATTGGGCATGATTGGGCATGGGGCATCGGGCATGGCGAATTGGGCATGGGGCATCGGTAATTAATAACAACAAATAACCAATAACCAATTCCCTATGCCCTATGCCCCATGCCCAATAACCAATAACCTATGCCCAATTCCCTATGCCCAATTCCCCATGCCCAATTCCCAATTCCCCATGCCCTATGCCCCATGCCCAATTCCCAATTCCCAATTCCCAATTCCCAATTCCCTATGCCCTATGCCCTATGCCCCATGCCCTATGCCCTATGCCCTATGCCCAATTCCCTATGCCCAATTACTATTTTATAGAAACTTGCCAACCTTTTTCGGCTTTTGTAATCTGGAGAGAAGTGCAGGATTGCAAAAATTTAGGAAATTTCCTACTCAGATTGAACTCTTTAATAATTTGGGTGATTTGTTTGCCGTATTGTCTGTGAAATTCGCTCCCTACATTTGAAAGAAATACAGAATTAGCGGGAGAGTTGCCCGTTAATTCACTAACTATTTTGACAATAGCTGTTTCCAAGTCTTCGAGAGAATTAATATTTTCCAAACTGGAAGGTTCGGTAATGCTGTTATGTGAATTTTCTTTGTTAAGTATTGGTGCTTTTGGTGGCAGTTTGACTTCAAAAAGAGTTAAATAAGCTTGAGAAGTATCTGAGGGGTAGTGAATCACAAAGTCAGTCGGATATTTGAGAAAAATATCTCTGGTTTTACTACCCAGCAGATGAGTTGCCACAACTTGATTGAGGGCTGAACCGTAATTTTCTTTAAATAAAGCTGAAATTGTTGAAAGTTTTACCCACTGAGCAGATGTGCGTTCTTGTTCTATTTTAATTAATTCTTTTAGCTGGAAAACTATTTTTTCTATGGGGTCAATTTCTGGTAAAGAGACGAGAGAGTGGGTTTCAACTTGTCCGGTTTTACTGTTTAAAACTATGATTTTATCTAGTTGTTTGCGGACTTGAAATACGGTTAGTCCGTGGGCTTGTAGTGTATTGCTGAGGTGGGTTAGGGCGCGATCGGACGAACAGACAAAAATCTCCTTAGCTGTGGGATAATGTACAAAAATCGACGCTCCAACGGTGGCCATTTTTAAATCGGCACTGTCTTTTCCGGGGGGAACATGAATGAGTTGATAGCCCCGCTGGTGAAATTCAGCATCTTTTTTACCCATGCTGCGCCAATTGGCAAAGGCAACTTTAATTTGGATGGGATATTTGCAAATTCCTTCTAGGAACTTTTCGGTTTCGATATTAAGTTGTAGGTTTTCGACATCTAGCAGCAGGATGGCAATGCCAACATCGATGGAGGGTGTTGGAGTTGTGCTGAGAGTTGGAGTTGGAGACTTTGAGGGGACTGAGTTACTTGATTTAGCTGGTGCTATTTTGGATTCGGCAAATTGCTGAATCTTGGCGATTAATTTGCTGAATTGAGGGGAATTAACGAATTCGGGAATCAGCAGAATTTGGAGGTATTTTTTGGCAGTTAGCAGTATGGAATCTACATCTGTTGCTAATCTGAAACTTGTGGTCAATTTGACAATCAAAATTGACTGAAAATCAGGTTTTGCCCACTGGGTTTTCCTGTATTTTTCAGCTATCCATTCGGGATGCTTGGACTGAATGGAAACTAGGGTTTGAACGAGATAGCGACTGATGGCGCTGAATGCGGCAGATTCTTGAGTCGCCGGCAAGGGGTTCTGAGCGGGCATAACTCTCCACCGTGGATGGTTTCTCAATGTACCATAATTTTAGTTGTTCGCTGGTAGTCGGACGATCGCGCGCCATATCAAACCAGCCATAATTAAGGTTAACCCAATCAGCCAAATTTGCTTCTCGACCCAGAAAGCCAGAAACAAACAGGAAGCTAAACCTACTACGGCTAACCATTGCGGGTATAGCCTTTCGGTGGGGGAAAGTTGCAGTGCGGCAAGGTTGGTAATGGCGTAGTATACTAAAATGCTAAAAGCACTGAATGACCAAGTGGTTTTGACATCGCCGACGAGGATTAAAAGTGCGATCGCAACTTCGACAACCACTACAGCGACATAAGGCGTTGTCCCCGAAGGGTTTAGCCGCGCCAAGACTCTCGGCATATCCAGACGTCGCCCCATCGCCAGCAATACACGCGACAGCCCTAAAATTAAGTTTAGCAGCACTCCCAGCATGGCGGTAATTGCACCGACAGCTAGCAGTTGAGAAACTCCCGGAATTCGGAAACTGCGGGCGATAACTTCCAAAGGTGCAGCAGTGATAGCTGTTTCCAGGGACAATTTATCAACGCCACCCACGCCAACAAATACTATTGCTACCGCCATATAAAGCAGCATTGTCAGCACCAAAGTGAAAATTATGGCTTTGGGAATAGTTTGCTTTGGTTCTCGCACTTCTTCGCTCATGGTGGCGATGCGGGCGTAACCGCCATAGGCGACAAACATCAGGGCGGTGGCGTGGAGGATGGATGCGATCGAGCTATCATTCTGTACAGTGGCCATTTCCCAGCTTACTTCTGGTAAACCAGCAAAAATAAACACAGCCAGAGATAGCAGTGTAACTGAGACGATCGCAGTATTGGCAATATTCGATCGCCTAATGCCCGTCAATACAACCAGAGTGAGAGTGGCGAGGGCGACTAAGGCTGTTAGGATGAGATAAGTGCGATCGGCTACACCAACTGCATTCAAAAAATACCCTGCAAAACCCAAAGCAGCAGTAGCCGCCGAAGCCGTTTTCGCTAACAGAAACATCCAACCAGCCGTAAAACCCAGCCAAGGATTCAGATACTTGTTACCGTATTCGTAAGTACCACCGCTAACAGGATGATTTGCCGCTAATTGAGCACTATTGAGGCCATTGCAAACAGCCACTAAACCAGCCAAAATCACAGCAAAAATCACTCCCGGCCCAGCAATTTCCGCCGCAATCCCGATACTCACAAATACTCCGGTACCGACGATTGAACCGAGGCCCATTAAAGTTGCGCCGAAAACACCTAATTCTCGCTTTAGCAATGGTGAGGACATAATTATAGCAGGCAAGATTCCCGCTCCACAAAGATATTTGTCTGTTGTGGAACAGGCATCTTGCCTGTTCTGAAAACATAATTATAGCAGGCAAGATGCCCGCTCCACAAAAATATTTATCTCTTGTGGAACAGGCATCTTGCCTGTTCTGAAGACATAACTATAGCAGACAAGATGCCCGCTCCACAAAAATATTTATCTCTTGTGGAACAGGCATCTTGC
>REAP01000078.1 GCA_004294385.1 Oscillatoriales cyanobacterium | reverse complement strand
AAAACGATGTTTCGATTCGAGAAAGTCATCCGATTTTGAGACAAGACGAAGTTGTCCAAAATCTGGATGACTTTGAATCTGCCAATTTCCCTGAAATCTGCAAGTTCGAGTCTCAAGTCGATGTTTCGATTCCAGAAAGTCATCCGATTTTGAGACAAGACGAAGTTGTTGGAAATCTGGATGAGGTTGAATCTGCCAATTTCCCTGAAATGTCCGATTCCGAGTCTCAAGTCGATGTTTCGATTCCAGAAAGTCATCCGATTTTGAGACAAGACGAAGTTGTTGGAAATCTGGATGACTTTGAATCTGTCAATTTCCCTGAAAATGCAGAGTCTGGGAAGGAAAAAGTTGATGCTTCCACTCTTCCTCATCTCCCAATTTGGAAAGACGAACTTTACCTGGAATTCCATCGGGGTTGCTACACAACTCGCGCCGACCAAAAACGGAACAACCGTCGCTGTGAAGAATTACTCTACCAAGCCGAGTTGCTTTCTTCCCTCGCCACGATTTGTGCGGGCGCGGTTTATCCGAAGTCAGAGTTGGAAATAGCCTGGAAACAGGTTTTGTTTAACCAGTTTCACGATATTTTGCCCGGTTCTTCGATCGCGAAAGTTTACATTGATGCTAATCTAGCCTTTGCCGAGGTCGATCGCACTTGCCGTCAAATCCTGCTACAATCCTTAGATGCGATCGCCAGTCAAATTTCTCTGCCTTCCCCACCAAGGTCTGACTCTCAACCAATTCTGATTTTTAACACCCTCAATTGGTCGCGTTCCGAGGTTGTCGCCCTACCCATTCCCGACTCCAATCCTGAAAATTGGCAGATTTACGACTCATCGGGACAACGGCTGGTTACGCAAATTCAAATGTGCGATCGACCAAAACCCCAATTTACACTGTTATTTTCGGCTTCGGACATTCCTGTGATCGGCTACCGCGTATTTTGGCTATCTCACAAAAACCCTGAAACCATTGAAAATTCGTCCCCCAAAGCCCCAGAATCGGAAAAGACAAAGTTAGGGCAGGTTACAAACCATTTAACACCAAAAATAGCAGTTTGTCAAGAAACGCATTTTGACACCCCAAGAAAGGTCTTAGAAAATGAACTTATCCGAGCAACAATAGACGGGGAAACTGGTAATTTGTCGAGCATTTGGGATAAACTAAATAACCGAGAAGTCCTGAATATAGCAGGAGGCAATCAACTGCAATCATTTCAAGACAGTGGCCAATATTGGGATGCTTGGAACATCGATCCAAATTATCAAAAACATCAATTACCAGCACCAATACTAAAAGATATTTCCTGGATAGCCCAGGGAGAAATACGGCAGAGTTTGCGCGTAGTCCAACAAATTGGCAAATCAGAGTTTTGTCAAGATTATATAATAGAAATAGGTTCCCCACTACTGAAAATTAAGACAGTTGTAGATTGGCAAGAAAAGCACATTTTAGTGAAAGCAGCCTTTGGGTTAAATGTAGAAGCAGATTTTGCAACTTGCGAAATTCCCGGTGGTGCGATCGATCGCACAACCAAACCAGAAACAGCCGCCGAAAAAGCCAAATGGGAAGTGCCGATTTTACGCTGGGTCGATATCGGCAACAATCATTTTGGAGTGAGTGTGCTCAATGATTGCAAATACGGTTGCGACCTTAAACCAAATCAAATCCGGCTAACCTTACTCAGGGGTTCAACTTGGCCAGATGAACAAGCAGATATCGGCATTCACGAATTTACTTATGCCGTCTATCCCCACAGCGGAAATTGGCAAGACGCTGGTACTGTTCAACAAGGATACGAGTTGAATTTACCACTGCTAGTTCAGGTGTTGCCCAAGTCAGAAGAAAATCAACACAAGAGTTTACCGATAGTTGGTAAATTCCTGGATTTGTCAGCCAAAAATTTAGTTTTGATGGCTTTCAAACAGTCCGAAGACAACCCGAATTTGTGGATTTTGCGGTGTTACGAATCTGAGGGGAAAGAAGCTCTGCTAGAATTGGATAGCGATTTGGGTTTGGCGATTAGTCGGCAGGTCAATTTATTAGAACAACCCGTAAGTTTACCTAGTCAGTCAGATGATGGGAGAAGTTTCAAAATATCGCCGTGGAAAATAGCTAGTTTTGCTGTAAAATAAGTAGCTATCTTTAGACAATCTAGATACACAACAGCTTATCGCCAAAACCACCGCGAAAGCTAACCCAACAATGGCGATTTGTCCATTTCATCTGCAAGCCCGATAAATATCCCAACCCGAAACCCAAGTAGGTCAGTCCCAAAACTAGATATTTCAGTGTTATCATATATACTTAAAACCGTTTATTACCGTAAACTCGTATAGGGGTTGCATTGGGAAGCGAAAACGATCATACTGCAAAAGTTGTAAACTGATTACAGCTAAGCAGCTTTATTGTAAAAATAAGTTTAGCTTTGTTGCATAAAAAAAATTGAACCAGAGTAAGTACATTTAATTACAATCGAGTTAAGTTAAAAGTGTTTGCTAACAAAAATCATTCAAGCAACCCAGAAACAAACAATTCTCATTCCACCTGCACGGGAGACGAACTCGGAACAGGTAAACTTTCATGCAACAGAGAAATTGAACAAGATTGGTATCGAACTCTTTACGATCATTTTCCAGGCATTTACTTGGTTCTAGACGCTTTGGGAAGAGTTTTTTCGCTGAATCAATTCGGTGCATCTCGCCTGGGTTACAAGCCACAGGAATTAGCTTCCCATTCATTTTTTAACATATTTTTCTCCCAAAATCAAGAAAAATTACAAGCAGAGTTTGCCGAATTCGTACATCCAGAAGATAGTGACTATTCGCAAAAAATTCATGTTTGGGAAGGCCGCTTGATTTGCAAAGACGGCAGGAGTATCTGGGTAAAAGCAACTGCACTAACTATGCCAGCAACTGGCGGAGAAATAGTGGAAAATAGCAGCCAAGCTGTTGAGAATTTCCAACTACCAAGCGTACTGCTAGTTTGCGAAGAAATTACAGTACCAAAAGTTGTAGCAACGCAGGCAAATTATCATAAAAATTGGCGTAGTCAAACTCAAGCGATCGCAAAATTAGCCAAAAGTCAAGCTCTAGAACATCAAAATTTAACAGAATTTATCCGAGAATTCACCGAAACTGCTGTCAATGTTTTAAACTGCGATCGAGCCAGTATTTGGCTGTACAGCGAAGACCATACGCAACTTCACTGCATCGACCTTTATGAACAAAATACCAAACTCCATTTCGTACAAATAATTGTCACAGCAGCAGACTGTCCGGCTTATTTTCAGGCATTGAAGTCCGAAAGTGCGATCGCAGCCGTGGCGGCCACAAATGACCCTAGAACGCGAGAACTTGTAGGTATTTATTTTTCCGATCGAGGCATTACTTCTCTGTTAAATCACCCCATTATCCTGTCAGGAAAAATGGTAGGAATTGTCAGTGCTGAACGTGCTGGTTCCGGTCGTGAATGGACGGAAGATGAACAGTATATTACCCAAATATTAGCAGATTTTGTATCGATCAGCTTGGGGAATAGCGAAAAATTAAAATTAGAATCAATGCGGCGTGAACAGCAGAAAATTTTATTAAATCAATATTATGACCAACTAGAAAAAACAGTAGAAAAGCGTACTGCCGAACTAAAAAAAGCCAATAAACAAATGGAAGAGCAAATAATTAAAAAAGAACAAATAGAAGCAACACTGCGCCAGCAGCAGCAAGAACAGCAAATTATGATTGATTCCATACCAGCGATGATTTGGTGCAAAGATACCGAAAGCCATCTACTCCGAATCAATAAAGCTGCCGCAGCATCTAGAGGTTTGCCCGTAGACCAATTAGAAGGTAAATCTTTTTATGAAATTTATCCAGATGAAGCAGAACAATATTATTTAGAAGATTTACAAGTAATTAATTCTGGCATTCCCAGACTGGGAAAAATTCACCCCCTGCCAACTGTCTCCGGTCAAAAATGCTGGGTAAGGACAGACAGAATACCTTACCATGATGAAATAGGTAACGTCGCAGGTGTGATAGTTTTTTCAGTAGATATCACCAACTTAATTAGAGTGGAAAAAAAACTACGACAATCCCGCGAACGACTCCAAGAAAAACTCGAAGAACGCACTTCTATGTACAGACAAGCAATGGCTGCTTTGTACTCGGCAAATACACAACTCCAACAAGTTATTAAAGATCCTAATTTACCAGATAAAACTAGCAACAATACAGCATATAATTTGCTTGAAAGTGATGCTTATTTTGAAGCTGTTGCCATCGCCTCCCGCGACACTATTTTGGATGTCAGCAAAAACTTTGCCGATTTATTTGGTTATGAACCGGAACAAATGGTGGGTATGAGTCTACTGGAACTGCTGTCTCCAAAATCCTATAAACAAGCACCACAAATGATTTCAGCAGCTAGTAATACAGTCTGCGAAACTATTTTTATCAAGCGAGACGGGACTGCTTTTCCGGCTGATGTTCGTAGCAAATTCGTGCTATATGAAGGTCGGTTAGTACAGGTAAAAGCAGTGCGAGACCTCACGGAAAACAAAATAATTCAAGGAGAATTAGAAAGGTCACGTTCTGTTTTGCACGCTACCTTGGAAGCAACAGCCGATGGTATTCTGGCTGTGACTACAGCAGGAGAACTGATTAGTTTTAATGAAAATTTAGTTCAAATGTGGGGAATTTCTGAAGAAATAAAAAATTCGATGGATCAGAGAATGCGACTGACATTTCTAACTAAACAAGTTAAAGATCCGAGAGCTTTTTTGCAGCGAATCAACGAAATTTATCAGGATGCGGAAGCTGAAATATGTGACATTTTAGAATTTAAAGATGGGAGGACTTTTGAACGCTATACTCAGCCAATTAGAGTTGAACAAAATATTATTGGCAGGGTGTGGCGGTTCCGCGATATTACGGCCCGTTCTAAGGTGACGGCAATGTTGGGAGATAGTCAAAGACGTTTTCGGGCAATTTTTGATTCTTCGTTCCAATTTGTGAGTCTGCTAAAACCGGATGGTACTCTGTTGGAAGCTAATCAAACTTCTCTGGATTTTGCAGGAATCAATCTGCGGGATGTGGCAAATCGTCCGTTTTGGGAGGGGCCTTGGTGGGGAGGTTCTCAGGAAATTCGGGAACAGTTGCAAGAGGCGATTACTCGATCGGCAAAAGGTGAATTTGTCCGCTACGAAGTGGAAGTTAAAGGTGCAAATCAGACGGCAATTGTAGACTTTTCTCTCAAACCGGTCACTGATGATACTGGCAAAATTGTATTGCTATTGCCGGAATGTCGGGATATTACAGAAAGCAAGCAAGCTCAAATCGCGCTGCGACAGCAGGTAGAACGGGAACGTTTGATCGCGCAGATTCAATCACGTATTCGTTCTTCCCTTGATATCAAAGATATCCTGAATACTACGGTAGCGGAAGTGCGGGAGTTTTTGGCAACCGATCGCGTGATTGTGTTTCGCTTCGGGCCCGACTGGAACGGAGATGTGGTGGTGGAGTCGGTTGGGGAAGGATGGATGCCACTTTTGGGACAGGCTTTTGATGACTGTTGTTTTGCTAGCAGCTATGTGGGACAGTATTTGAAGGGGAGAATTCGAGCGATAGAAGATGTGGGCGCTTCTAATTTGGATGAGTGTCACGTTAATTTTTTGGCGGAGTGTCAGGTGAAGGCGAATTTGGTCGTGCCAATTGTCCAACAGGGTATGGAACCTGGGGAAAGTAACAATTCTTGTCATATACCCAAATTGTGGGGTTTATTGATTGCACATCACTGTTCGGCGCCTCGCAGATGGCAACAGTTTGATGTGGATTTGCTGAGTCAGTTAGCGACTCAAGTGGCGATCGCGATCGAACAATCTCAACTCTACCAGCAGTTAGCCGCAGCAAATCAGCGGTTGGACGGATTGGTGAATTTGGACAGTCTGACTCAACTCGGAAACCGTCGCCGATTTGATGAGGTTCTGAACCGAGAATGGGAACAATGTAGCACTTCCCAGCCGTTATCTTTGATTATGTGTGACATTGATTGTTTTAAGCTTTACAACGATAATTACGGGCATCAAGCGGGGGATGCTTGCTTGCAACAAGTGGCGCGGGCGATCGGGGATACTTGCATAGATGTACCCGCAGAACAGCTTTATTTAGCTGCTAGGTACGGTGGCGAGGAATTTGGGGTGATTTTGCCAAATACAGACATTGGGGTTGCACAGAGAGTTGCTGAGGCAATCCGCAGCCATGTTAAAGCTTTGGCGATTCCTCACCTGAAGTCTGTTGTCGGCGATTATGTAACTCTCAGCTTGGGGGTTGCGACCATTTCTGAGGCTCAAAACTCACCGAAAATGCTGATTGAAGCGGCGGATAAGGCCCTTTATCGAGCGAAGTCTGGTGGGCGCGATCGGGTGTCTGTGAGTCAGTAAGCAGTAGGTAGTAGGCAGTAGTTATCAGAAGAGTTTGAATAACTAATGCCCAATGCCCTCTTTGGCCAATGCCCAATGCCCTGACTAATGACTAAATAAAAGTGATGTCGCTAAGTGCGATCGCGCCAGATGACACACCCAACAACATAACCAACCGTTCGCCACTAGCTTTACTAATTAAAGTGCCTTCAGGAATTTGACTTATCGCCAAACTACCAATATTTGCGCCTTTATATTGTAGCACATCTTGCCCTTTATAAAAATCAGAAATCACATCAAATCCGCCATTATCTTCTAAGACAAACGTGTCATTTCCAAAACCGCCAATTAAACTATCATTATCTAAACCTCCATACAAAATATCATCACCAAAACCGCCAATCAAAGTATCATTACCATCGCAGCCATCGAGTAAATCGCTACCTTGATTCCCACTTAAGAAATCATTGCCAGCACTTCCACAGAGAGAATCGTCGCCAGCATCACCGTAGAGAGTATCATTACCTTGGTTTCCAAACAAAATATCATTACCTTTGCCACCAAAGGCAGAATCATTACCCTTACCACCGTCGATAAAATCAGCACTTTCACCCCCAAAGATTAAGTCGTTGTCTTCCTTGCCATTAATTGAATCATTACCCCGATCGCCAAAAATGACATCTTCACCTTCATTGCCAACAATAATGTCATTATTTTTGCCGCCAAAAAGGGTATCGTCTCCTTGATTGCCATCAATAAAATCATTACCCAGGTTCCCATAAAGGATATCATTTTCTTCACCGCCGTATAGGTTGTCGTCTCCTTTTTTACCATCGAATATATTGGGATTTGAACTGCCATAAAAAGCATCATTTTTCGATGTTCCAAACTGAATTGCACTGCTACCATTGCCGTTGATAATATTGTCAACTTGATTTGGTTTATTGAAATTTGGCTGCGGAATAGTATCGCCAATACAATCGTTTTTAGTTAGTGTTGGAGTCGATATTTCCGATGGCGTGGGAGTCGATATTTCCGATGGCGTGGGAGTCGGTGTTTCCGATGGCGTGGGAGTCGATATTTCCGATGGCGTGGGAGTCGGTGTTTCCGATGGCGTGGGAGTCGGTGTTTCCGATGGCGTGGGAGTCGGAGATGTTATTGGAGTCGGAGATGTTACCGGAGTCGGAGATGTTACCGGAGTCGGAGATGTTATTGGAGTCGGAGATGTTACCGGAGTCGGAGATGTTACCGGAGTCGGAGATGTTACCGGAGTCGGAGATGTTACCGGAGTCGGAGATGTTACCGGAGTCGGAGATGTTGCTGGAGTTTCCGATGTTATTGGAGTCGGAGATGTTGCTGGAGTTGGCGATGTTGCTGGAGTTGGCGATGTTGCTGGAGTTGGAGATGTTGGAGTTGGCGATGTTGCTGGAGTTGGCGATGTTGCTGGAGTTGGCGATGTTGCTGGAGTTGGCGATGTTGCTGGAGTTGGCGATGTTGCTGGAGTTGGAGATGTTATTGGAGTTGGAGATGTTATTGGAGTTGGAGATGTTATTGGAGTTGGAGATGTTATTGGAGTTGGAGATGTTGCTGGAGTTGGCGCGGTAATATTCACGCTAAAAGTTCCTAAACTCTTAGCATCGACAGGATTCCCAGCAGTATCTTTAACTTGATTACCTTGCAAACTAATACTGTAAGTTGAATTATTATCTGCAATATCCCAACTTCCCCCAGGCGGAGTAAATGAATAAGTCGCTGTACGTGGAAAGCCATTAGTATTAGTATCAACACTGACAAAGCCAACAGGAATAGCGCCGCCAGACCAATTGATTAGAAAATCAGAACTGTCCAGAGTTGTAACATCGATCGCACTATTGTCATTAAAAGTTACCGTCAAACCTTGACTGGTTCCCCCCGCCACTGTAATATTGGCAATACTTGTGGGATTTACAGTGGGCGCAATGCCATCAATCGCGATCGCCTTATTGAACCCCAAGGAATTAGCAACACCCGGATTCGGCAAAGTTAAGACAGCGTTAGCATTCGCCGAATTCTTAATCGTACCGCCATTCAGAGACAAAGCAGTTGTTGAAGTATAGTCTAAATCAGCACTGAGATTACCGGCTGCGACAGTGTAATTAAATGTCAGAGTATTGCTACCACTACCGCTAGCATAATTAATCGCAGTACCAGCGCCACCTGTGGCTAAGGTAAGTTGTGGCGTACCTGTAACAGTAACTGGTTGACTGAATGTGACGGTAATCGGAATTCCGATACCAATACCATAAGTTGCATTTGTCAGAGTTGATGTAATATTAGTAATAGTCGGTAATGGACTAACTGTAATGCTGGCAGTTTCGCGGGCGGTACTAAAAGGACTAGAAACGCCGTTAGTTGTTAAGTCAGTTGTGACATTTGCCGTGCCACCGTTAATACCAGTAATTCTATCCCAAGCATTGAAAGTAATGCCGTTAGTCACAGTTCCGGTGTAGTTTGTACTGGGAACAAAGCGGAGGCGAGTTGTCGCATCTGCTGCTAACAATCGTGCATTTGCAGCAGTAGGAATAGTTGTAATATTGTTCCAAGTTGTGCCATCTGTGGTATACTGCCAACTGCCGTTTGTGGTATCCAAATTTGTGAGGGCGATGCCTCTTGGACGCGGGGAAATGCTATCATTGGGGTCAGTAATTTTAGTGCCGATAATCGCTGATATTAATGTGCCAATGTTATTAGTTTCGTTGACATTAATCGCGGTTAAATTAGGTGTGCCGGAGTTGTCTAAAACTGGGGAATTGTTGACGAGGACGCTGACAGTTGATGTACTGTTGCTGTAACCGTCGGTTGCTGTGTAGGTGAAGGTGTCAAGGCCGTTGAAAGTGGGGTTGGGAGTGTAGACAATGCTGCGTTTGGGGTCGATCGCGATCCCACTGACTCCACCATTCGCATTAGGGTTAAAAGTAGGATCTGCCAACCCAGTGCTGCTGTTCAACCGACCAATATAATTGCGGGGCTGCCCACCGATATTGGTGAAATCACCCCCTACTACTGGGCTGCCGTTAGCATCGATCGCGATCGCGAAGACATAATTATTCGCATTAGGGTTAAAAGTAGGATCTGCCGTGCCGTTGCTGCTGTTCAACCGGGCAATATAATTGCGGGGCTGCCCGCCGATATTGGTAAACAAGCCACTTACTACTAGGTTGTTGTTAGCATCGATCGCGATCGCGAAGACATGATCATTCGCATTAGGGTTAAAAGTAGGATCTGCCGTACCGTCGCTGCTATTCAACCGGGCAATATAATTGCGGGGTTGCCCGCCGATATTGGTGAACCAGCCCCCTACTACTGGGTTGTTGTTAGCATCGATCGCGATCGCCTCGACCAAACTATTCGGATTGGGGTTAAAAGTAGGATCTGCCGTACCGTCGCTGCTATTCAACCGGGCAATATAATTGCGGGGTTGCCCGCCGATATTGGTGAAGGAGCCCCCTACTACTGGGTTGTTGTTAGCATCGATCGCGATCGCGTCGACCGAACTATTCTGATTGGGGTCATTCGCATTGGGATTAAAAGTAGGATCTGCCAACCCATTGCTGCTGTTCAACCGGGCAATTCTGTTGCGCGTCTGTCCCCCGATATTGGTGAAGAAGCCCCCTACTACTGGGTTGTTGTTAGCATCGATCGCGATCTCATAGACCCAACTATTCGCATTGGGGTTAAAAGTAGGATCTGCGATGCCGTTGCTGCTGTTCAATCGGGCAATTTGATTGCGAGGCTGCCCCCCGATATTCCTGAAACCACCGCTTATTACTGGGTTGCCGTTAGTATCGATTGCGATCGGCCCGACCGAACCATCCGCATTAGGATTAAAAGTAGGATCTGCCGTACCGTCACTGCCATACAACCGGGCAATTCTATTGCGAGGCTGCCCGCCGATATTGGTAAAATCTCCCCCTACATAAATCCAGTCGTCAACAGTAACAGTACCACCTGTTGGTTGAGTAACACTCTGTACTTTCAGTGCCTTTGTGCCGCCTATATCATTAGTCAACACATTAATTTTTGCCTTTGTACCAACAGTTACGATCGCACTATCAGCACTAGCAACAGGCAAATCATTAATAGCTATCTTCCCCAAGCGAAATGTAGCACTTCCCTGGTCAGTATTATCCCCAAAAAATAAGAAACTCGGCAATCTATAAGGATTGAAAGTTAAAGGAGGTGAACTTGCAGCAGGATTGAACTGGATTTGACGCAGCGGCCCTGTCATAATTGCAGTTGGAGAATTATTCGCAAAAAGTTCGTAATTGAGTCCTTGTACTTTCAAGACATAATTGTTATTTGTAGTGAGATTGAATCCCGGCGGAAGTGTAGCATTTTCAGCCTCGACAAAAGAAGCTGACTGACCAAATATTTTATTATTCTTAAAACCCAATTCTAAACCATTCAATCCGTCACTGCTAATTGCAGTGACGCTAAAACCAGCCCGATTGGGGTTGCTAGTTTCTGTGGGAATTGCAGCATTAAAAGATATCGTATAACCAGCCGTGCGGTCTAATGTGGCGGCGGTGAAAGGCGGCAGTATCGCCGGCGTAGGAGTAAGTAGCGATGCTGGATTGTAATTGTTGTAACCCGCATAGCCACCGTTGCTATTGGGCGCATATATACGAGTATTGATGCCCGTCGCGTTTGGCGTAAACGCACCCGTGGCTAGAGAAGCCGTAGAACCAGCGGGGAAAGGGGGTGTGGGGAGTGCTGTACCGGGCGGGGCTATTTGCCCATAAGCAAGGCCTGTGCCACCGGGTGTCCCTATGCCGGGTGGCGTTCCGGCTGGAAGGTTGGTAATGCCGTCGTAGAGGGTAATGTTGGCCATGATGTATCGAAAGATAGATGACTTTGTTGAGTTTCAGTAGGTGTCAAACTTAGCAAGTTTACTGAGCACTGTCAGTGTTTTTGTACCTGCTGTCAGAAAATTTACACAATCTTTAACTTTGGCATAATTCCTTCACCATAAAAAAGCGATCGCACTAAATGACATCGTAAGTGCGATCGGGATATGATGAATCATCTATGTATTCATCTGACTCTCGGCGTAGTTTTTATGCAGTTTCAACGATTTTGTTACAAAACTTTACTGGGCGTTAGGTCAAAGTATCCAGAAATCGCTTTTTTCTACCTGATATCTCTTTTTTTTTGAACCGCAGAGGGCGCAGAGGGCACAGAGGAAGAGAAGGGAGAAAGAAATTCACATTCTTTGTCTATTTTGCTAACAATTTTTGAAACACTTCATACATTTCCCTCGCCAACTTTTTAGGATTCCACAAAGGTGCTAGATGTTCTGGCTGTTTAGACTTAATCAAATGTTCTTTCACCGCATTTCGGAAGTTAGCATCTCGCCCAAACTTAACTCCCCACTGTGTATATTCTTCCCAACTCCAAGCCGCACCCACATCAAGATTTGCACTTTTCAGAAAAGCATAACCCATCCGTGAGAGGTATTGATCGCCCGATCGAGTTACCACAGGCAAATTCGCCCATAAAGCCTCCAAATTGTGCGTACCACCATTATAAGGATAGGAATCTAAAAGCACATCAGCTACATAATAAATCGCCCGATGTTCTTCTTCCGTTTTAGTTTGTCCCACAAACTTAATCCGACTAAAATCTACTCCTTGAATGGCGCATTCTTCCCGGTAAGTGCTGTGAATAATATCTGGATCGCCTTGCCCTTTGCGAATCAACAAACTATCAGGAACTTCCTTAAGTATTTTAACTTGAGCGCGTACCATTTCAGGATTAGTTTTTCTGCCTGGGGCAACGCACAAATAAGTCATTTGATTCAAGCCAATTCCCAAGGAATTTCTAATCCCATTTCGATCCACAGAAATGCTTTGCAATGCACCAATTGCTACCGAACAACTAGGCAATCTCACCAACTGTTCCAAGTAATGTTTTTCAACACCGGCTGGGTGAGTATGTTCATCACACAGGAAGTAGTGATTTTCGGAGATATAAGGCGCATCAAATCCCAGCCAAGAAACGCAAATTCCAGCCGGATATTGGTGCAGCACTTCCACATTTGTTGGTACTGTCATCGAGTCTAAATCGATTAACACATCCAAATCATCTTGTCTGACTTCTTCGAGAATTTCGCCACCATCTGCAAAACCATTTGGATACTTTTTCGGCCAGTAGAATTTGCCTGCCATATCTTCAAATCGCTGGGTAACTTCATCTTTGTTAAGTTTGCCCGTAACATACAAGTGAACATGGGGAGTAATGTGGCTCAATTCACGAATTAAAGCTTCGCTACACCAGCCCACGGAGTGACGACGGAAGTGTTTCGAGAGGAAGCCGATTCTTAAAGGTTTTTGGTTTGTTTGGAAATTGAATGGTTTGATTTTATCAATTAATTGCCGTGGCGGAAGGACTTTTTTGTAGTATTCTTTGGCAACTAATCGGTAGAAACTGGCATTTTTTTCACGATTATCTCGCAGGTGGGAAACTGCAAACAAGAAGATTTCATAAAGTAGTTTTAGTTCCATATTACTAAATGTTTCTACTTTCCTGTGACAAAGTTCTTCGATTTCTTCCAGCTTCTGAATTGCCTGTTCGCTAACCCCTGATTGCAGATAGGAGAAAACGTAGGCTGTAGCTGACATGACAGGAACTTCTTCGCCGCAGTATTCGCAGTATTTGTCCGCGACTCTGCGGGCTCCTGCTAGGTTGGTGGAATGGCTTAGTAAGTCGCACAATTGTTGGTGGGCTTCGCTGAATTTGGGGTTGAATTCGATCGCCTTTTCAAAATTTGCGATCGCCTCCAATGGCTTATCCTGTTTCTGAATATGTCCCATCCGACAGTAGACTTCAGCCCAATTCGGTTTGCATACCAGGGCTTCTTCATAACTAGCCTGGGCTTCTTCAAGTTTCCCTAACATCGAGAAAGCGTTACCCAAATTAGCGAGAACATCTGCCCAGTCAGGCTTAATTTTCAGCGCACTTTGGTAACTGGTAATTGCTGATTCATACTTGCCTTGCTGCAAAAATGAGTTAGCAAGGTTCGAGTGCAAAACTTCTAATTCGGGCTTTAAATCTACAGCTTTTTGATAATAAGTGATTGCCGCATCGAGATTGCCTTGTTGCGATCGCGCGCTGCCGATGTTAGCATAAGCTTCTGCCCAATCTGGCTTAATCGCGATCGCCTTGGAATAGCTGTCAATCGCTTCATCCCGCTTACCTTCAGCAAAAAGTCGGTTTCCCAAGTTGAAGTGGAAGTCTGCACCGACTAGCTGGGGGTTGAGTTCGGATGTTTTCTGGAAACAGGCGATCGCAGCATCAATGTCGCCATGTTTGTGATATACTTTGCCTAGATTCCAGTGAGCGCCCGCCAAATCAGGGCACAGAGCAATGGCTTGTTCATAATGTGCGATCGCCTCTGATAAACGCCCCATTTTAAAATACATACTGCCAATATTCGCCCGCACTTCAGCAAAATTCGGCTGCAATTCTAAAGCTTGAGAATAGGAACGAATCGCAGCTTCTATCTTACCACCCGCTTGCAACGCATTCCCCAAAGTCACGTAAGCATGAATGTAATCTGGTCGAGTTTTAATTGCCAAATGACAAGCTGCAATCGCCTCTTGAATCTTGCCTTTAACTAAACAATCTTCTGCCAGACTTTTATAGTGTTCAACTTCTTGAAAATTAGCAATCTGTTGACTATTGGGAATATTCAACTGCGAAACTGGTTCAGAAACTTCAGCAGGGTTTGTAAAAGGAGTATTTAAGTTTCTAGTTGTTTCGACTGGCTGTAAATTAATACTCGAAGGCTGCAAACCATAACCTTCATCTTTATTGACAGATACTGTCTGTGATTCCGCCGATTCTGCTTCTAATTCAATAAACTTACTCGATGAAGTTTCCCCATCCTTTTGTTTAAGTAAATCAGATAATTTCTCAACAGCAGTCGCATCTCCAGGTTCCAGTTCCAGCACTTTTTGATAACAAACAATTGCCGCATCCAACTTGCCTTGATGCTGCAAAACACTACCAAGCATCAAGCGCACAGAACACAAAGCGGGATTAATTGCAATAGCTGTTTGATAAGATTTTTCAGCCTCAGCAAATTGCCCTAACTTGTAATACATACTGCCCAAATTAGCACTAGCCTCAGCAAATTCTGGCTGAATCTTCAAAGCTGTCAAATAAGCTTGAATCGCCATGTATAGCTTGTTTTGACTATGCAAAGCATTGCCGATTGTCAAGTAAGCCGGAGCAAAATTAGGGTTGAATTTAAGAGCGAGATGGCAAGATGCGATCGCCTGTTCAAATTCCCCTTGCAAAGCATAAACTTCCGCCAACCTTTTGTAAACATCCGCATCTTCCCGGTTGAACTCTAGAGATTTGTGATAATGTGCGATCGCATCATCAAACCTCCCTGTCTCTCTCAGCCGATTTGCCTTTTGGAAATAAGTTTGAGCTGCTTCTAAATTCACCAACGACTCCGCAATCATTTTTTCTACCACTGTTACAGTTTTTATACTAATACTATTCAGCCATTTTACCCGCGATCGGGATTGGACTGACCAAGTACACCATCTCTAGCCCAATTATC
Organism: Oscillatoriales cyanobacterium; assembly: GCA_004294385.1. Lineage (GTDB taxonomy): Bacteria > Cyanobacteriota > Cyanobacteriia > Cyanobacteriales > Microcoleaceae > Microcoleus. Next base: position 15,000 of record REAP01000078.1, on the reverse strand, counting down.
TGCCGATTGGTGAACGAGATTTTTTTTATTTAACCACAGAGGGCGCAGAGGGCGCAGAGAAGAAACAGAGAAGTTCCCGCTAAAAATTTGCGAATTTCCTCTCTTCTTCTTCCTCTCTGCGTTCTCTGTGTTCTCTGCGGTTCATTAAATCCATAAATGGTATAATCTTAAAGTTATTCAGGAGTATTGAACATGACAACAGAACAAGACCCCGTAAAATTGATGAAACAGCAAGTTGGGTTTGCTGCCGCCGATCGCGTAAAATCTGGTATGATTGTCGGACTCGGTACAGGGTCAACTACAGCTTATACCATTCAGGCCTTGGGCGATCGCATAAAATCAGGTCAACTCAAAGATATCAAAGGAGTTCCCACATCTTTTCAATCCGAAGTATTAGCCAAACAATACGGAGTACCGCTGACAACACTCGATGAAATTGATAGAATAGATATCGCTATTGACGGCGCTGATGAAGTCGATACCCACCTCAACCTAATCAAAGGAGGCGGCGCAGCCCACACTCGCGAAAAAGTTGTTGATTGCCTCGCAGCTCAGTTTATCGTAGTAGTTGACAGTTCCAAAATGGTAGATAAATTGGGTTCAACTTTTCGAGTCCCAATCGAAGTGATCCCAATGGCGATCGCACCTGTCACCCGCGCCATCGAAAAACTAGGAGGAAAACCAGAACTCCGCATGGGAATCAGAAAAGCAGGCCCAGTAATTACCGACCAAGGTAACATGGTAATTGATGTTCAATTCGACAATCTAGACAATCCAGTCGAACTTGAAAAAACCTTAAATAACATTCCCGGCGTGTTAGAAAATGGCTTATTTGTCAACTGTACAGATTTAGTTTTGGTCGGCGAAATCAAAGACGGAAAACCAGTAGTCCGCGAGATTTTCAAACAATCATAACTCACCAAAAAGTGGTTAAACACTCTTTGTGGAACAGGCATCTTGCCTGTTCTTGAAAACCCGAATAGTCTCAATCATACATTGTACACTGAGCTTAATCTGTACACTGAGCGAAGTCGAAGTGTCTTAATCATAAACTGAACGTAGTCGAATAATCTCAATCGTACACTGAACGTAGTCGAATAATCTCAATCGTACACTGAACGTAGTCGAATAATCTCAATCGTACACTGAGCGAAGTCGAAGTGCCTCAATCGTACACTGAGCGAAGTCGAAGTGCCTCAATCATACATTGAGCGAAGGGTCGAAGGCTCTTCTTCCTAACATTTATTACATCCGTTAAATCCGTTACAAAATCCGCTGCTAACTCTTTCTAACTATGATGAAATATCGCAGATTTGGCCGCACAGAATTATCCATGCCAGTCTTTTCCTGCGGCGGCATGAGATACCACTATAAATGGCAAGACGTACCAGCCAATGAAATTCCATCTCACAATCAACAAAATCTAGAAGCAACAATTCGCTACTCTATAGAATGCGGAATCAATCATATAGAAACTGCTCGTGGCTATGGAACTTCCGAGATGCAACTAGGATTAATCTTGCCGAAGTTTCCCCGTGAAAAATTGACAGTTCAAACTAAAGTCACTGTCAAGTCTAACTCCCAGGAATTCCGTGCAGAATTTGAGACATCCTTAGCTTATTTGCAGTTAGAATACGTCGATTTATTGTCGATACATGGCATTAACACATGGGAATTGCTAGAAGATTCTATGCGTCCAGGTGGCTGCATGGATGTTGCGAAAGAATTGCAAGCAGAGGGCAAAGTTCGGTTTATCGGTTTTTCAACTCACGGCCCAACGGATGTCATTATCAAAACAATTGAAACTAATCAATTCGATTATCTTAACTTGCACTGGTACTACATCAATCAAATTAATTCGCCAGCAATTCAAGCAGCTAAACGTCACGACATGGGCGTATTTATTATCAGTCCTTCCGATAAAGGCGGTCAACTTTATAGCCCGCCCCAAAAATTGATCGACTTGTGCTATCCCCTCAGCCCGATGGTGTTTAACGACTTGTTTTGTTTGTCCAATTCGCAAGTACATACTTTGAGTTTGGGTGCTGCAAAACCTGAAGATTTTAACGAACACCTGAAAGTTATCAAACTATTAGATAAAGCCGATGAACTTTTGCCACCGATATTAGCAAGATTGGAAACAGCCGCAATTCATCAACTAGGAGAAGATTGGTTTAAAACTTGGCACATCGGTTTGCCAACCATAGAAAATACTCCCGGAAATGTTAACATTTATGTAATTTTGTGGCTGTGGAATTTAGCGAATGCTTATAATGCGATCGACTATTGCAAAATGCGCTACAATCTGCTTGGTAACGCCAGCCACTGGTTCCCTGGCCAAAAAGCCGATCGCATCGATGAATTAGACTTACGCCGCTGTCTCGCCCACAGCCCTCATGCTGCCATAATTCCAGGTATTCTGAAAACAGCCGATCGACTTTTTGGAGGTGAAGCTGTTCAACGCTTGTCCCAAGAATAAGTACAATTGTTAATAATTCACTTAGGTATCACCTATGACTCTTAAACGCCGAGATTTCTTGTATTTACTAACTGCTAGCGTCGGAGCTATTACCGCAGGTGCTTGTCAAGCATCAGGAAATAATTTAGCGGCAAGTCCAACTACCCAAGCAACCAAGATAGCTCAAACTCCAGGGACTTTTACACTCCCACCTCTGCCATACGAATACAATGCCTTAGAACCACATATCGATGCGCGGACAATGCAATTTCATCACGACAAACACCACGCCGCCTACGTTAAAAACCTCAACGATGCTGTTAGCAAATACCCCCAACTCAAAAATATGAGTGCAGAAGATATGCTGCGGGATTTGACCAAAGTGCCGGAAGATATTCGCACAACAGTTCGCAATAATGGCGGCGGACACGTAAATCATAGTATGTTTTGGGAAATCATGAGTCCCAAAGGTGGTGGTGAACCTACAGGTGACCTTGCCAAAGCAATCAACGAAAGTTTCGGTAGTTTTGATGCTTTTAAAGCAAAATTTAACGAGGCAGGTACAAAGCGTTTTGGTAGTGGTTGGGTGTGGTTAGTCCGCACAACAACTGGCAAACTTGAGATTGCAACTACTGCGAATCAAGACACTCCTTTAATGGATGGAAATTATCCAATCATGGGTAATGATGTTTGGGAACACGCTTACTATCTCAAATATCAAAACTTGCGCGCCGACTACTTAAAAGCTTGGTGGAATGTTGTGAATTGGACAGAGATTAACAAGCGTTACGAAAAGGCGATCTAGCAGTTTTCAATCAGATGCTAACGGATTTGATATTACTTAATTTTCTGTTCCAAACGCAAGATTTTCCCCCTAGCATCGGTGCGATAAACCCAAATTTGGCGGTCGTCAGAAACCACAACTCGCCAACCTTCGACAATCATTTGCCCGCACAACTCATCACTTGTCCCTAGTCCCAAACAAGTATTCGGCCAACTTTGGCGACTCGATTCAGTCACTCGCAACCGTCTAGCAGCAATACCAGTTTGGCGCGACAAGTCCAGGCGAACAGCCTCAACAATAGAAGCGGGCAATTGGTTCGGGGGATTTTGGCGCGAGCCCTGGGTCAAATTGTCTGGTTCGGAAGTTAAATTATTCGGTGCAAATTCGGAATAGCTGATTTTTTCGAGAACTGGCGCTGCGAGAAATTGCTTTACCCTTGGCTGCTCTTGGCTTTCCAAATTGGTTAAGGAATTTTTGAGTGCGCCAGCATGAGCCGCAGCCGTGTCTATTAAAGCCGGATACATTTCCAATACCAGAATTCCTGTTAACATCAAAGCCAAGACCAAAGGACTAGGGTGCTTTTGGACTGGGTTTTGATTATTTTGAGAGTTATTTTTGGAAATTCGTTTGATCACAAGCCCTCCACCTCACTTCACACAATTTGCGATCGCTGCTGAGCAGTACACTACAGATACTTTCCTTAGACACTGCTAATGTTAGTGTTAGTTCCTTTGTTAAGAACTGACATTATGAATGCAGCGATGCAAGTATTGTCTTCTACCATGTCTGGATTAGTGTTTCAGGAAATTTGCACTGATATTCAGCAAGCCCTAAGTAAAATATGGGCTTCAGTTGCCGATTTTTTGACCAAGAATTTCAAAGGTGGTACAAGCCCCCGCATTTATCCGTGGGGTCAATCTAAAATCCAAAATCCAAAATCCAAAATCCAAAATCTAAAATCTAAAATCTAAAATCTAAAATCTAATGACCGGATTTCAGGCCCAGCCTGCGTAACTCCTAAGTATATTTATCGCTCCCAAAGCCCTTATTTTGCGTAAAAATCGACCCATTAAGCAAGCATTCAAAAAAATCAGTAGCTTTCGCTACTTTTTTAGTAAAATATTTATGAGTTGTGTCAAATATGAAAAAAACATCCTTGGGAATCAATTTAATGAATCGGCTGAGCTATCCCCAAAAATTCACCCTGATTGGCTTTCTCTTTGCCATGCCGTTAACATTGGTTATATACCTGCTGATTTCCGAGATTAACAACCAGGTAAATTTTGCTCAAAAGGAAATTTTAGGCAATCAATACCTACGCCCCTTGCGAGAGTTGAGACAAGACATACCGAAACTTCAACTGTTAGATTATCAACCTTTAAATACAAATCTAAACCAGCCAAAGACGAGGGCAGAGTTAGAAGCTAAGATAGACTCAAACTTTCAAAATATTGCAAATATGGATAACAGTCTCCAAAACATATTAAATGGGACAGAAGATTTTAATAAAATTTATAATAATTGGCAAGGTTTTAAACATCGTCGCCATCAGTTTAGTTTAGAAACTTATGATTTTTTATATCAAGGCTTAGCAGCAGATATTAATACATTGAGCGGTCATATTGGGGATTCTTCTAATCTCATATTAGACCCAGATTTAGATACTTATTATTTGATGGATGCTACTTTACTGAAGATCCCAGAAATACAAAAAGTTTTATCAGAGATTAGGATACTTTCTGAAAGAATTAGCCTGCGTTCCAATGCTACACAAGCTACACAAGATGAGAGAACACAATTTATTGGTCTTTCAATCAAATTGAGAGAACTTAATGCGGCTTTAGGAATTAATATGGATGTTGCATTTAAAAATAATCATTATGGCAATCTGGAAGCCAAATTAAGCCTGGATTTAAAAAGCTTTAACTTTATTGCAGATCAGCTAGCTAGCAAACTGGATAAACTGAACTACCCGTCTGTATTAATTGAAAATTATGCCTATATTGATGCTAGCGATCGACTTCTGGATTCTAGTTTTGAATTATGGGACAAAACGATCGAGGAACTAGACTCTTTACTGAAAAGACGAATTGATAATCTTATTGATAAAAAAAGGATAATTTCTATTGTAGTGTTAATGAGTTTAGGAATAGTGACTTATGTATTTGTATCTTTTTACCAGGCTGTTATGGAAACTGTATTGGTACTTGACGAAGCTTCAAAAAAAATGGCAAGTGGAAATCTCAATCACAAAATTATCTTGAATAATAAAGATGAATTAGGGCAAGTTGTGGGTTCGTTTAACAAGATTGCTGACGCATTAGTTTATGCTAATTTAGAAATTACTGTTCTTAACGATCGCCTGAAATCCGAAAATATGCGGATGAGTGCAGAATTAGATGTTACTCGCAAAATTCAGCAGATGCTGCTACCGAAGGATCGAGAACTTAAGGCAGTTATCGGCTTAGATATTGCAGGATTTATGGAATCTGCTGATGAAGTAGGGGGCGATTATTATGATGTACTCCAGCAAGATGGTAGAGTAAAAATTGGGATCGGCGATGTCACAGGACACGGATTGGAAAGTGGGGTTTTAATGATTATGGTGCAAACGGCGGTGCGGACTTTGCTGGCTTACAATGAACCAGATCCAGTCAGATTTTTAAGCGCTATCAACCGGGCAATTTACGATAATGTGCAACGCATGAATTCTGACAAGAATGCTAGTCTTGCTTTGTTGGACTATCAGGAAGGAATGCTAAAATTGAGTGGTCAGCACGAAGAAATGATCGTGGTCCGCTGTAACGGTTCTGTGGAACGGTTTGATACGATAGATTTGGGTTTCCCGATCGGGCTGGATGTAGATATTACTGAATTTGTTGCTGAAACACTGGTGCAGTTATATACAGGAGATGTGGTGGTGCTGTACACTGACGGGATTACGGAAGCTGAAAATATGGATAAAATGCTTTATGGTTTAGAACGGTTAATTGAAGTAGTAACAATTAACTGGCAGCGAACGGCCGGAGAAATCAGGCACGCTGTAATTGATGATGTGCGATCGCATATCGGTGAACAAAAAGTTTTTGATGATATCACATTGTTAATCCTCAAACAAAAATAACTAATGGGGCATTGGGCATGGGGCATGGGGCATTGGGCATGGGGCATTGGGCATGGGGCATTGGGCATTGGTTATTATCACCAAGAACTGACAAATAACAAATAACAAATAACAAATAACAAATAACAATTGACAAATAACAATTGACAAATAACAAATAACAAATCAATATGATTCAAACCTTCGGTAATTTCATTGAGCCGACTCCCAGCCAGGAATACTTGATCATTGGATTTTCTCCTAGTTCTATTCCCCTGAAGCAGCGGTGGCGGAACAACGGTTTATCGGCTGATTTCCTTGCCGACTACCTGACGACTTTTTTTCCTGGGAATCAAGACGACTCTTCGGCACTGACAAGACAAGCCGAAATTAAAGGTGCGGTTAGCTATATTGCTAATGAGTTATTGGAGAATGCGATGAAGTTTAACGATGAAAATTCGCACTACCCGATCGATATTAAACTGCAATTGGAGCAAGACGGACTGATCTTCTCAGTTGCCAACAGTATTCCACCGTTATCAGTTGGGAAGTTTCAGGCTTATATTCAGAAGTTGCTCGTTTGCGATCCCAGTGAGATGTATATTGATCTGTTGGAAAAAAATGCTGCGGATGAAAACTGTAGCGGCTCTGGGTTAGGCTTGCTGACTATGCTCAACGACTACAGTGCCAAGATGGGCTGGAAGTTCGAGACTGTACAAAAAGATCCAGAAGTAATTGCGGTGACAACAATGGTGCAACTATCAGTATAAGCTGAGTTGGTTTCGATCATGTTTAAGGAGATTTTTTCGCCGAAATGGAAATTAAGACAGAACAATACCGCATCTGCTACGATCGAGAGACAGCGACGGTGAGTTTTTCAGGCTCCCTGCGACTGAGCGGGCCTGAAGAATACCAGCCAATTGTCCAGTTGCTAGGCGATGTAGCCGATGCGGAAACGGGGCAAATTACTCTGAATTTGCAGCAGTTAGAATTCTTGAACAGTTCAGGCATCAGTATGCTCTCGAAGTTCATCATTGAGGTGCGAAAAAAGGCTGGGGTACAAATGGTCGTACAAGGCTCTCAATCTGTTGCTTGGCAAGCTAAATCTTTGAAGAATTTGCAGCGCCTCATGCCTGCTTTAATTTTGGAATTAGTATAGGAACTGCAAGCGCCTTTTGAGTTGAGAATATGATGCAATTGTCTGTTTGTAAAGGCGCAAGTTCTAGGGTTATGCTAGAAGAACAACCATCGAGAGAACAGCTACTTTTGGAGATAGAAAGATTGCGCCAACAAGTGGAATACTTGAAGGAGGAAAAAGCGGATCTGGAAATTTTGCTGGAAACTACTGCTGAACATTCTGATAGTCTTACCAGTGAGTTGCGCGATCGGGCGTTGGAGGCGGTGCGGGAAGGCGAAGTCAAGTTGGCTCAGTTTCTCGAAGCTATTCCAATCGGGGTGGCTGTGCTCGATGCTATGGGCAAACCTTACTACGTCAATGGTGCAGGACAGCAGTTGCTCGGCAAAGGGATTGTGCCGTTAAATGCAGTTGATAATTTGTCAGAAGTTTATCAAATTTATGTGGCTGGAACTGATACGATTTATCCCTTTGAGAATTTGCCGATAGTCCGAGCTTTGCGGGGTGAAAGTTCTACGGCTGAGGATATGGAAGTTCATCAACCAGATAAGAAAGTCCCGATTGAGGGTTGGGGAACGCCAATTTTTGATGAGGAGGGTAAAGTTGCTTTTGCGATCGCGGTTATTCAAGATATCACAGAACGCAAACAGGCAGAAGCCGATCGCCATAAGTTTATTAAGGAACTCTCCGAACTCAATCAAAGCTTGGAAAATTCTCTTGATGCTGAATCAGAATTAACAGATGCTTACGGGCGATTTGTACCCCATCAATTTCTCTATTTGCTGGGATATGAAAGTATTATTGATGTCAATTTAGGCGACCAGGTACAGGAGGAAATGTCGGTGTTGTTTGCGGATATTCGCGATTTCACAACGCTTTCTGAAACTATGACACCGCAAGAAAATTTTAATTTTATTAACGCTTATCTTTCGCGGATGGAACCTGCGATTGCTAGCAATAATGGGTTTATTGACAAATATATTGGTGATGCAATTATGGCTCTGTTTAGTGACTGTGCGGACGATGCAGTTAAAGCCGGTATTGCGATGCTACATATCCTGACTGGATACAACCAACACCGTCTAAGTGTGGGGTACATCCCGATTCAAATTGGTATTGGCATTAATACGGGTTCTTTGATGCTAGGGACTATTGGTGGTACAAGCCGCATGGATAGCACTGTGATTAGCGATGCGGTTAATTTGGCATCTCGGATTGAAGGATTGACGAAAAATTATGGCGTACCGCTGTTAATTTCTCAGGCAACTTTTGAGAGGTTGGAAAATCCGGCTGATTATGCTATTCGCATCGTGGATAAGGTACAGGTGAAAGGGAAATCTAAATTTGTCACAGTCTATGAAGTGTTCGATGCGGATTCTGCGGAAGTTCGATCGGCAAAGCTGGAAAATTTGCCCATATATAATGAAGCTATGTTATTGTGCGATCGCAAGGAGTTCCGAGAAGCAGCAAAGTTGTTTGAAGAGTGTTTGCGGACAAATCCGATCGATCCAGTGGCTCGAATTTATCTGAAACGCTGTCGGGATTGGCGATCTTTGCTAAAAGGGATTTAATATTTGGGCATGGGGCATGGGGAATTGGGCATGGGGCATGGGGAATTGGGCATCGGCCAAAGAGGGCATTGGCTAAAGAGGGCATCGGCCAAAGAGGGCATCGGGAATACGCAACCTCCGTAACGATGCTGCAAAGTATCCTGATGTCAAAGATATCATTAATAAATGGGATCAGACTGTCCAGAAAGCAGAATGGCAGAATTTGGAAGATGTTCGCAAGATTTATCGGGATGCCGAATCAGTTGGAGAATTCACCGTTTTTAATATCAAAGGCAATGAATATCGCCTGATTGTCGGCATCAACTACCAGAAGCAAACTGTTTACTACAAATATTTTCTAACCCACGCTGAATACGACAAAGATAAATGGAAAAATGATGCTTACTTTTGACAGAGCCACCTATAGCAGCTTACTGGCAGAAATCGCTCCAAAGGCGATCGAAACCGAAGACGAATATGACCGCCTCCTGGCAGTGGTAGAACGGCTAACTTTCGCTAAAAACTGTACTCCAGAAGAGAATGCTTTACACAAGTTGTTGGTAACACTTATTGAAGTTTATGACACCAAAAATTATCCGATCGACAAATCAGAACCCCATGAAATTTTGCAACATATCATGGAATCCAGTGGCACCCGTCAAGCCGACTTGGTAGGTATCATTGGATCGAGTGGCGTAGTGTCCGAGGTTGTGAATGGGAAAAGAGCGATTAGTAAGGCACAAGCTAAGGCACTCGGTGATTATTTTAAAGTCTCACCTAGCTTATTCATCTAATTGTAAGGTGTGCAGTTATGGTAAGTCGGACACGGCAGTGCCGTTTCCCTACCCCGATGAATTGTAGGGACACGGCACTGCCCATTGGTGTCAACAATCAGGTAAAACCGATAGTCCGACAGGGAATGAATTCCCTGTCTCAAAGCTAAAGTCCTCGATCGAGGACTGAGAAAAATATTAGACAGGGGTTTCAACCCCTGGCGGACTACCGGGCGGTTGGGAGGACTGGTGGACTAAAAGCTTAAGTTGACACCAATGGGCTCTTGGAGTGTCCTGATGGTTGGTGTCCTGATGGTTCGACGCTCCGCACGCGCCTACCGCTGTGGGGTAACATTAATTCCGATGCTACTGGATTTGATCTAAAATGCTATGACTATAATTTTGAATTATTTCGTAAAATGACAATGGGAACCGATCGCCTACTGGCTAAAATATCTATAAGACCTTCAGTAATTAAAATTCTAGCGCTGTTCATTCTTTGCTGCTTTTTAACGGCAAGTTGCGGACAGCGGACAAATCAATCAGTTAATTCTGTTGCTGGTAATGATCGCATTACCATTGGCACAACCTTGAAACTGCGGACGATCGACCCTGCGGACGCCTACGAAGTCATATCAGGGCAATTGTTGCACAATTTGGGCGACACTCTCTACACCTACGAGTCTGGAACTACAAAGTTAATCCCGGATTTAGCGACAGCAATGCCGAAAATCAGCCCCGATGGACTAACATATGTAATCCCCTTGCGTCAAGGGGTTATTTTTCATGATGATACACCCTTCAATGCCGCAGCAATGGAGTTTTCGTTGCAGCGGTTTATCAAAAATGGCGGCCGTCCAGCTTTCCTATTAGGCGATGCAGTAGAATCTGTGAAAGCGACGGGCGAATATGAGTTAACTTTTAAATTGAAAAAGCCTTTTGCTGCTTTTTCTGCGTTGCTAACATTTGCTGGTACTTGTGCAATTTCTCCTAAAGCTTATGAAATTGGGGATGGCAAGTTTAAACCAGATATTTTTGTAGGAACTGGGCGCTACAAATTGGCAAAATATGGTACTAATTCTCTGAAGTTTGATGTATTTGATAAATACTGGGGAGCCAAACCTGCTAATAAAGGAATAGATTTGTTGCTGCTTTCTAGTTCGGCTAATTTGTTTAATACTTTTCGCACGGGGGCGGTTGATGTTGCTTATTTGTCTCTGGATGCAGATCAAGTTCGTAGTTTGGATGAGGGAGCAAAAAAGGGGAAATGGCAGGAATTCGCGGCCGAGAGCAGTACCGTCAGTTATATGACGCTGAATATTAAGTCTAAACCGCTGGACAATATAGATGTGAGACAGGCGATCGCAGCTATGATCGATCGACCACTGATCAACGATCGCGTATTGCGTGGACAAGCACAACCACTGTACAGTCTGATTCCGACCACCTTTGACGTTCACAAACCCGTTTTTAAGGAACTGTACGGCGATGCGAACATGGCAAAAGCGAAGGAACTATTGACTAAAGCGGGATACTCAGCCACAAATCCTTTAGTGCTGCAAATTTGGCATCCTTCTGGTTCGACAAAGAGAGGTTTAGTGGCGAGTACCATCAAGGCCCTTGCTAAACTCAAAATGGACGGGATAATGCAGGTTGAAGTTAATAGTGTGGAAGCCCCGACTTTGTTTCAAAATGTGGAGAAGGGGATTTATCCTACGGTGTTGGTAGATTGGTACGCCGACTTTTTCGATGCTGATAATTATATGCAGCCGTTTTTGGATTGTGCGACGGGTTCGGTGGCTGGGGGCTGTGAAAAAGGTGCTAGTCAAGGTCAGGGTTCGTTTTATTATAGCGATCGGGCAAATCAACTGATCGCCCAACAGCGAAAAGAACCAAACCCCCAAATCCGTAAGGCTATTTTTGCTGAACTTCAAGACATACTAGGTAGAGATGTACCTTTCATCCCTCTTTGGCAGGATAAAGATTATACCTTTGCTCAAAAAAACGTGACTGGTGTTAGCTTAGAACCGACTCAAGCGTTTCCCTTTTGGTTCCTGAAAAAGCAATAATTCTTTACAGTATTTGAAACTTACTGAAATATAGGTAATCATGGCATTTTTTGGTACAAAACACAGTGATTATTGTCACACTATATCCAAGATGTCGATCGCGCCAAATTCTCAAAAAATCACTTATATTGGTAATGAGAGATTTGGTGGGAGTGGTTATATGAAATTTGAAATTTTGGCAGCTACAGCGTTACTAATTGCGATCGGTTTTGCCTCTCCAGTGAAAGCCGAAAATCCAGCAGAGGTCAAGCAGTTACTAGAAACAAAAAGTTGTTCAGGCTGCGACTTGACAGGAGCGCAACTTTCTGGTATGGATCTGGGCGGCGCAGATTTGAGCGGGGCGAATTTGAGTGGGGCGAATTTGAGCGGTACTAATCTCAATGAAGCCAAGTTAAATCAAGCCAATCTCAGCAATGCCAAACTACCAGGCGCGAGCTTAATCGCTGCTAGGATGCACGGTGCAAATTTGGAGCAGGCTGACTTGAGTCGCGCTAATCTGAATTTGGCTGGTATGGTGATTGCGAATTTGAAAAATGCCAACCTCAGCAGCTCGAATTTAATCGGAGCTAATTTGGAAAGTGCCAATTTGACTGGCGCAAACCTCAAAAATGTTCGTCAGTCATTGTTAAATCTAGCAAATGTCACTCTCAAAGGTGGCAGTTTGTCGGGAATGGATATGCTGGGAGTCAACTTGCGGGATGCAAATTTGACTGGTGCTAATTTGACTGGTGCTAATTTGGTGGGTTCGGACTTGACTGGCGCTAATCTCAGAAATGCAAATATGGCGAATGTAGAGTTGAAGAATGCTGCACTTCCCTAGGTCGATCGCCTATTCTGATATCAGATACTTGTGTTTAATAACTTTAAGATAATAATGTAGGGGCAGTTCAGAAACTGCCCCTACACTTTTAATTGTCAAGGATTAATCTTCTTCGTGACCATCTTGGGGAAAGCGGATGATGTCATCGTCACCGAGGTATTCACCATTTTGAATTTCAATCATCACCAAGGGAATGACACCTGGGTTTTCCACACGGTGAGGAGTATTCATGGGAACGTAGGTTGACTGTTTTTGCATCAAAATAGTTTCTTTGTCGTCGCAGATCACTTTAGCGGTACCGGAGACAACAACCCAATGTTCGCTGCGGTGATAGTGCATTTGGGTGCTGATGTGGTGGCCGGGTTTGAGTTCGATGCGATTGATTTTATAGCGATCGCCTGCATCGATGACGGTAACTTGGCCCCAGTAGCGGGTTTTGGTGCGACTATCTGTTGTTTCCATTGTTTCGACTGTTTCCATTGTTTTCGCCTGCTGTTGGTGTCGCCAACGGTATCTGCTGTGAATATTTGTAGTTGGGAGTATAGCAGGAATTATACACTATTTTATTTTTAGTCAGTTAAATTTCTGCTTGGACTGCTTGATCTAAACGATTAGTTTCACCTTTTGCATCTTTGAGTAAGTCATCCCAATTGTCTGGAGGGATGCCACTTTCAAGCATTTTTTTGAAAATTCGATAAGCGTCTGTCTTACTGTCATAAGCTCGCTTAGAGTTTTCATCATTCACCCAGGCGAAAACAATAATTTTAGCCTCTTGATGATATCTGAAAAACAGTCGGTACTGCTGAAAAAATTTAGCTCTAAACCAGTGCTTATAATCATCTCCTAGCGTATCACCCTGGCGATAATCACTACGTGTTGGATCTTGAGGAATAACATCAAATGCCAGCTTTGTTATGGCAGCTAGACGCTTTGTAGCATTTTTATGCTTGTAGTCTTGAGGATACTTCTGACGCAAATGTTCAACTTGCGTTAGAAGTTCTTCAAACTGGTTGAGGAAGAGAGCATGGGCAAATATATTCCACCCATTAATCACCAGCGGCTGATTGACAGACAAACTTATTCATCCTCATCTGATAGTGGTGCATCAAGATCAAGATCAATTTCAGAAACTAAGGACTGAACACGACTTACTAAATCAGAGCTAATTGCTTGTAAGTGGTGAGGATTCTGTTTCATATCTCGTGCAATAAATTTCAGAAACAGTCCAAGTATCGGATCGCTTTCTGTCGGGTTAGCACGAGAAATGACTACTTGACCGTCAGAGTCGATCATATAGCAGATTTTATCACGCTTATTCAAGCCAAGGGCTTTGCGAACTGGCTCAGGAACTGTAGTCTGATAGCGATCGGTCAGAGTAGACTCTGAGCATAGGGCTAGTATTGCAGCCATAGCAACCTCTAAATCTGGCGGTTAAGCTCTATGGTAATGCAACCGCATTGTCTTGTCAAGAGGTGGTGGGTTGATGAGATTATTGATTTCCGGTAAAAAACTCGGTTTCTTGGAGTTTTAACCGCAGATGTCGGCGGATATACGCTGATGGACGCAGATGAATACAGCTTTAATAGTCCTGGATGTAATCTTGACGCTCTTATTAGGGTTTGAGATTCTTCGTTTCACTCAGAATGACATAATCGTGTAGGCTTTGCGTCCAGGACTGTTTAACTTACTCATCAACAAAACTGCCTTTCAAAGTTTCTTCGAGGGTAAAAGGCGATTCCTTGGGGAAAAAGTTTAATTTAATCCCTGTTTCATCCGCAGCCTTCTGGCAAGCTTTTTCATAACAATTATCAAACACTTCTAAAATCAGAGGTTGCAAACTTGGACTATCTTCTAGCAATGCTTCAATGCAGATACGCTGTTCTGCGATGGTACTCCGCCAACTTTGGCTACGTTTTTCTGGCTGATATTCCCATTTGAGTAAGTGCATCAAAAGCACAATTAAACGATTTTTTAATTCTCGTTTTTCACTTCTACCCATACTTTCGATTTCTTCAACTAAATTCGGAACATCTATTTGATTGAATTTGCCTTCTTTTAAATTTTGAGCAGTAGCTTCTATCCACAAACAAAAGTCTTGTTTGTAGAGATTATCTTCTGTTGTAATAGAGTGACCAATCATAATTAATTTCCTTTGAATCATCCTTTGTTTAAAGCCTGCTGTATGCTCACTGAGCGTAGTCGAAGTGTCCACTTCGACTACGCTCAGTCAACGCACTTCGACTACTCTCAGTCAACGCACTTCGACTACGCTCAGTCAACGCACTTCGACTACGCTCAGTCAACGCAC
>REAP01000253.1 GCA_004294385.1 Oscillatoriales cyanobacterium | reverse complement strand
GGAGTGGAAGATGCCACCGAAGCCGAGAAAGGCTGAGCTGATTAGATGAATGACACCAATCTGAAAGTACGGATAGGTATCAACAATTTTGCCTCCGGCACCGACTCCTAAGCCGAGTCTGGCTAGGTTGGGCAGCAGAATCAAGCCTTGTTCGTACATGGGCAATTCTGGATTGAAGCGTCCAAGCTCAAACAGGGTATAGGCTCCCGCCCAGAAGACGATGAGGCCGGCTTGGGCGACGTGAGCGCCGAGCAAACGACCGGAAAGGTTAGTTAAGCGGGCGTTTCCGGCCCACCAGGGAAAGGTTTCTCCTTCGGCTGGGAAGGATTTTTTGGCCATGCTTGTCACGGCGAGTTACCTCTTGAGAAAGATGTCAATTGAGTCTTAAGCTTGTGCGGCTTATTGATATAGATAATCAACAATTTTGCTAACTTCGTCAAGTCTTTTTGCTAAGTTTTATCATTAAGATTAGTTGAGATATGTAACGAGGTAGCCCAAAAGCTTTTGTATCAATGGTTTTGTGGAGTTAGTGCGATCGGCTCTGACTATTTTTCTTATTGGTGTAGATTGCCAGTAAGTAAATATATCTGGATTTATTGATAAAGAATTTTAGTAAGGTGCGCGATCGGAATTACAGATACAGTCAAGGCAGTTAGGACATTTCGACTTCGCTCAATGACCGGAAGACAATTAGGACATTTCGATTCTGTTCACTGAGCGGAGCGCCGTCAGCCAGCGTAGTCGAAGGGTCGAAGTGGACATTTCGACTTCGCTCAATGACCGGAAATGTCCTTACTGTGAAGGTTGGTGTATTTCAAAATCAAAAGCCTGAGAACAAGTGTTCCCAGGCTTTTTTAGCTAAATATTTAATTGCTTGTTGCATCTGGTGCAATAGCTCAAGCGGTTGATTTACTTTCCTCAGCTACTTGCTCGTTGCTGGGTAATTCCAGACAATAGCCAGCCCCATATACGGTTTTGATGTACCGAGGATGACGGGGGTCGGGTTCCATTTTGGTTCTCAGGTGTCTGATGTGTACGCGAATGGTTTCGATGTCGTCATCGGGGTCGTAACCCCACACTTCTTTGAGAATTTCGCTGGGAGAGACTGTCTGACCGTGGCGCTGAAGCAAGCAGTGCAGCAACTCGAACTCTAGGTGGGTCAATTTGACAATCTGATTGTACCAAACAGCTTCAAACCTTTCAGGAACAAGGGTCAGCGGGCCGTAATTCAGAATTTCTGAGTGTTTGGCTGCTTGGGGGATGCGGTCTGTGCGCCTTAGTAGGGCTCGCACTCGCGCCAGCATTTCTTCTAGTTCAAAGGGTTTGGTCAGGTAGTCGTCGGCGCCGGAGTTGAAGCCTTCTACTTTGTCTTGAGTTTGACTTAAGGCTGTCAACATCAAGACGGGTATGTCTGAGGTGCGATCGTCTCGCCGCAAACGCTGACATACTGTGAATCCGTCTACTCTAGGCAGCATGAGGTCTAGGACGATCAGGTCGGGGAGCAGTTGTATGGCTAGGGCCTGACCTTTGATGCCGTCTTCTGCGTGGGTTACTTCGTACCCTGCCATTTCTAGGTTGATGGCTACGAGTTCCGCGATCGCCGCGTCATCGTCTATAACAAGTATCCGAGGCATCATTATTTATTTCACCGCTAACCAGATGAGGCAGCGTGCAGCCTTCTGGGGGTTCCAGGTAACTTTAACGAACAATTTACTAATTTTAAGCTTCATTAAGGATTCTAAGGTTTATTAAGAACTTTTTGAGCTATTTGACACTCCCCGACTTAAAAGCGACGCACTGAGCGTAGTCGAAGTGTACGGGGATTCTTGGTTCGCAGACATACCTTAAAACTACCTATCCTTTCGGC
>REAP01000077.1 GCA_004294385.1 Oscillatoriales cyanobacterium | reverse complement strand
GATGAGGATGTGAATTTTTTCATTCAGAATTTTAGCTGTGCTAAAATTCGAGAATGAAACAGCCCTGGGTTTAAACCCCTGTCTCCAGGGCGGGATGACTAACAGACTTAATGCGCTGACAGCTTAAGTTGACACCTATGATCGTCAGCATATCCCTCTGATTAATGTACCGATCTGGTTTGGGATTTTTCTCCTTAGTTTAGATTGTTGTGCCTGTCTTGGATTTTTCTGGGAGTCCCCAATGCAGAATGACAGCGTTCCCAATAAATTTTAGCAACGCGATCGCCCTGATTCTGATGCCAACACTCTGCAAACAGCCGCCCCGCTTCAGCAAACTTCCCTTCGGAGTAAATCGCCAAACCTTCCGCAAACAATTCCAGCGTGGCTAACTTGCCATCTTTAATTTCTGGGCGATCGCAATCAAACACCTCATAAACCGTCACCGCTTCGGATTTTCCCTTGACTTTTACCGTGTCGAGGCTGCGGATTGCGTACTTCGATGGATTTTCTAAACGCGAATAAGTTTCCTGGGTGATTAACAGCGACACCCCATAATTTTTCGTCAATCCCTCCACGCGAGAAGCTAAATTCACCGCATCACTGATGACTGTCCCGTCCATGCGATTTGGTCCTCCCACCGTTCCCAGCATCAAAGAACCCGTATTAATCCCAATTCCAATCTGAATCGGGGCATAACCAGAATTAGCGCGATTTTGATTGTATTCAAAAAGACGATTGAGCATGGCAATTCCCGCGTTTACGGCATTATTCGCATCCCCGCTAAACAGCGCCATAATCGCATCGCCAATATATTTATCAATAAACCCATTATTTTGATTAATGACGGGTTCCATGCGACTGAGATAGGAATTGATAAATCTGAAATTATCCTCCGGTGTCATACTTTCTGAAAGCGTGGTGAAGTCGCGAATATCGGAAAACAAAACCGACATTTCCAACTGCACTTGGTCGCCCAATTCCACATCAATGATGCTTGATTTATCTAAAAATTTGAGGAATTGACTGGGGACGAAACGCTCGTAAGCTTTATTGAGTTGAGCCAGCATCTTCTCACTTTCGCGTACTTCTGTATAAAGCTTAGAATTTTGAATCGAAATAGCCGCCTGTCCAGATAATACTTTTAATAATTCCACTCTTTCTGGCGTAAAAGCTCCTGCTGTCAGATTATTTTCCAGATAAACAATACTAACGATTTGAGATTGATTAATCAGCGGCACACATAAAATTGATTTAGGCTGATGCTTTTGGATATATGGATCGTTAGTAAATTGTCCCTCCTTCACAGCATCATCTAGTACCACACTTTCTTGAGTGCGGGCGACATAATTCACAATCGCAGAGGAAAGTTCTTGACAATTATCAACTAAGATTGACTGTAAGACGGTGACGCTAGCGCCATCAGTTGTCCCTTCAGCTTCAATTAACAGTTGTTCCTGGCTTGACAAAATCAGATATCCCCTTTGCGCCCCTGCATTTTCAATCAAAATTTTCATCAAACTAGACAGTAGCTTATCCAGCAATATTTCGCCGGAAATCGCCTGAGAAGCTTTCATGACTGCGGTGATATCTACGTGATTACCCGAACCCGTAGTTGTCATGGATACGCTAGTTTGAGTGTTTTTCCTTCCCGGTTGAGTTACCTTCAATAACTGGGGATATCGCGTTTCTAAATCCTTTACCTTAGCAGTGGCTCCCCATTGGACATAACCATAATAGGCATCAATCATATAGATTTGGGCAAATTTTTCTTTGCCCCATTCTAGATAGAAATTAGCTGCTAGTTCATTGGCTAGGGCTTCTTCGTTGAGAAATTGATTTTCTTGAGCGAGGGAGATAGCGCGATCGTACAAGTCTATCGCCTCGGCTTTATTGCCAAAAACCCGTTGCTTTTCTGCCTCCACTAAATACCATTTATGCAGATAATTCATGGGAGCATTTTGCGCCCATTGGTGCAGAGTAGTTTGATGGGTTTCCACCAGAGCAAAAATTTCAGCTTGCTCAATTTCTGGGTGAGTGGGAAAGAGTGCTAAGTGCGTCAGGGCGGCGTAGAAATGGAAAATGGGGAAAAAAATTATTCCCGATACTGACATTAAATACGGCTTGGCTTGGGCAATGTGGCCTAGGGCGGCCGGATAATTACCAAAGAAGTAAGCAAGCATTAATTTATATGTGTATACCATAGCAATCGCCGTGAATACATTGTCCTGATGGTACTTGGGAATCATCACCGTTTCATCGTAGACCTGGCCGATTAGACAATCCGGTGTACTCACGGTTTCCCTGAAGTTTTTCGTCGTCTGCCACGTCATCTCCAAAAGGGTCTGGGCAGAATATTGCTTCACTTGAGCGAATGCAGCACTGTAATCTGCCAGTTCGGCTTCCCAAGTATCTATTTCTACCCCACCAAACAAATTGCCCTCAAAGCAAACGGTTAGGTTATAGCCAGCGTATAGAAAATCGCCAGTTTCCATGCCAGCCATATACCCATCTTTACTCATTGGTATCGTTGCCCTAAGAGCTTCTTGGTGATGCTGAATCCAGCTACTAAATACAGCTATAATCATGCACTTAAATTCCGGTGCATTAAACCGATCGAGTAAATTCAATGCCAATTTACCAAAGCCATAGCCAGTTTTGACATCTCCCAAAAAAGAACATAGCACCACACCGTGAATCAAATACCCCACCGTCGATGCAGGTGAATTCCCAAACTGGAGCGATAAACTCACCATCGTGGAGCTCAGTAGTGGCGTTAAACTCGGCATGGCTTGAATAATCGGCGACCATAATATTCCTAATATTGGCATGGCTGCTTGAATCTGAAGATCGGTCATTACGGGCAAGTTAAGTAGTTCCTCAATCCTTCTGTCTTGGAGTTGTCTGGTAAGGCTTTGTAGCGCTAGATCTATCTTAACTTGTTCGGATTCGTTAGGGAGTTCAACTCCCAATTGCGCCAGTGCATCTCTGCCTACTGCGATCGCCTCCAACATCTTGTTCTGGGCTGTCTGGGCTGTCATTAAAATTTCGTAAGTTTTAACTTTGTCTAAAATTGTCTGGGCTTTCTCCAACACCTCTGCTGCTATCTGCTCCATATCATCAAAGTCAGCATTCAAATAGGCAACTTCGACAGCAGCAACATAAAGATTTAATGTCAATTCATATTGACTTTGCCAACAGTTATCTGTCAGTAACTCTATCCCTATTTGCAAATAAACTTTTGCCGCAGCGTAAGCGGTAGAATTTCTAGCTTTCTGTCCAGCTTTTAAGTTAAGTTGAGCTAAGGCTTCCCGCTCATTTGCTTGGGCGATTAACTCCTGCCCCAAATTCAAATGCTCGACAATATCAAACAGTTTTTCCTCTCTTTCCATCTCTGAGGAACTTTGTAGCAGCAATTGTCCTATTTTGAGGTGAGTGGCTGGTGTCTGGCGATCGGGAATCAATGAATAAGCGGCTTGCTGGACGCGATCGTGTAGAAACCGATAAGTTGGATTGGAAATAGAATCAGTCTTGAATTGAGCCTCTGTTGGAATAAAAAATTTATAATTTTCGTGAATCGGTAAAATCAGTTCTTCTTCCAAAGCTTTCCACAGTGCTGATGCCGTTTTTTCTGGTAATTCTTCACTGACAACTGCCAATGTATCTAAATCAAACTGCGCTCCAATACAAGCTGCCAACTTAAGAACATCCTGAGTTTCTTGGGGCAACTTCTGCAATTGCGCCGCCATAAACTCCACTACATCCGAGGCGTGGGTAAGTCTAGCTTGAGCAATATCGCACTGCCAATGCCCTTTACTTCCCCCCTTAGTAAGGGGGGACTCCCCTGTACTTCCCCCCTGACTAAGGGGGGAATCCCCTGTACTTCCCCCCTTACTAAGGGGGGACTGAGGGGGGTCAAAAGTAATCAGCCCATCATCATACAATGCCTTCAGAAATTGAGTCGAGAAAAAGGGATTACCCTGAGTTTTTTGATAGACTAATTCTGTTAACGGTTGAGCCAAAGATAAATCGCAAATCAACGTATCTGCTACCAATTGATTCAGATCTGCTAAACTCAATGGTTGTAACATAATAGTATTCACCATTGCCCCAGACTTAATAATCTCATTTACTGTCAATATAAACGGATGAGTAGGCGATACTTCATTATCCCGATAAGCACCCAAAACTAACAGATGCCCCCTATCCTCCATTAATAGTTGTAGCAACTTCAAAGATGCCGAATCTGCCCACTGCAAATCATCCAAAAATATCACTAAGGGATGTTCGGCGGTGGTAAATACTTGCACAAAATTCTGCATCAGCAAATTGAAGCGATTTTGTGCTGCACTCCCCGATAATTCTATTGCTGGATGTTGAGCGCCAAGGATGCGTTCTAATTCAGGAATCACCTCAATTAAGACTTGCCCATTATTGCCTACTGCGGTGAGAATCTTGGTTTTCCATATTTGTAATTGAGCATCGGATTCTGATAATAATTGCCCCATTAAATCCCGAAAAGCTTGGACAAAGGCTGAGAAAGGAATATTGCGCCCAAATTGGTCGTATTTGCCTTTAATAAAATAGCCCTGTTGTTTGGCGATCGGCTTATGAACTTCGTTTACTAATGCGGTTTTACCAATCCCAGAAAAGCCAGCGACTAGCATCAGTTCACTGCCGGATAAATTCGCTTCCTCCCCTAGGGCGGGCACGCACCATCCACCGCCCCTACTCAGGGGGGAGTCGGATGAGTCCCTTAATAAGGGGGGTTGGGGGGATCGTCCTGATGCAACTCGTTCAAAAGCTGCTAAGAGATTGGAAACTTCAGTTTCTCTGCCGTAGAGCTTTTCTGGGATCAAGAAACGGTCTGTAATATCCCGCTTTCCCAAGGCAAACTTTTCAATGTTACCCGTTGCTTGTAATTGAACGAGACACTTTTCTAGATCGTGCTTCAATCCTAATGCTGTTTGATAGCGATTTTCGGCATTCTTCGCCATCAATTTAATAACTATTTGGGAGATAATCAGAGGAATATTTGGCTCGATTTCCTGGGGGGTAACTGGCTGTCTGGCAATATGGCAGTGAACTAACTCTAAAGCATCTTCTGTTTCAAAAGGCAGTTTTCCTGTCAGCAATTCGTAAAATGTGACACCGAGGGAGTAAAAATCAGCCCGGTAATCGAGAGTACGATTCATTCTCCCGGTTTGTTCTGGTGAGATGTAAGCGAGGGTTCCTTCCAGAATGCCGGGGTTTTTCAGAGTCGGTGTTTCTCTGCTTAGCTGAGTGGAAATGCCAAAGTCAATAATTTTTAATTGTTCCGTTTTCGGGTTGTAAACAATATTTGAGGGGTTAATATCTTTATGAATAATATTGGCGATGTGAATTTGCCCTAAAGTTTCAGTTGTGGCGATCGCAATTTGCAGAAACTCCTTTAGGCTAAACTGACGCTGCTGCATCAATATTTTCAACGATTCGCCGCCAAAGTCCTCCAGAAACATCACGAGGGTGTTTTGGTATTTTTGCAAGTCATAAACTTGCACGACTCCCGCCTCTTTCAACTTTCGGGTAATGCGGTATTCGGTGCGGTAGCGCACCAATTCTTGAGCTGTGGGGTAGCTGTCTTTGAGAAGTTTGAGGATGACTGGCCCTTGATCTGCTTCCCGAATGGCTCGGTAAACCAGAGAGTTGGCACTTTCATAGAGAAGTGTCACAACGGCAACGCCTGGAATGGAGAGCATATTGATTTTTTTGCGAAAAATTAACGCGAAGTCAAGACGCACCATATTTGTGTCAATAATAGCGCGTTAGAAGGATTTTAGGGACGCGCGGCCAAAAACCCGGTTTTTGCGTCAATATATCTCGGATCTATCGACGATTTTTCGGAGAAACCGGGTTTTTTGCGTCTAGGACTATTGGTAAAAGCCGATCGAGCAGACTCAAGCCGGAAACTGGAAATTGATTAACCGGACTCGCTCTTAAACCATTGCTGCAATTGGTCGATCGCACTTCGATCGATAAATTCGCCAAAGGATTCGTCGGGCGATCGCAATTGTTGATATATTTGCAGCATTTGGGCGATCGAACTAGATATCTGATCCACACTCACGCCCTGGAAAATTTGTCGCCCAAAAGGTGATTCTGTTTTACCTGCGTAAATGTCATAACCTGCGATCGTCTCATTTCCTTGTTTTATTTGAATTCCCACTAAGGTTATATCAATGGGAGAATGTTGGGCGCAGGATTTTTCGCAGCCGCTGAAATGAATGTTAATTGGGCGATCGATCTTTAATTTTTGCCCTAAATCCTGCACCATTGCTAGGGCGTGACTTTGGGTATCTGTCATCGCCGACGCACAGCCGCTGCTACCTGCACAAGCAATTAGGCACGACTCTAGATTGGTTGTTGACCAATGGAATCCCCAGTCAGTTATTTGTTGTTTGACTTGTAATAACTGGGAGTTGGGGATGTCAGAAATCAATAGATTTTGCCAAGGTGTGAGTCTCAGAGTGCCTCCGGCGAAGTTTTGGGCTAAATTTGCCAAATTTCGCAGTTGCTTTGATTCTAGCTTACCCAATGGCAGTGCAATTCCGATATAGGATAAACCGGATTGTTGCTGGGGGTGAATGCCGAGATGTTGGTGATTGGGGATGGATTTTTTAGATATGGAATGGGCGGGCAAGATGCCCACCCCACAAGAGCATTCACTCCCACAAGAACATTCACTCCCACAATCAAATTCACTCTTTGTGGAACAGGCATCTTGCCTGTTGTTAGAAAAGGTGCGGGCGGGCAAGATGCCCACCCCACAAGAGCATTCACTCCCACAATCAAACTCATTCTTTGTGGAACAGGCATCTTGCCTGTTGTTAGCAAAGTTACAAGATGTGAGTTGTAATGGAAAGGACAAATTCTGCTGTACCCGTTCTAGATAACTTTCCACACCCCAATCTGCTAGCAGGTGACGCAAACGCGGTTTTTTACCTTTAATTCGATGCCGAATTTTGGTGTATTCAAAATACTCATGGGTTAAGGCTGCTAAAACTGAGATACATTGGGAAGGTTGAATCAGAATCCCTGTATCACCACAGTTTTCTGGATTGCCATTTAAGTGCAGCCGAAAGCAGATTTCCGCATCTACCGATCGCCTTTGGGCCACTAATAAAATATCATTGAGGCGATCGCGAATCGAGACCAATTCTCCGCCGTCAAAGCCAACACTAAATTTAGCCGAAAGTTCCGATAACTCAGGATGAGTTTGTAGGTGATTATCCCAAGCTTGAACTAAGGGGCGAGTATCGAGTAATTGTTGGCGATCGATTCCTGCTGTCGGACTTGCCATCATGTTGCGAATCGGGTCAACTTCAACCAGCCTAGACGCTAGTCCCAATTCTTGCAAATTCTGCCAAACCTCTGGGGGAATTTCCGAGTGGATTTCTCGGATTTGCAAATTTGCCCGATTGGTGATTTGTATGGAACCGGTGCTGTAATTGTCGATCAAATGTGCGATCGCCCGACACTGCTGTACATTTAAAATTCCCCCCGGAATCCGCATCCTCGATAATATTCCGTCGCGGGCGCGAGAACCGGAGAATAGGCCCGGACAAGTCGGTAATTCACTCAAAACTAACAAATAAACCTCTCCCCGTGCGACGCAGGGAATGTAATGTAAACCTCCTGAAATCGGCATTCTGGCTTTGACAGTTGCGGCACAGCGCCGGAATTACACCGGACTTTCCCACTTTCAGGCTTAAGAAATATATCACGATTTGGCTCTCAAAAACCAAAACTCTCAACAAATATGCTTGGAATACATTCATGCTGAAGAGTGGAAAAATTTTCAGGAGTAGTGGCGATGGTAGACAAATGGCTTTCAGTGGTGGGAATAGGCGAAGATGGATTATCGGGATTAAGTGCGATCGCCCGTTGTCTGCTCGATCGCGCTCAAGTCATTGTCGGTGGTGCCCGTCACCTAGCCATGTTAGCAGCCGACGATACTCGCGAACAATTGCTCTGGACATCGCCATTACAAGCAACCGTCGATGAAATCGTGCGCCGCCGGGGAGAATCGATTTGCGTGTTAGCCAGTGGCGATCCGATGTGTCACGGGATTGGTGTCACCTTGTCGCGCTGGATTCCCATTTCGGAAATGAATGTGATTCCCACAGCATCGGCTTTTAGCTTGATTTGCGCGCGTCTGGGCTGGGCTTTGGCGGATGTTGAGACTTTCAGTTTGACGAATCGCCCAGTTTCCTCGATCGCACTTTCTCTCTATCCGGGCGCACGATTGCTGGTGTTGAGTGCCGATCGACATACGCCGGATCTTGTGGCCAAAATGTTGACTATTCGGGGATTTGGTTGCAGTTTGATGACTGTGTTCGAGCGGATGTCCGGGGATGCGGAACGGCGGATTGAGGGGGTTGCAGCAGCCTGGAATGAATCGGATTTGGCTGATTTGAATGCGATCGCGATCGCAGTTGCAGCCGATCGCGAAACTGCGATTTTCCCTCGAACTGCGGGTTTACCAGATAGTGCTTATTTGCACGATGGACAACTTACCAAGCGGGAGATTCGAGCCGTTACTCTGTCAACGTTAGCACCGGTTCCGGGTGAGTTGCTGTGGGATGTGGGTGCGGGTTGTGGCTCGATCGCGATCGAATGGATGCGGAGTCATCGGGGTTGTCGGGCGATCGCGATCGAGCGCCATCCAACTCGACTGCAATACATCGCTGAAAATGCCTCTAATTTGGGTGTTTCGGAACTCAAAATTATCGCAGGATCAGCGCCGGATGCTTTGGCAAATTTGCCTCAACCAGATGCTATTTTCATCGGTGGTGGTGTCACCGCAGAAGGTTTGCTAGAAACTTGTTGGGATGCTTTGGGTGAGGGTGGCCGTTTGGTGGTGAATGCGGTGACAATTGAGAGCGAATTGAAAGTTTTGCAATGGCATTCTTTGCACGGTGGGGAACTAATTAGAATTGGGATTCAGCGGGTTGGTGCGATCGGTTCTTTTCAGGGTTGGAAACCGCTGGCACCGGTGACTCAGTGGGCGGTTGTTAAGGGGTAATTTCAATTCTGATTTGGATCGGAATGATTTAACCACAGAGTACGCAGAGAACACAGAGGAAGAGATCAGAGAGATGAATCATATCAGGTTCGGTTAAATAGATATAATTCTTGTAGGGGCGGGTTCACCAATAATAATTGCCTAAAATTGACAATTTCATAAACCCGCCCGGCCGGTTCTGCTGAATCCAGATAAGTTAGTTTATCAGACACCGTAGCCACCTCGACGATCGGCAATTTCTTGCTCTAACTCCACTTCATTGAGGAGTTTCATAGCGTTGGCTATCGCCCGTTGGCGAAGTTTCCACAGGGTTTGACCGAGCTGTGTTTTGGGGGTAAATTCAGGTGAAGATTTGAGCGCTAGAGCTTGGGTAAACTGAAGGACTTTTGCGCGATCGGCGGGGCCAAGTTCGCGCCAGTATTGTAGGAGGATTTTTTCGGGAGGCATGGAAAACTTTTGGGAGTAAATCTATAATTTATTTTAGTCTTTTTGCTAACAATTGCCAACCGAAACTTATCTTACATAGGCTATTACTTCAGGACTTACACAAGTGTCAAAGTGACTTATTAGTCTGCTGGCAAACTGATTGTGGGTGTGACTTCCAATTCTACACCAAGAAAAGCGCTTAACTCTTGAGCCAGCCACTCTAACTCGCGATCGTTAAATCGGTAGGTTCCCGGAATACTAAATTTTTTATAACTTAACCACAGCTCAAGGGTTGCTTTTCTCTCAGTAGAGTAGACTTTTTTACTTCCTTCAACTCCTTCCGTTTCAGAAGATGCGTATTCGTAGAGATATTTAGGTGTAAAACATATTTTTTGAACATCCTCACGTGGATCATTTAGGCTATGCCAAGATTTTCCGAAAAGATAATGGGTGATCAGAATACCATTTCGGTCAATTTTGAGGTGTGTCTCTGCAAGGGGTTGGACTAATCCCTCGAATCGGCCCCAAACAATTAGGACAGTAAACAAGATGCTGAATCCTATGGCCCAGGGGCCACAAGCTACTATCAAACCGAAGATGATCCATATTAAAAAACTCCAGCTCACTATTGCCCAAATTACAGAGACAATAACAGAAATGTGGGTAGTCAAGGTAGGTATTGCTCCTCCCCCGAACCATCGATAACCTGCATCTATTGCATCCAGTAATTTGGTAGTAGCAGGCACTACCCAATGAAACATCTCAGTCGTTTTGACGACGAGATACTTGCTGCATTTGGGCGGCGGTATCTGGCGACTAACAGGAGTTGGGGGTTGTTCTAAAGATTTCAATGCTTCGGCAGCAGTCCCAAAACGTTGTTTTAAACTTGGTTCAGTCAAACATTCCAGCCAAGCAGTAAGTTCAGAATTATTCTCAGCCGCTGGTTTCAGGTTAATGCGTAGATCATCTTGAAGGATCTCGGCAGGATGTTGTCCAGTGATCAGATAGATTAGCGTAGCACCCAAACTATAAAGATCGGAAGCTGGTAAAGCTCTCCCACCAAATTGTTCTGGAGGCATATAGCCGTAGGTTCCAACAATGGTAATGGTTCCACCTTCATGACTTGCCGTTTGCACAGAACCAAAGTCTACCAAGTAAATTTTACCGGGATGATTGCCCGATCGATCGCCCAACAAAATATTACTCGGCTTAATATCTCGGTGGATTACGGGTGGCTGATGCAGATGTAGGTAATCTAGAATGGCTAATAACTGTGTAGCAAAACCCTTGATATCTTCCTGACTAAATACACGTCCAGCTTGCACCCACTCTTGGAGTGACTTGGCTTCGATGTAGCTTTGAACTAAGGCAAAACCTTTACCCCATTCAGTTTCCGCCTCAAAGAAATCTAAGTATCGAGGAATAGCTGGAGAGTTAAGAGATTTCAGGACTTCTGCTTCACGCTCAAACAGCTTAAAATCTTCCCAAGCAAAGTCGTTTCCAAGCAGTAATAGTTTGATCACAACCAGTGATTTAGTATTTAAATCCTTTGCTAGAAACGTTCTACGACTTCTTTTATGACCAAGCAATGATTG
This sequence comes from Oscillatoriales cyanobacterium, assembly GCA_004294385.1. GTDB lineage: Bacteria > Cyanobacteriota > Cyanobacteriia > Cyanobacteriales > Microcoleaceae > Microcoleus. The sequence continues at coordinate 13,030 of REAP01000077.1, read as the reverse complement.
AGTCAAATATTTATCATGCAAAACATGGTTAATCATTGATTTGTTCCCTCCTCAGATGAGATTTAATTATTTATCTATCTTCCGCGATCTCTTTCCAGACGTTCAATTGCATCACGATACAAATCTATCTCCAATTTATGAGGATTACGTCTCTGCTCTGCCTGAATAAGTCGTTTACAAACATCTTGGTCGCCATAGACAAGTTTTAATAAGCTGTTTCTCAACCTATCTAGTTCACTAGGATATTTTAGTGCATTGGACTGCCGGAGTTGTAAGACATAATGATTGGCAAATTCATACTCTGCGTCAGTTAGATAACCTAAATGATGCCCTGGGCGATAATCATATTGTGATGGTAGCCGTTTATATCCATCCATAAATATTTGACCAAAGCCACAAACAAACATACATAAATCTGTGTAACGCTCGTTCTCTTTAAAATCACTTTTACGGATTCCAAAGTTTTCCAAAATATAGTGACAAGTTTCATGGGCTATAATGGCTTGTCCTGTTAATTGATCCTCAAAGAAATCTGACCTTACTCTGATTGTCACCCATCCCTCCTCATCGACCTCAAAGAGTCCTATTGCCAATGGATATGCTATTACTTCTTCCACAAGTACGCGCGGCACCATATAAGGTACCTGAAAACCTGGTGTAATTCGTTCTGCATGGCGTATCAAAGCCTCAACAACTTGGGCTGGTGAAGGCGTATGAGAAAAATCGTTTAAATTCAGCAAAAACTGTGGCTGCCGAAAGGACTCCTCTGTCGTCCATGCAATCTTGGTAAGTTCTTGCAATTGCAATTCTAGGAGATGAAATTTGGATATTTTACCGCCAATTAAGAAAGATATTTCTGATGGGTCTGTTTGTAAAGCCATAAAAAAACTTCCGTGTAAAAGCTGTTAATTAGATCATGAAATAAATAACCCTCAATGTCAATTCATAAAATTCATAACTTTGACTTCATAAAAGTCATATTTATAAATACAGCCAAAAAAATAGGTTGGGTTTAATACAAGTAAACCCAACCTATTAATTAAATCAGACTCAAGACTTTAGCCTTGATTCACAGTCGTTTTCAAACTATCTTGAGACTGCGATTTAGCAACAAGGCTTTGAGTTACCGCAGATTCCTGAATCGGTTTCCGCGCTTCAATTAAACTCAAAGCTTTGGTGACACCTTCAGGTAAAATCACTACCAAACTGCCAGCCGGTGCTTCATCTAAAGCCTTGTTAACCGCAATTGTTTCATCGAGAATCAACTCGTATTCAACTTTAGATTGATCCGGGGTTCGTGCAGAAATTGCCTCTGCAATTCCCTGACAAATTAACTTTGCCACAACACCGGGTTCTCGGCCGCGCCGATCGAGATCTTCTTTCACAATAATGCGATCGAACATATCGGCCGAAAGTTTGCCCAGCGTCACAAAATCCTCATCTCGCCTGTCTCCAGGAGCACAAACTACCCCGATTCGCATTCCGTCCCAATTCTGCACGAAACTGCCCAAAGCTTTGTAACTGTGCGGGTTGTGGGCATAGTCCAGCAAAGCGTGATAGCGGCCCATATTAAACAGATTCATCCGTCCGGGAGTTTGACCAACCGATGCTTGGAAGGTTGACAAAGCAGTCCGAATGTCTTCTATTTTCAATCCTTGGGCAAAAGCTGCCAAACAAGCAGCCAAAGCGTTGGCAATCATAAATGGTGCTCGTCCGCCCATCGTCAAGGGAACGTTCACAGCCTGTTCGATTCTCAACGTCCAATCGCCTTTTAGGATCGACAAGTAGCCATTCTCGTAAATCGCAGCCAGCCCGCCCGCAGCGGTATGTCTGGCAACCAGTTCGTTGTCTGGGTTCATCGAAAAATATGCAATTTGAGCCTTGACACTTTGCGCCATCCGTGCTACCAGAGGGTCATCTGCATTCAGGACTGCATAGCCTTTGGGCATCACCGACTCGACGAGCACGCTCTTGAGGGTAGCCAGTTGTTCTACGGTGTCGATGTCACCAATTCCTAAGTGGTCTGCTGCGACGTTCAAGACGACGCCGACATCGCATTGGTCGAATCCCAAGCCCGATCGCAAAATTCCGCCTCTAGCCGTTTCCAGTACCGCCACTTCCACCGTCGGATCAGACAAAATCAACTGAGCACTTTGGGGCCCAGTATTATCTCCGCTTTCGACCAAATATTCACCAATATAAGTGCCATCGGTGGTTGTGTAGCCCGTAATTTGGCCAGTCTGCTTGACAATGTGGGCTAGGAGGCGAGTAGTCGTAGTTTTGCCATTTGTCCCTGTCACCGCCAAAATTGGCACCCGGCTGGGTTGAGGCGAAGGGAATAGCATATCCATCACCGCGCCTGCGACATTGCGGGGTAAACCTTGACTCGGTGCAACGTGCATTCTGAAACCAGGTGCGGCGTTGACTTCGACGATGACTCCGTTCGTATCGCGCAATGGTTTCGAGATATCGGAAGTTACAACATCAATGCCGGCGATGTCCAAACCGATGATTTTGGCAACTCTGGAAAATAACCAGACATTTTCGGGGTGAATTTCGTCGGTGCGATCGACTGCAATTCCACCAGTGCTCAAGTTTGCTGTGGCGCGCAGAAATACTCTTTTCCCGACGGGTAATACGGAGTCGATCGCGTATCCTTGTTTGTCGAGCAAATCCAAAGACAATTTATCTAGAACAATCCGAGTCAGAACATTATCATGTCCATCTCCCCGTTGCGGATCGCGGTTTACTTCTTCAATCAGTTCTTCTACTGTAGATTTGCCATCTCCCACAACGTTAGCGGGAACTCGTTCAGCCACTGCAACAACTTGACCATTCACTACCAAAACTCTGTGGTCGCGACCGGTGTAATAGCGTTCAATAATTATGCTTTTCGTTTTCGATGCGGCGCTGGCGAGATCATAGGCTTCTTCTGCTACTTCCCTGGAATTAATGTCGATCGTAATTCCACGTCCGTGATTGCCATCTAGCGGTTTAATCACAATCGGATAACCGCCCACATCTTCGATCGCACTTTGGAGTTCATCTAAATAGTGAATTACCGTACCTCTGGGCACCGGCACACCAGCACTAGCCAATATATTTTTAGTACCTTCCTTGTCGCAAGCTAGTTCTACCCCCAAAACTCCTGTACGGTTGCTCAAAGTTGCTTGAATCCGCTTTTGGTGAACCCCGTAACCCAACTGAATCATAAACCTTGCACCCAAAGCTATCCAGGGAATTCCACGAGATTCTGCTTCCTTGATCAGTGTTTCGGTACTCGGCCCCAAAGCCGCCGACGCAGCAAAATCTGTGAGGTCTCTTAAATCTTGAGCTAACTCTGTAGGTGAGTAAGTGCCGGTATTGACAATGCTCTGGCACATACGAACGCCAGCCCTGGCAGCATAGCGACCTGCTTGTTCGTTTTGATACTCAAGTACCACCTGATAAGTACCCGGAGTCGCAGTCTCACGGGTGCGACCGAATCCCGCAGGCATTCCTGCCATTTCCTGAAGTTCTAGGGCGACGTGTTCAATGACGTGTCCCATCATCGTGCCTTCTTTGACACGTTGCAGGAAGCCTCCCTGACGACCTGGGGAACAAAAATGCTCGTACAAACTAGGTAGAACCGTCAGCAAACCCTCGTAGAAACCGGGAATTTGGGCTGTGGTCTTGTCTGCCAATTCTTCTAAATCTAGACGCATGACGATCAATTTTTGTCGTCGAATGCTCCAGTAGTTGGGGCCGCGCAATGTCTGGATTTTTAGTATTTTCATAAAACCTCGTAGATGTTTGGAAAGCCTCAACTTTGAGTTGGGGGATGAAAAACGACTTAGGTCATTTTAGTCGCCGTGACTCGACTTGATGCGTTGGAGAGAAACTTTGGGTTGTTACAATCAGCATTAATTAAACAACTTTTGGCAGCGCTATCTAATCCACGCTTACTATTTTTGACTTTATTGGATCATTTATTCAATTTCAAGCCTGAGTCCCCGATAAACTGTTCGCTAAGAACATTTTTGTACTGATTTTTCAGTTAGTGCCCACCGAATTTGAGATTTTAGCTGTGAGATGGGAAGCTCCACGTCCATCCGGCGATCGGGCACGCCCGACGTGGGATTCCAGATTATCCAATAGCTTATCCTCCGTCCTCAATCTTTGGCTAGCAAATAATGACTAATGACGATCGGTGATGACTATTATTTGCTGTCTTAGTTGGAGGTACGACATTCAGACGGCCACCCAGACTCGGCACAGGCGGAGGAGGGCATAGCTTTGCCTAGAGGCATATTGTAACAATCTCCGTGGCAAAGTACGTGCAGGCGTAGATTGAACAGACTCAAGGGTTCTGTTGCTCCTATGTGAGGCTCGTTGGTGTACAGCATTTCCCTAGAATCAACAATAGTCACGGTTCCTTTACCAAGGATTTTAATCGTGTCGTCTCCTTCAAATAGGGCGCAGGTATCTTCGTCAATACCAAGAGCCAGCAGATCTGGATGAGATGCGATCGCCGACAACAACCGAGCCATCCGATTCCGGTTGTGAAAATGCTGATCTACAATCACGGACGGTATAATATTAAGCCCATTTGCCAAATCCACTAAAGAGCGATTTGGAGAAGCACCACTTCCACCACCTGCAATCATGTGATAGCCCATCACAGCAGCGCCAGCACTGGTTCCAGCTAGAGTAATTTTGCCTTCTCTGGTTTCTTTGCGAATTTTTTCCATCACTGGTGTGTCCGCCAGCAACCCACAGAGTCGTAGTTGGTCGCCACCTGTGATAAATACGCCCGTACAGTCATCTAAGTAATCTTTCCACACGGGGTTTTCAGCCTGTTCGCGTTCGCGGATGTCAACAACTTTGACAGCACTGACACCCATTTCATCAAAGATGGTGCGGTAGCGGTTGCTGATCCCTTCTGGATCTCGCGAAGCTGAGGGAACGATCGCCAGCCGAGCCTCTGTACCCCCAGAACGGTGAAAAAATGTGTTCAGAATCTCGCGTCCGTGAACTTTGTCTTCGGCTCCACCGATCACCATAATCGAGGTTTTTGTGCGTTGGGGGATGTTTTGTGGAACGGCTGGAGATGTCAATTGCTGCATTGTGTGTCTTCCTCGGTTGGGTGTGAAATTAAATTTTGCCGTGTTGTGGGTACGATCGGACTTTTGAAGAATAAATAATTTGGCTGGAGATTTGAGCGGCGATCGCGATCGCGCGCACATCAGGAAGCTAGTTTAGTGCTCTTGTAGGGACACGGCACTGCCGTGTCCCTACTTTGCCGTTGTATACATAAAAATAAAAATTGAGGTGCAAAAATTTTAAGAAATTATGAAGAATAATACAATTACCGAAAACCGATCGCCATCTAGAGGTCAAACTAGAGGAAGTGTGTTGATAAATTCCAATTATTGTGCGATTTGACGTTGTTACCCTATTTCCAGAATTTTTCTTGGCTCCCCTAGAGTCGGGACTGATGGGCAAAGCCTTCGCTAAAAATATTGCTCAGGTGAATTTTGTCAATCCTCGTGATTTTACCACAGACAAGCACCATCGAGTTGACGACGAGCCTTACGGTGGCGGAGTGGGGATGCTGATGAAGCCAGAACCGATTTTTGCGGCGGTGGAGTCCCTGCCGATTTTGCCTAGGCGCGAGGTCATTTTGCTGACTCCCCAGGGTGAACCGATGCAGCAGGAGATGTTTCGGGGTTTTGCCACTGAGTGCGATCAGTTGGTGTTAATCTGCGGTCATTATGAGGGTGTGGACGATCGCGTTTTGGATTTAGTCACTCGCGAGGTATCCTTGGGCGATTTTGTGCTCACGGGGGGCGAAATTCCAGCTTTGGCTTTGATTAATGGAGTTTTGCGCTTGCTGCGGGGAACTGTGGGGAAGGAAGATTCGCTGAAGTTTGAGAGTTTTGAGGACGGGCTTTTGGATTATCCGCAGTATACTCGACCGGCGGATTTTCGTGGTTTGAAGGTTCCTGATGTGTTGCTATCTGGGAATCACGCAGAAATTGCCCGTTGGCGCAGGGAAAAGCAAATTGAAAAAACGCGATCGCGCCGACTAGATTTGTACGAGGTTTGGTTGCAGGAGAAGGCAGAATAGGATAAGGGGCGATCTTGCCTGTTTTGATCGTGGAACAGGCATCTTGCCTGTTTTGATCGTGGAACAGGCATCTTGCCTGTTTTGATCGTGGAACAGGCATCTTGCCTGTTTTCATAACAAGACATAACAAACTAAATTTTACCAGCTATAAACTTATGTCACTAGCCGTAGAAAAGTTACCAATAGATTTAATTACCGATGATGGCGAACCGATGGAAAGCAATAACCATAGAGTTTCGATGAATTTACTCATCCAATCCCTCAAATATTACTGGCGCGATCGACAAGACTTTTTTGTCGGTGGCAATATGTTTGTCTACTACAGTGCCAACCAAGTTAAAAATCAAGACTTCAAAGGCCCAGATTTCTTTGTTGTCTTAGATGTAGATGGAACCACAAATAGAGATGCTTGGATTGCTTGGGAAGAAGACAGTCGATTGCCAGATGTGGTAATTGAATTAATGTCTCCCTCAACTGCCGAAGTAGATTTAACCACCAAAAAAGACATCTACGAGCGTAAATTAAAAACCCAAGATTATTTTGTCTACAATCCCAAAAATCCCAGTTCTCTAAGAGGTTGGGAATTAATTAATCGTCGATACCAATCCTTATCTCCTAATCAACAAGGGAGATTATATTGTGAATCGTTAGGGTTATGGCTGGGTGTATGGGAAGGTGAAATAGAAAACTCTCAAGGTACTTGGTTGAGGTTTTTTGATACAGATGGAAACTTAGTATTAATGGGAGATGAAGCTGAAACTCAAAGAGCCGAATTAGAGCGACAACAGAAAGAATTAGAGCGACAACAGAAAGAGGAGGCAATACAACAATTAGAAATTGAAAAGCAACACAAAGAACGGTTAGCTGCCAAGTTAAGAGAGTTGGGTATTGACCCAGATGAAATTTGATTGCTTGGATATTTGAAGTTGGATTTTCCCCATTCCCCATTCCCCATTCCCCATTCCCTATTCCCCATTCCCCATTCCCCATTCCCAAATGAACATTCGCATCGGCAACGGCTACGACATTCACTGCTTAGTGACCGATCGCCCCCTCATCCTGGGCGGCGTGAACATTCCCCACGAATTAGGATTACTCGGCCACAGCGACGCCGACGTGCTCACTCACGCGATTATGGACGCCATGTTAGGAGCCCTCAGCCTCGGAGATATCGGCCATTATTTCCCACCGACAGACCCCAAATGGAAAGGTGCTGATAGTTTAGTTTTGCTAGAACAAGTCAACCAGTTGATATTAGATAAAGGCTGGGAAATCGGCAACATTGATTCTGTAATTGTAGCCGAACGTCCGAAACTGAAACCGCATATTGGGCAGATGCGCGATCGCATTTCTAGCGTCCTCAAACTCAACCCAGACCAAATCGGCATCAAAGCCACCACCAACGAAAAATTAGGCCCCGTCGGCAGAGAAGAAGGCATTGCAGCTTACGCTGTAGTTTTATTAATGCTAAAATAGTTGTCAGGTTATGACAATTTTCAGCTCATTTAGGATGGAAATCTATGCTTGCCGAAAACTTGGAAATCGAAACCCCGATCGATGTTGACATCATCGCTGTCGATAAGGACGATCGGGTAGTCATGCTCATTGAGGTGAAAATTATTCAAGCTCAAGAAACAGCAGCAAAGCAGAGAATTGCCGATGGCATGATATCTTGGATGAAAGCTGCGTTGGCAAAAATGTCCGAGGAACGCACACTCATTCCCTATGCTATGTTTGTTGACACCGAACAAATTCTGATTTTTAAATGGGACGGAGTAAATTTATCTGAACCTGTTTGCTCTCTAAACACTGGTGAGATACTTCACCATTATGAGCCTGAATTTCACAACAAGCGGATATTTAAGCGATACCTAACAAGATTGATTGAAGCATGGCTGCGCGACTTAGCTTATCATTGGAAGTCTCAGATTCCAACTGCGTCAGAACAGATAGAACAAATCGGTTTACTGCCACTGCTAGCAGGTGGAACGACAAAATCAGGAGTAGAAATTGGTGGCAATTTTATATATCGAGACTAACTTTTTGATGAGCATTGCTACAGGACGCGATGCTGCATGGAAGCACTATCAGCTTTAGAAGACGAGATCAAGCGACGCAACCGTTTTTTCGGTGAAATGCAAAAACAAATCAGTCAGCTAAAGCGAGATCAAACTTCACCATCTGCCCAGTCTCTTGTCTTCCACTTAGAGGAAGCCCTTACTGAGAATGAGGGGCTGCTCAATGATATTAATGTACGTCTTTTTAATGCTCTTGATTTGTTAGTTACAAAAGTAGAAATGATCCAATTAACAGCACAAATACTTCGAGAAAATTTGAATTCAAATTTTATTGAAGAAGACCCGACAGATAATTTAATTCTCAACTGCATTTTGAACCATGCACACTTACAACCTAATCAAGTCAAGGTATTTTTGAGCAATAATACAAAAGAATTTGGTCTGCCATCAGTTCAAAATGCTTTGCGGGAAGTAGGGATAACCAAGTATTTTTCGCGCACTGAAGACTTTCTCGGTTGGCTACAATCTCAGTCATAGTTCCACGCAGATGGTACACTAAAAAATTATGAAAATTTCTATGATGTTACATTCAAAACTACGATCGCTCATAATTTTACTGGCAGCAATTGTTACTATAGCGTTGTCTGCGTGCACTCCAGCGCGATCGCAATTAACAAACAGACTCATCGTCCCCACCCCCAGCGGCCCAGCCACCTTTAACTACCCTCTAAATCAATCAGCCTATAGCGTTTTTGGCTATCTCAACGAAGGATTGATCAACGAAAACGGTTTAACATCAGAACTAGAACCCGGTTTAGCCGAGTCCTGGGAAGTCTCCAAAGATGGTAAAAAGATTGTCTTCACCCTGCGAGAAGGATTGAAATGGTCTGATGGCGAACCGATGACTACTGATGACATTATCTTCAGCTATGACAAAATTTATTTCAATGATAAAATCCCTAGCGGTTTAAAAGATACTCTGAGAGTTGGGATGAGTCGCCAATTTCCCAAACTCAAAAAACTTGACAGCCGCCGCGTTGAATTTTCCGTCGCCGAACCCTTTGCTCCATTTATTAGATATGCTGGGGGAATACCGATTTTACCAGCTCATATTTTACAAGAATCAATCAGCAATACAGATAGTGAAGGAAAGCCGAAGTTCCTGAGTACCTGGGGAACCGATACAGACCCCAAAAAAATTGTCGGTAACGGTCAATACCGAATGCTCAGTTATACTCCTAATCAGCGAGTTGTGTTGGAACGAAATCCCTATTTTTGGCGCAAAGATACTCAGGGAACTACTCAGCCTTACATCCAGCAAATTGTCTGGCAAATCATCGAAAATACTGATACTCAACTGCTGAATTTCCGATCGGGCGATTTGGATAGTCTGGACGTGCAGCCAGAAGTGTTTCCGCTGCTAAAACGGGAGGAAAAACGGGGTAAATATACGGTGTTTAACGGCGGCCCGGACACTGGCAGTGTCTTTATGTGTTTCAACCTAAATAAGGGGCGTAATCCTCAAAAACAGCCCTTTGTAGACCCGATTAAGTCTCGGTGGTTCGCGACTAAAGAGTTCCGACAGGCGATCGCCTACGCCATCAATCGCGACACCATGACTAACAACATCTATCGCGGACTTGGCGCACCCCTGCATTCCCCAATTCCAGCCCAAAGCCCGTTCTACTTGTCCCCAAAAGAAGGATTAAAAACTTACAGCTACGATCTCCAAAAAGCCAAAGATTTGCTGTTAAGTGCTGGTTTCAAGTATAATACCAAAGGGGAATTACTGGATACTAAGGGCAACAAAGTGCGATTTACTTTGTTAATGGCTGCGGGGAAAAAAGTTCGGGAACAAATGGGAACGCAAATCAAACAAGATTTGGGCAAACTGGGAATGCAAATTGATACTCAATTTCTCAGTTTTAACACTTATGTGGAAAAGCTGCGTTTGAGTAAAAATTGGGATACTTACCTCGGCGCTTTTACCGGAGGTCTGGAACCGCACAGTAGCTACAATATTTGGTCGGTTAACGGCACTTTGCACAGTTTCAATCAGGGGCCGCAAGCGGGAGAACCACCGATCAAAGGTTGGGAAGTGGCTGAGTGGGAACAGAAAATTGATGACCTTTACGTGAAGGCTTCCCAGGAATTAAACGAAGTGAAGCGCAAGGAACTTTATGCCGAGACACAGCGGATTATCGCAGAACAAGTGCCGTTTATCTATATGGTGAATCCCTTGACTTTTGAGGCTGTGCGCGATCGCATTTCGGGAATTAAATACAGTGCCATAGGAGGTGCTTTCTGGAATTTGTACGAACTAAAAATTACCGAATAGTTATTGGTTATTAGTTATTGGTGATTAGTTATTTGTTAGCTTTTATACCAATTTAATGTGAAGTTGCACATATCTCGATCCCCCTAAATCCCCCTTAAGAAGGGGGACTTTGATAAAAATCTTGTCCCCCCCTCCCACCAGGGGGGTTAGGGGGGATCAGATGCTATGCAGCCTCATAAAAAATTGCTATTACCAATGCCCAATGCCCAATGCCCAATTCCCCATACCCAATTCCCCATACCCAATTCCCAATATTTATGGAACCTGAAATCTTACAAAAGTTACTCGAATCTGTGGCCGCTGGTGATATCAGTCCCGCCACCGCTTTAGACAAATTAAAGCATTTTGACTTTGAACAAGTGGGCGATTTTGCAAAAATTGACCACCACCGCAAATTAAGAACCGGTTTCCCAGAAGTAATCTGGGGCCCAGGTAAAACACCAGACCAAATTGTGGAGATTATCCAGGCGATGCGCGGGCGAAACCCTGCGGTGATGGCCACACGAATTGAGCCGGAAGTTTTCGAGCAATTACAACAAAAAATACCCGATTTGTGCTATCATCAAAAAGCCCGAATTTGTGCAATTTCTGCTAGTTCTCCAACTTCGCAACATCCAGGTAAAGTAACAATTATTAGTGCAGGAACAGCAGATTTAGCTGTAGCAGAAGAAGCGGCCGTTACTGCGGAACTTTGCGGTTTTCAGGTACAGCGTTTGTGGGATGTGGGAGTTGCCGGGATTCACCGCTTGCTGAGTAATCGTCACGTAATTGATGATGCTGATGTGTTGATTGCGGTTGCGGGTATGGAAGGTGCGTTGGCGAGTGTGGTTGCTGGTTTGGCAGATTGTCCAGTGATTGCTGTGCCCACAAGTGTTGGTTATGGCGCTAGTTTTGGCGGGATTGCGCCTCTTTTAACTATGCTGAATTCTTGTGCGGCTGGTGTTGGGGTGGTGAATATTGATAATGGGTTTGGTGCGGCAATTTTAGCTTGTCAAATTCTCAGAACCGCTGGCCGAGTTGGTAAAAAGTAACAAATAGACCTCGATCATATTCATTGTGGAACAGGCATCCTGCCTGTTCAAGACCTGCTTTTTTGGAAAGGTCTAATGAAAAGCCCCTATCCCGGTAGATTATTGCGATCGCCCTTAATTCACTACCAAGGGCGATCGCACTTTTCATTCTTTCCCTAAATCAACCGAAAACTAGCAGATGTAATCGCATTGGTACTCACTCCAATCATCACACCTAACTGCTCCCCTGTCAAGAGGTTTTTGATAATTGTTCCCTGATTATTTTGAGTTATTTCCAACTGACCAAAACTCAAACCACCAGCTAATCCAATCAAATCTTGACCCACGGTAAAATCACCGATAATATCAAATCCTTGACCAGTTGTTAAGACAAAAATATCGTTGCCGCTACCGCCAATCAAACTATCATTTCCCAAATCTCCGTAAAGGATATCATTGCCTTTCCCGCCCATGAGAGTATCGTTATCTTCCCCTCCATAAAGAGTATCATTTCCTTCGCAGCCTCCCAGGATATCTGTTCCTTCGTTACCTCTGATTAAATCATTGGATTCGCCACCACAAATAGTATCCGAACCCTCATTTCCAAACAGGTAGTCATCACCATCACTACCAAGGATGATGTCATCACCTTTACCTCCATATAAAGTGTCATTTCCCTTGCCACCATCAATGAAATCATCATTTCTGTTACCAAAAACGATGTCATCACCTTCGCGGCCATTTAGCGAGTCATTACCTTTACCTCCAAAGATTAAATCGCTGCCCAAGTCACCAAGGATGATGTCGTTTCCTTCATCTCCAAATAAAAGATCATCCCCATTACCACCAGTGATAAAATCATTGCCTTCGTTGCCGTTGAATATGTCGTTTCCATCGCCACCAGATAAGTTGTCATCCCCCGATTTAGCATCGAATATATTGCCCCTGTTGCTACCGAGAAATTCATCATTTTTCGCAGCGCCTATTTGAATTACTATGCCACCGAGTATGGTGTTTTCAACTGAGTTAGGTTGGTTTAAATTGGGATAGGCAATTGTGTCGCAGATGCACTCATCATTGGGGATGTTGCTAATTATTGGCGCGGGTGTTTCCGATGGAGTTGGTGTCGGTGTTGGCGTGGGTGTCGGTGCGGGTGTGGGTGTGGGTGTGGGTGTTGATATTGGTATTGGTACAGGTGTAGGCGCAGGAGTTGGTGTAGGCGCAGGTGTGGGAGTAGGTGTAGGCGCAGGTGTGGGAGTAGGTGTAGGCGCAGGTGTGGGAGTAGGTGTAGGCGCAGGAGTAGGTGTAAGCGCAGGAGTTGGTGTGGGAGTTGGCGCAGGAGTTGGTGTTGGCGTAGGCGCAGGAGTTGGTGTTGGTGTTGGTGTAGGCGCAGTGTCGTTATCAGTATTAGTAACTGCGACATCGGTAGCATTAACACCACTGTAATTGGCATCGGTACTGGTGGCCGCAGCAGTGACTATGTTGTAGGCAATATTCCCATCAACTAGGGTATCATCTACTCCGGTAACGGTGACTGTTTGAGGTTGATTCCAGT
>REAP01000009.1 GCA_004294385.1 Oscillatoriales cyanobacterium | reverse complement strand
CTAAGTTTTTAGTTAACAATTTCGACGTGATTGTACTCCCATCGTTTGAGTCTTCTCAAATGGTGAGCAAGTCACGCCGTAAGATTCGTTCTAAAACTGTTCGTCAAATGCTGACTCTGAGTCATTACCAGTTTAAAAAACATCTGGAGTGGAAAGCTTGGGAGCAAGGCAAAGTTGCCTTAACTTCTATCAACGAAGCTTACACTTCAAAGACTGTTTCATGGACTGGAGAAGTCAAAAAGATTGGTGGTAGCAGAACGATCAAAGATTCTGATGGAAATCAGATGAACCGGGATCTAAATGGTGCTCGTGGGATCTTCCTTCGGGCATCGGTTGATACGCCTTGGTTGAGATCAAACCTCAACTTATGTATTTGTTAGCGAAAGTTAACGAAAAAGTATCGGTTGAAAACGTCACTGAATAGATGGAAGGCGAATGCAGATTAAAGACGACCTGAATCAATTACTCGACATCGTGCCAGATCACATCCGGCAACCCTTAGAACAGCACCCGCAGCGCAACAATCTGATCGAGATTGTCATGGACTTGGGTCGCCTTCCAGAAGCCCGTTTTCCCTCAAACGCCGAACACCTTTCCCAAACACCGATTTCCAAAGCCGACCTCAAATACTGTATTGAGCGAGTAGGCGATTTCGGCGGCGACAACCGAGCCGGCATCGAGCAAACCCTGCACCGAATCAGCGCCCTTCGCAACCGCAGCGGCGAGATAATCGGCTTGACATTAAGAGTTGGTCGCGCCGTGTTTGGGACAATCAAGATCATCCGCGATTTAGTCGAAACTGGCCAATCCATTCTGATGCTAGGTCGCCCCGGAGTCGGCAAAACTACTGCACTGCGGGAAATTGCCCGCGTACTCGCCGATGACTTGGAAAAACGAGTGGTGATCATCGACACCTCCAACGAAATTGCCGGAGATGGAGATATTCCACACCCCGCGATCGGCAGAGCTCGCAGAATGCAAGTTTCCCGCCCCGAACTTCAGCACCAAGTCATGATCGAAGCAGTGGAAAACCATATGCCAGAAGTGATCGTGATTGACGAAATCGGCACAGAATTGGAAGCTTTGGCCGCCCGAACCATCGCCGAAAGAGGCGTCCAATTAGTCGGTACCGCCCACGGGAACCGTATCGAAAACTTGATGAAAAACCCCACTCTCGCCGATTTAATTGGGGGTATCCAAGCCGTAACACTGGGAGATGACGAAGCCCGACGTCGCGGTTCTCAAAAGACAGTTTTGGAGCGCAAATCACCACCTACTTTTGCAATTGCGATCGAAATGCTCGAACGCCAGAAGTGGGTAATACACGAAGAAGTTGCAGATGCGATCGACAGTCTACTCCGAGGACGGCAACCGAATCAGCAAATCAGAAGCATCAGCGACACAGGAGAAGTGATTATCGCCCACGAGTCAGGCACTCCCCCAGCCCGTTTTCCAGGGAACTCAGGTGCTGCGCCGGCTGCGGTATCAGCAATCCGACCAGTCACCCCACTATCCGGGTGGCGCAGTGCTGGCAAAATGGTACCCATGCCTCCTCCCGCCGAGAAATTGTCTGCTAACGGTGCCCCTGTTTCTGAGACTAGATATTTTGAGCAATTGCTCGAAGAATCCCTAGCAGTAGAACCCGTCGCCTTGCCCGGACGATTTTCTCAGAATGTCGGCCCTAACGGCGAAGATTTGCCACTCCACGTTTATCCTTATGGCATACCTCGCCACCAGCTAGAACAGGTGATTTCGACCCTGAATTTGCAGATCGTACTGACAAAGGATATTGACAGTGCTGACGTGGTTTTGGGCTTGCGTTCTAACGTTCGGAACCAGTCGAAACTGCGGCATTTGGCTAAAGCTCGCCAAGTTCCCCTGCATACCATTAAGGCTGCTACACTTCCCCACGTAGCCAGGGCTTTACGGCGCTTGTTGGACATGGACGATCCAGGTACTCCAGAAATAGCCGACCTCGCCTTATTCGCCCGCAGCGGTTCTTCTGACGAGATCGAAGCTCTCGAAGAAACCCGTTTAGCAGTTGAGCAAATTGTGATTCCCAAGGGACAGCCAGTGGAACTTCTGCCCCGTTCTCCCGACGTCCGCAAAATGCAGCATGAACTGGTGGAACACTATCACTTGAAATCCTCTAGTTTTGGTGAAGAGCCAAATCGTCGCTTGCGGATTTATCCAGCTTAAAGTTGGGGATTCCAGCACTTTAAGCCTGAAGGTAGAATGCAAAAGGTAGAAGGCAGAATCTTTTCTGTTTTCTACCGTTGAAGGTTCGCATTTGGACTCTTCAAGAATCCCCCCGATTCATCGGTGGGGAGTATCAAAAACCCTAATACCAGTTTAATGGGTCGCTGCATATATAGCGGTTCTCGAAAAAGTGAGGTATGCCCAATGCCCTATACCCAATGCCCAATGCCCTATGCCCAATGACCTATCCCCGATAGTCCTTCAGCTATTTATTCAACTAATTACGGCTCAGATTGGTTTGCAAATAAGGCCACAAGATCGATCGGCTGTCTCTGAAAAACTTTTGACTCGTATGAAGTTTGCCAACATAAGCGATCCAGAAAAATATTATCAACTTTTAACGATAACTAGCTTTGAAAGTAAAAATGAATGGCGTGAATTAGTATTGTTGTTGACAACAGTTGAAAGTTACTTTATGCGAGACCAAGGACAGTTCTCTCTGTTAAAAAAAGTTATTTTTCCTGAATTGATAGAGCAAAAAAGAAACTTATCTAAGACATTGGGAATTAAACCGACACTGCGAATTTGGAGTGCGGGCTGCTCCACAGGTGAAGAGCCTTATTCTTTAGCGATTATTTTAAAGCAGTTAATTTCCGATTGGGAACAATGGAAAATATTGATTTTAGGTACAGACATCAATGAAGAAGTAATCAAAAAAGCACAACAGGGAGTTTATAGCCCTTGGTCGTTTCGCTTGGTCGATCCACAGGTACAAAACCAGTATTTTAGTCAGCGAAAAAATGAATGGAAAATAAATCGAGAATTGCGGGAAAGTGTAAATTTTAGTTGTATAAATTTAATCACAGATCATCTTCCTAACATTTATATAAATATTCATAACATAGACTTAATTTTGTGTAGAAACGTATTTGTTTATTTTGAACCTAAATATATTTCACTGGTAGTGAAAAAATTTGCCAATACCCTGAGACCTGGAGGATATTTAATCACAGGTCACGCTGAAGTTCGCAGTCAAATTATCAACGAATTTCAACCAAAGATTTTCCCGGAGTCGGTTGTTTATCAGCGTCGGGAGTTCTTATCAAAAGAGCGGTTACAAATAGAGTCTCTGAGGCTAGAGGAACCCAAGTCAGCCCTTGAGAAATCAGAAAAGTCCCTGGTTGACGATCGCCATTTGGTAGCAGGAGGAACGATATCAGCTAGTTTTGGTAAGGAGCCTTTTTCAGAGATGACTCCCCTATTGACAGAATCTAGTTCCCTGGGAAAGAGGATCCAAACTCGCTATGTGGCGGGAGATTGCGTATCCCCAAGCCAGTCATTTTCGCCCACAATATCAAAAGCTAAAATACCGGAACAAGCCTATTTAATACTAATTGAAGAAGCTAAAAATAGCTTTCAAAATAAAGCTTATGCTGAGGCTATTAATCAAGCCAAAAAATCCATAGATCTTCAGCCCGATAATTTTGATGCGAATTATTTGTTGGCTCAAATTTATGCAAATCTAGGTAAGCATTCTCAGGCGATCGAATACTGTGAACGAGCTAGTAAAGTAGATTCTATGTCAGTTCACCCTGATTATTTGCAGGCTCAAATTGCCGAAGAACAGGGAGAATTGGAAAAAGCCAAAAAAATCTTAAAGAAAATAATCTGTTTTTCCCCATCTTTTATTTCAGCTTATCTCGAACTCGGAAATATATATCATAAACAGGGTCAGATTAAAAGAGCTATAACAATGTATAATTCATCTTGTGCGATTCTCACAAGATTACCGCCTCACACTCCGATCGAGCAACAGGGTAAAATGACCGCGAATCAAGTATTATTAGATGTTAAACAAAAGTTGTTAAAATTATGAAGAAGGAAGAAGGCCCTTCGACGTAGTTTATCCTGAGCCCTTCGACTACGCTCAGGATAAACTACGTCGAAGGGCTCAGGGAACGCTTCAGGAAGAAGGAAGAAACTTTGAAATATTAATTTTTGACTTAAAATGCCTTATGCCCAATGCCCTCTTTGGCCAATGCCCTCTTTGGCCAATGCCCTCTTTGGCCAATTCCCTCTTTGGCCAATGCCCTCTTTGGCCAATGCCCTCTTTGGCCAATTCCCTCTTTGGCCAATGCCCTCTTTGGCCAATGCCCTTAATAGCTAAATATGGACACTACACCATATCTGATCTTTGAACAGAACGGTTTTCTCTGCGGTGTAGAGGCCTGCTGTGTTCGGGAAATTTTCTTTCTGCCGGAGTTGACAGCAATTGCAGAAGCGCCTGAAGATATTGTTGGGGCGATCGACCTTCGGGGCGAAATTCTGCCCGTAATGGACTTGAATCTCCGTTTTGGATACGTTTGGCAGGAGTATGCTGTGACGGATAGTGCGATCGTCATCGAGTGGCAAGAATCGAAAGTCGGTATCATTGTCAACCAAGTTCGGGAAGTTAAAGATATCTCACAAGATTCCATCACTCCGCAGCTATCTTACGGGCGAGATAATGGTCAAGCCTCCAATCATTTTGTAGCTGGATTTGCCCGCTGCAAATCTGATATTATCATGTTGCTGAATCTCGATCGCCTAATTCGATATTCTCCCGAAAAATCAGACGAAAGCTTGCCTGTTTCCACCAGCGATGGAGGTATGGAAGAAGCAAGGGCTGAGGCAGACATCGAAAATTTGCAACGGGAAATAAATGCAAAAATGCTCGGCGCAAATGCTAAACTTTTGAGTAAGCACCACGTTTTTTGCCCGCAAGCCACTCCGGAAGAAAAAGCAATTTTTCAATCGCGGGCTGATAATTTGAGGCTGCAAGGCGAGGAGGAAAATTCTGCTGCTAATATATCCCTGGCGGTGTTTGCTTTAAATAGCGAATACTTTGGCATTAATCTAGATGTAGTGCGCGAGTTTACTGACATTCGGCAAGTTACTCCAATTCCTTGCACTCCCGATCGCATAGTTGGAAATATGAATTTACGCGGGGAAATTGTGACGCTAGTTGATATTCGGAGTGTTTTGAATATGTCGGCGGCTGCAAATTATCTATCTAAGGCGATCGTTATTGAAGTTGCGAATTTGGTCACTGGTATCGTTGTTGACGAAATCTTAGACATCATATACCTAAACCTGTCGGAAATTGCGCCTGTTCCGGCTGCGCTACATTCTGCTAACCGCGAATATCTATGGGGGACAGCTCTTTATGGGGGGAAAATGATGGCTATTCTAAACTTCCAAAAACTGCTGACAAAAGGAGGAGTTGTTGTTGATGAGGAGGTTTAAATTGAAAAATGTACCAAATTTGTTTTTAAGATGATACTTAACTAACGAATATAATTCTTCTATACACTTGCTGAAAATCAGGAATAAAATATGTTTTCTAAATTAACAAAATTAAATATCAGGAATAAAATGCTGCTAGCCTATGTAGCGCCGGCAACTATTTACCTAAGCTTGCCAGTGCTAGTTTATCAAACAACAAATCAGGTATTGAATAGTTTTCATGAAATAGAAAGAATTGAAAATGTGATCGAAAAAACCAATAATATGTCCGTAGGTACTGAACAAATGGTACGCGGGTTGCGTGGCTATTTAATTAATAAAAATTCGCAGTTTTTAAATGATTTTAAAACAGGTGCAGAATTAGCTCGCGAGTCGGCTAATTCTGTAGGGTCGATTATTAAAAACCCTGAACAGAGAACTCGTTTAGAGAGAATGCTAAATTTATGCAATGAATATTATGATAATTCTAACGAAATAGTTAGTTTATTGCAACAAAATAAAACAGCGCAGGCCTTAGCGATATTTAACACGGGCAAACATACAGTATTTGTGAATGATTTTGTGGAGACACATCGACAATTCCGTGAATTAGAACTAGATTTAATTAAACAAGAAACAAAAAAAACAAAAGAATCTTTAATGTTTTTGATATCGGTGTTGGTAGTTGGTTCCGTGTTTTTAGTGATATTAGGTGCGGTTACAGCTTGGCTGATATCGTCAGGAATTGCCAGAAATATCGATCGCGCAATTAGCTCGATCGCCATTTCTTCCAGCGAGATTGCAGCCACCGTCGAAGAACAGGAACGTATGGCAAGTCAGCAGGCGGCTTCAGTCAATCAAACTACTACCACAATGGACGAATTGGGTGCATCTTCAAGGGCGACAGCACAGCAGGTGGAAACAGCCGCAATTGAAGCAATGCAGGCTTTGAATTTAGCTGGAGACGGTACAAAAGCTGTAAAACAAACTTTAGAAGCAATGGCAACTCTCAAAACTAAAGTTCAGGATATGCAAGGACAAATTATGCAATTGAGCGAACAAACCGATCGCATTGGTAATATCTCAACTTTAGTTAGCGATTTGGCTAATCAGACTAATATGCTAGCGTTAAATGCGGCCGTTGAAGCAGTGCGGGCGGGGGAACATGGTAAGGGATTTGGGGTTGTGGCATCAGAAATTCGCAAATTAGCCGATCGCAGTAAAAAATCAGCAGCCCAAATTAATCTATTAGTTGCGGATATTCAAAGGGCGATCAACTCAACGGTAATGGTAACAGACGAAGGAACTAAAACTGTCGAATCGGGACTAACTATTGCCGAAGAAACCGCCGCCGCATTTACAGGGGTTGCCAATGCAATTAACAATGTGGTTTTGAGCTCTCAGCAAATTTCGCTGAATGCTAAACAGCAAGCAATTGCGATCGAACAGGTGGTGGAAGCGATGAACTCTCTCAACCAAGCCGCAGCCCAAACAGCCTGCGGAATCAGTCAAACCAAAATTGGCACTCAAAAACTGAATGAAGCAGCCTTAGATTTGAAAGCCGTGGTATAAAATATTTCTGAATTATGAGCAGTCAAAAAAAATGCCAAATATCTCCTTAAGAATCAAAGCGATTATTTTTGCGATCGCCGTCGGCACACTCCCAGTAATATTAATGGGGGCGTTCAGTTATTTTTTGGCAAATCAATACATAACTACCTATGTAATTAAGTACCAAGAATCCCGCGCTATCGCTACGGCAAGTCAAGTTAGCGACTTGATGTTTGAAATCTATAACGACATTCAGGAAATCGCACATTTACCTATTTTAAAAGATTCCACAGTCAGGCAAGCCACCTCAATCAGCGAACAAACAGCCAGATTAGATGAATACATCAAAAATTCAAAAGGCTATGATAGCATAGCAGTTGCCGACCTCAAGGGCAACACTATTTTGCAGTCGAGCGGGGAAGCAATTACAGACCTCGGCAAACGGGATTATTTTCAGGAAGTAATTAAGACCAATCGTCCTACGATCATGCAGCCGAGAAAATCATTTACTACCGGTCAATATTCCATTTTTGCTGCTGCTCCGATTATTGATGTCAATACTCGTCAAACCATTGGCATAGTCAGAACTCGCACGCCTGCTAGCTATTTCGACCGAGAGTTTAAGGAAACTCAAGCAAGATTAGCCAAAGGTGCTGAGGGATTTGAAAAGGAGGAATACCATTTGATAGATGGCAATGGCAAGTTTTTTGTAGCAACAGAAACTGATCAGATAGGCAGAGATGCGCGCTCAGATTTTAAATCTTTTGACCGAATTCAGACCAACATAAAAATTAGTAGTGTCATAGATACCGATCACCTTGATGGAGCTCAGCAACTGGTCACCTATGCTGCTATCCAACAAGTAGAAAATATGCCATACTTAGGCTGGAGCGTGATTATTGCCAACGATACAAAAGATGTATTTGCACCTCAAAGGCAGTTGCTGGTAACTTTGATATTAGGAGTTGGGGTTACGGCTGTTATTGCTAGTGCGATCGCCACTTTTTTGGCTAGTCGAACTACCAGATCGGTGAATAGTATTGTGCGGGCGATCGCCTATTCTTCCTCACAGATTGCTGTCACCATCGAGCAACAAGAACGCATCGCCAGTCAACAACTATATGCGGTCGAGCGAACAGCTACTACAATGGATGAATTAGGTGAATCAAGCAGGGCTTGTGCCTCACAAGCAGAAGCCGCTGCTTTCGGAGCAAAACAGGCTTTGGCTCTTACCGTAGGAGGCCGTCAAGCGGTAGACAATACTCTGATAGAAATGGCAACTTTGAAAGAAAATGTAGAAGCTATTGAAAAACAAATTTTGCTTTTGAGCGAGCAAACTCATCGCATTGGTAATATCTCTAGTTTAGTTAGCGATTTAGCCAACCAAACAAATATGTTAGCGATTAATGCTGCTATCGAAGCCTGGAGAGCAGGCGAAAGTGGCAAAGGATTTGCTATTGTTGCCACAGAAATTCGGCAATTAGCAGATTTAAGCAAGGAATCTGCTAGCAATATTAATGCTTTAGTTACAGACATCCAGACAGCAATTGATTCAACCACAATAGTGACGAATGAAGGGGCTGAAACTGTTGATATAGGAGTAAAAATCGCGCTAAAAACCGCCGAAGCATTTGCTGGTGTAGCAGAGGCTATTAATCGCATTGTTTTGAATAGCCAACAGATTTCTTTTACTGCGAGAAATCAGGCGATCGCGATTGAGGATGTCTTTCAAGTTGTCAACTCCCTCAACCTAGCCACTCAGGAAAATTCCACGGGCATTTCTGAGGTCAAACTTGGTATCAAACAGCTCAACCAAGCAGCTCAAAATCTCAAATCAGCAGTGTAGCTATTGGTTATTAGTTATTGGTTATTGGTTATTTGCGGTGCCCTGATCCCTTCGACCCTTCGACTCCGCTCAGGACAGCGCTCCGCTCAGGATAAACGCAGTCGTTGGGTTAGTTGTTAGTTGTTATTGCCAATTAGTTATTGGTAATAAACAACCAATTAGCGATGCCCTCTTTGGCCAATGCCCAATTCCCAATTCCCAATTCCCTCTTTGGCCAATGCCCCATTCCCCATTCC
Organism: Oscillatoriales cyanobacterium; assembly: GCA_004294385.1. Taxonomy (GTDB): domain Bacteria; phylum Cyanobacteriota; class Cyanobacteriia; order Cyanobacteriales; family Microcoleaceae; genus Microcoleus. Next base: position 105,901 of record REAP01000009.1, on the reverse strand, counting down.
CCATTCCCTCTTTGGCCAATGCCCCATTCCCCATTCCCCATTCCCCGTTCCCAATAACTAAATGATTAACAAATTTTTCCAAAAAATCCAGCACCGACTACTGCTGCTCCTAATTTTAAGTACCTTAATTCCAGTATCTCTGGTAGGCTGGTATGCAGTTAATTCTTCCACAGCAGCACTACAAACTTTAGCTTTGAGTAACCTCAATGAAAGTGTTGCATCCAGCGGAGAAAAAATAGTTCAAAATTTAAAAAATCTGAGTGATGATGTTTTATTTTTTAGTAAAATCCCCCCTGTTCAAGGATTAATTAGAGCTAGAGAGGGGAATGGAGTAGATATAGAAACTAATTCAACTTATCAAAATTGGGTCGATCGAATGCAAATCACATTTTCATCCATGATGGAAGTTAAGCCATACTATATGCAGTTACGGTACATAGACGAAAAAGGCAATGAACTCGTGCGCTTAGATTCCGATCGCAAAAATATTAAAATCATTCCAAATTCTCAACTACAAAATAAAGCAGACAGAGATTACTTTCCAGCAAGTATGAAGCTCAAACCAGGAGAAGTCTATGTTTCTTCATTAAATCTAAATCAAGAACTGGGCAAAATAGAAATCCCTTACAAGCCAACTATTCGCTACGCAACTCCAATTTTTAACGCTAAAGGAGAAAGACAAGGAATTGTAATTGCCAATGCCCTGGGTAACACTCTGATCGATATGGTTAAAAGTGCCAATCCCGATGGATCAGACCAAGCTTTTATGTTAAATCAAGATGGTTATTACCTTTATCATCCCAATCATCAAAAAGAATGGGGTTTTGACCTTAAAACCAACCAAAATGTCAAAAATGATTATTCAGCAGATATCGTTGCTAAAATACTGTCAGGCGGTAAAGGAGAGATTGAAAAGGGAGATTTAGTGATTAGCTATAATACGGTATTTTATAATCAACAAAATCGCAATAAATTTTTGATACTTGTGCATCAGTCACCCAAGAATTTGCTATTTGCTTCGATTAATTATTTCCAAAGAATGGCAGCGATTATTACTGTTTTTTCCCTGACTATGGTACTAATATTGGGAGTGTTTTTTCTGCAAAAAGTTGTTAAACTAATTCGGAGATTGATTTACCAAATATCTTCATTTTCGATGCAAATAATATCTAATCTGAACGAGCAAGAGCAAATAGTCGGTATGCAATTTGTCTCAGTCAATGAAACAACTGTAACTTTAGAAACTTTGGGCAAATCTTCTCAGCAAACATCCGAACAAGCTGATGCTGTTGCTGCTGCTGCTCGTGAAGCTTTAACCCTCGCTGAGGAAGGCACTCAAATGGTGGAGCAAACTCTCAATCAAATGCTGAAGCTTAGAGAAGCTGTGGCGGCAATTTCTCAGCAAAATCATCGACTTGATGACAGTACAAGTCAAATTGGTAATATTTCGACTTTGGCAAGTTTGGTGAGCGATTTAGCCAGCCAAACAAATATGTTGGCTCTCAACGCGGCTGTCGAAGCAGTCAGAGCTGGCGAGCACGGTAAAGGTTTTGCGGTGGTAGCCAGCGAAATTCGTAAGTTGGCGGATGAAAGTCAACAAGCAGCACAAAAGATTAATGGTATTATTCCAGAAATTAAGGGTGCGATCGCCTCGACGGTGAAAGCAACAGAAGAAGGGCGCAAAACAGCAGCAGCAGGGGTGAAAACAGCACGAGATACAGCAGAAGCTTTTAGGGGTGTGAGGGAAGCTTGCAATCTGGTGTTTGCGAGCAACCAGCAAATTTCTCTTAATATTAAACAACAGGCGATCGCAATTCAGCAAGTAGGTGATGCCATGAATTCTATCAATCAAGCGGCATCTCAAACAGTCGGTGGGATTACTCAAGTCAAAATGGGTACTGAAAAACTAAATGAAGCTGCATTAAATCTTAAGTCTGTAGTGTAGTTAGTAGTTAGTTGTTAGTAGTTAGTTGTCTATTCCTAAATTACCCTAAAAAGACCTATGATGATTGAAGATGAAGAACTCCGAGATGTATTTAAAATTGCTAGTGAAGAGCACTTGCAGAAACTCGACGATGGATTGCTGTATTTGGAACAACACCCAGGGGACTCAGCTACATTAGAAGAATTGCTGCGTGAAACCCATTCTCTCAAAGGCGATGCGGGGATGCTGGGGGTGAAAAATGTGGCGTCTTTATCTCATCAAATTGAGCATATTTTGGGAGGTGTTAAGCGGGGAGAAACTCAACTGAATGCAGATATTAGCGATCGACTTTCCCAAGGTTTAGATGCTATCCGCAAACTCGTTGACGAAGCTGTCACTGGAGAAGATTCAGGAGTTAATACGTTTTACATCCTCGCTAGCATGATGGGTGCTTCTAGTAATCCACAGCCACAAACTGCTGCTCCAATAGTAGAGCCATCATATTCACAGACATCAGATAAACTGTTAGTAGAAATGGAATTTTCTGATTCTCCCACCCAAGAGATAGAAACCAATGTTGAAATTCATGGAGTTGGTAATTTAGAGAATAATTATTCTTTTTTACCTCTACATTCTGAGCAAGAACTGCTGCTAGCTCACAACTTGCCTACCCCTTCTATGAATGTTACTACGTCGGCATTGCAGTCGGCTGTTCCTGCATCCTCTACTTCATCTTATCGCATTGAAACCATTCGCGTTGCTACCCAAAATTTAGATGATTTAATGACTCAAGCAGGGGAACTTACTGTCACAAAAACTCGGCTAGGACACCGAGTTGCAGATATCGAACAAATTACTAATTTGTGGGAAGAGTGGAGCCGAGAATATTTTGTCAGTAGCTTGGCTTTTCATCAGATGCAAATAAGTGAAAGTGGCATCAAAGAAAATGCTAAATTCAGGCAATTGCAGGATTATTGTCAACGTACAGAAGAACGTTTAGAACGTCTCGGAATTTTAGTAAACCGCTTGAGAAATCGAGTTTATGAAGATACTGCCAGACTTGAATTAATTGCTGAGGCATTAGCATCAGGAATTCGTACTCTGAGATTGTTGCCTTTGTCTACTATTTTTAATTTGTTTCCTCGAACTGTGCGAGACTTAGCTAAACGGGAAGGTAAAGAAGTTGCATTGGTGATTGAAGGAGGCGAAACCACAGCGGATAAACGTATTTTGGAGGAAATGAAAGATCCTTTGATGCACATGATTCGGAATGCGATCGATCACGGAATTGAGACTGTTGAAGAGCGGGAGAGCATCGGTAAACATCGGGTTGCGACTCTCCGAATTAAAGGCTATAATACTGCTGGAAAGATCATTATTGAAGTTACTGATGATGGTAGGGGTTTGAATTTAGAGCGAATTAAAACAACTGCTATAAAGCGCAATATTTGTACTATAGAACAACTGGAATTGATGACAGACAATCAAGTTCAATCTCTGATTTTTTCTCCTGGTTTCTCGACTAGAACATTTGTGACGGAAATCTCTGGACGTGGAGTAGGTTTAGATGTAGTTCGTACTAATGTTGAAGCCTTAAAAGGTACTATTCAAGTTAATTCACTGCCTGGACAAGGATGCACTTTTAGGCTACAGCTCAGTACATCTTTAGCTACAGCAAATGTATTAATTATCGTAGTTGAAGATATTGCTTATGCTGTGCCAGTTGAGTTTGTGGAGAAGGCAAAACTGGTGTCTCACTCTGATATTTTTGCTATTGAAGGTAAGGAAACTATACTTTCAAATGGTCAGCCTCTATCAGTGGCTCATCTGAGAGATTTGCTAGAATTAGATAACCGAGAATGGATGCAAAAAAATAGGGAGTGGAGACAGGAAAATTGGAGTGAAGTTAATCGGAAAACTCCGCAAGAATTCTTAGGTTCAACTTCTGCAAAAATGCCTTGTATTGTTTTGAAGGTGGGGGGGGAAAGATTGGGGTTGTTTGTAGATGCTTTGATAGATGAACAGGATGTGGTGATTAAACCTCAAAGTCAATTGCTGAAACGGGTGCGAAATGTTTCCGGTGCAACAATTCTGGATACTGGGGAAGTTTGTATGGTTTTGAATCCGCAGGATTTGATCAAGTCTGTACGGAAGCAGGTTTTGTCGCGTGGTGTTTCTGGTTTGCGATCGCCAATTGAGACTCCCAGCCGAAAACAGGTTATACTTTTGGCAGAAGACTCGATCGCAACTCGGACTCAAGAAAAACGTATCCTGGAAGGTGCGGGTTATGAAGTTGTGACAGCGGTAGACGGATTGGATGCGTTCAATAAATTGAAAACTCGCGATTTTGATGCTGTGATTTCTGATGTGCAAATGCCCAACTTGGATGGTTTGGAACTGACTATGAAGATTCGTCAGCAAAAGAAATACAGTGAGTTGCCGATAATTTTAGTGACATCTTTGGCTTCGGATGAAGATAGAAAAAGAGGGGCTGATGCTGGGGCAAATGCTTATATTCCTAAAGGTACTTTTAATCAAGATGTGTTGGTTGAGACTTTGAAAAGGTTGGTTTAGTCATTAGTCATTAGTCAGTAGTCATTAGTTATTAGTTATTGGTTATTGGTTATTAGTTATTAGTTATTAGTTATTGGTTATTGGTTATTAGTCAACAGCTAACAGTCAACCCTTCGACGGAGTTTATCCTGAGCCCTTCGATCAACCCTTCGACGGAGTTTATCCTGAGCCCTTCGACTACGCTCAGGATAAACTACGCCGAAGGGCTCAGGGCGGCGCAGTCAACAGTCAACAGTCAACAGTCAACAAAAAAAATTGATGTTATCGCCGATTAAAGTCTTGTTAGTTGAAGATTCTCCAGTAGCTACGATTGTCCTGAAACGAATTTTTGATTCTTCGCCCGACATCAAAGTTGTAGGAACCGCTTGCAATGGATTAGAAGCACTAGAATTGATCCCAAAACTTCAGCCAGAAGTAATCTGTACGGATTTGAATATGGCACTAATGAATGGGTTAGAATTTACCAAAGAAGTAATGAGTAAATATCCTCTACCAATTTTAGTGATCAGTGCTTCAGTGCAAGCGGATGATACTCAGAATGTATTTCAACTGTTAAAAGCTGGTGCATTGGATGTTTTTCCAAAACCGATTGGCGGGTTGGCTTCAGATTACGATCGCCTGGCGAATCAATTGATAGCTAAAATCAAAATACTTTCGGGAGTCAAAGTATTTAGACGGCATCAAAAAATGGTGCATATAGAAGATAGTAACAAAAATGTCAAAGTTAATTCCGAATTAGTTTCTAATTGCCAATTTACTCAGGAAAATGTTAAATCTCCAACTATTAAAGTATTGGCTATAGGTGCTTCTACAGGTGGGCCGCAAGCATTACACGCGATTATTTCTAAGCTTCCGGCTAATTTCCCAGTGCCTGTAATTTGCGTGCAGCATATCAGTGAAGGTTTTTTGAAAGGATTAGTTGATTGGCTGGGTTCTGAATCGAAACTGCGTGTTAAGATAGCTACTTTCGGGGAATTTCCACAAGCTGGTACTGTTTATTTTCCGCCTGAAAAACGTCATTTAGAATTGGACTATAAAGGGCGATTTGTTTATTCAGAAGCTGCTGATGTCGGAGGACATTGCCCTTCTGTAACGGTGACATTTAAGTCGGTAGCTAATTTTTATGGCCGGGGTGCGGCGGGGGTTTTGCTGACAGGAATGGGTAGAGATGGTGCTGATGGAATGTTGGCGATTGCTAAAGTTGGTGGTTTGACAATTGCTCAAGATGAAGCTAGTTCTGTGGTTTTCGGGATGCCCAAGGAGGCGATCGCTCTTGGTGCTGTTCAACACATTCTACCAATTAGTGCGATCGCGACTTTGCTGTTGGCTAAATTGAAAATTTAGAACTTATCTGTTGATAAATTTATTAATTACCTCGCGCAACATATCAGCATCAAAGGGTTTAGTTAAATACTCAGTTGCTCCTGCCAAACGCCCCTGTACCTTATCAAAGGCTCCATCTCGCCCTGTCAACATGACAATCGGCAAGTTCTGAAATTGGGGCAAGCTACGCACGGTACGGCATAGTTCCAATCCGTCAATACCGGGCATGGAAACATCCAGTAGCAAAACGGCAACTTGTTCGTGATAAATGGTTGACAAAGCATCTACTGCATTGTCTGTCACCAGCACCCGAAACTCTTTGCTTAAAGCTTGTTTGACTAATCCTTGCATTACTGCGCTATCATCAACTGCCAGAATAGTTGGTATCTGACTGCTAGTTGCAGACATATTCTTCTCCCTAGTCTATAATCTATATTGGTGAACGATATCGGTTTCAACGAGTTTGAGCAAATATTGCTATGAACTTTAACACTTCGGTAATTTTTTTAACTTAAGTTTCTTGGCTGTACCTCAGCAGCGGGCATCACAAATAGAAGTAGGACATCACTATTGTCACACAAATTAACGCCTTTAATTTACCAGTACATCAATCGATTTGAGATTTTAGATATTAACTTAAATAATTAACCAGACGAGAAATCGGGGGGTCTTAGGGTCGGATTGCTTTTGGTTAGCTAGCCCAGGGCTAAGTGTGTTAAAATAGAATTAGACTTGACAAATAAATTAACTCTCAAATGTAAGTCCTGATTTGGTCTCAACGAGACATCGGCATCCTGGGTGCTAGTGGGGCCAGAGTCTGCTCGAACTAAATCTATGGCTTCTTCTGTATTGATAATGCTTGTCAAAGGCAACTCAACGAGCAGTTATATATGAAAGCACCCTTGCCTTTTACGAAAAAAGTGTTCAAGCTCCATAACATAAACCTATATCAGATCCTCGGATCTGGCTCGGAGGCTTGCTTCGACGATTTGGTTGGCTTGGCTGCTCAGATGAGTCGCAGTCCTGTTGCTGTCCAGAGTTTTGTGGACTCTAGTGGCCACTGGTTAAAGTCGCAGGTAGGTATCGATCGCCTTCTTACCCACAGCTACTTAAATTTTTGCGCGTTGGCGATCGGTCAAAATTCTGAAGAGTCGAATCAACTGTCAGAGTTTAACTCAGAAGTTGAGATCATCGGAGACGTTTCGACGGATGAGCGATTTGCCACTCATAGCTTGGTCACTTCCTACCCTTTTGTGAAATTTTACGCCGGAGTGCCGATCGTCATGAACGATGGGCAAATTCTGGGAATTCTCTCTGTGATGGATTCCGTGCCGAGAGACTTGACAAAAGAATCGTTAAATGCTATGGAAGCTTTGAGTCGCCAAGTTGCTAGCTTGGTGGAACTACGTTGTCAATTAGCCCAAGCCCAGGAAAATTCTGGTTTGGTAAAAAATAGTAATCACGATCGCCGGGAGTTCTTGGAATTAGACCGATCGCCCAACCGTGAACTATTCTGCGCCTTGGAGACAGCAGAGGGAGATCCGAAAATATTTCGGACAAAACATCTGCCGGTTCTCGGCGGTTCGCACCAATCGATTTATTGGTTGGAAACGGCCATCAGTGCGATCGAGCAACAGCCGATCGAAATAGCACTCCGAGAAAGCCAAGAGCGATCGCGCCTGTCCACCTTGCAAGCTAAAGTCGGTACAGCCCTGGGACAAGGCGGCACAATACCGACGCTCCTGAACCGCTGCACTGAGGCAATGCTAGAACACCTCGACGCTACAGCAGCGAGCATCTGGACGTTGAATCCGCAGACGGATCAATTGGAATTGCAAGCTGCTTCAGGAGTGAGCAATCAAGGCTGGGAATTGGAAATAGGGGACTGGATCCTCAAAGAATCAGGAAGACTCCCAACAGTCCATCTCAGTCTGGTCTCGTCTTCATGTGCGATCGCCTATGGGCTGATTGTGGAGGAGCGACTGGTGGGAGTGATGGCGATGAGCAGCGGCCAAACGGTAACGGAGGGAACACTAGAAGTTCTGGCCTCGATCGCGAATGCAATTGCTGTGGCGGTCGATCGCGTCAAAGCTCGCCAAGAATTGTTGAATCGCCGAGAAGGTTTGCTCTTCGGTCTCGCCAGCCAAATGCGAAATTCCCTCGACCTCGACAAGATTTTAGATACGGCTGTCAATGAAATTCGCAATTTGTTGCAAGTTGACCAGTGCTACTTTTTGTGGTATGCAGTCTCACCGCACAGCCCGGAAAGCTTTGCGATCACCCACGAGGCGGCAAATCCCGATTTGCAAGAGAGACTAGCAGATTACCCGATCGAACAAATAACCCTACTGGGCGAGAAAATTCGCAACCGCCAAACGCTCAGGATCAGCGATGTGGCCAGTACAGCGTGCATTGAACCGCCAACCCAAGCTTTTTTGACAAATTTGGGGATTATGTCCAAGCTGCTGTTACCGCTGAAGACTCGCGCAGGTGAAATGGGAGCAATTGTTTGTAACCAGTACAGCGATCGCCGGGAGTGGGCTGCTAGCGAAGTAGAATTGCTGCAAGCTGTAGTAGATCAACTGGCGACGGCGATCGACCAAGCCGAACTTTATGCCCAAAGTCGCGCCACAGCCTTAGCTGCTCAAACTCAGGCGCGCCAGCTCACCGAAACATTGCAGAATTTGCAGCAGAAAGAAGCTCAGCTCATCCAAAACGAAAAAATGTCCTCTCTCGGTCAAATGGTCGCCGGAGTCGCCCACGAAATTAACAATCCGGTTAATTTTATTTACGGTAACTTGACTTATTGTGAGCAGTATGTTAAGGATTTGCTTGATTTGCTGCGGTTGTACCAAAAAAACTACCCTGATCCCTGCGAAGAAATTCTCAAAAAGAGCGAAGAAATTGAGATCGATTTCGTGATTCCAGATTTGCTGAAACTGTTGTCTTCAATGGAGATGGGAGTGGAACGCATCCGCAAAATTGTCGTTTCTCTGCGGAACTTCTCGCGGCACGATGAAGGCGAGATGAAGCCGGTGGACATTCATGAAGGAATTGAAAGTACGCTGCTGATTTTGGACAGCCGCTTGAAATCCAACGGGCAAATTGCTGGGATTGAAGTGGTGAAAGAGTATGGGAAGTTGCCCAAGGTAGAATGTTATCCTGGTCAACTCAACCAAGTATTTATGAATATACTCGGCAATGCGATCGACGCTTTGGATGGTCAACCTACCCCCAAGACGATCGAAATTTCGACAGCATTGGTGACGGAAGACTCCCAGGATGTATTGTCATCCAAGTCGATCAGTCAATCTGTGCTGATTCGGATTCGGGACAACGGGCCGGGATTAGCAGAAAAAGCCAAAAGCCGCTTGTTTGACCCATTTTTTACTACTAAGCCTGTGGGTAAGGGTACTGGACTGGGCTTATCGATCAGCCACCAGATTGTGGTGGAAAAACACAAAGGAAGCTTGGAATGTATCTCAGAACCCGGACAGGGAGTGGAGTTCAGGATTAAAATCCCGATCGCGATCGGTGTAATTAGCAAGAAGTTAGCATAGTGGGCGATCGACCTCAACACCAAGTTTCAAACTTTTTTGTCAAAGTGCTTGACAAATTACCTCATCCTGATGTTATTATAAACAAGGTTAAGACGTTGGGGCGTCGCCAAGTGGTAAGGCAGCTGGTTTTGGTCCAGCCATTCAGAGGTTCGAATCCTTTCGCCCCAGTTTAGAGATAATCAGAAACCATGAGGACACGGCAATGCCCATAGGTCTCAAATTAAAGTACAACCCATAGTCCGGCAAGGGTTGAAACCCCTGCCTCAAAGCTAAAGTCCTCTCAAGAGGACTCATGAGTTTTTCAGTCACATGAGTTTTTCAGTCAAATTAAGGTAAAACTCATAGTCCGGCAAGGGTTGAAACCCCTGCCTCAAAGCTCAAGTCCTCTCAAAGAGGACTCATGAGTTCTTGAGTCCTCTTTTAGAGGACTTTCGCTATTAGACAGGGAATTCATTCCCTGTCGGACTCGCGGGCCCACCAACGAACTTGGCGGGCTGACAGCTTAAGTTGACACCTATGGGTAATGCCGTCCTACAATTAATGGGGACAGCCAACAGTCAACGGTTAACAGTCAACCGTCAACAGTCAACCGTCAACAGTCAACTATCATCCTCGATTTCCTCAATTTCCTCCATTTCCACCACATCAACAGATTGCAATTGAGTCGGAGTGGCGGGAATTGCGGCAATAATTGCGTCAATCACCTTAGCTACCGGAATAATTTGCATCCCCAATTCTGGCACCGGTTGATTTTTCGGAATAATCGCTCTTTTAAAACCTAATTTTGCAGCTTCTCTTAATCTTAATTCTAATTGCGAAACTGGTCGCACTTGTCCGCCTAAACCGACTTCTCCAAGTAACACAGTTCTAGCATCGACTATGCGATCGCGAAAACTGGCCACAACTGCGATCGCAATTGCCAAATCCCCAGCCGGTTCCTCCACCTTCAAGCCACCAACCGATGCCACAATCGTATCCAATTTAGACAAAGGAATCCCAACTCTTTTCTCCAAAACAGCTAAAATTTGCTGCAATCTACCATTATCCACCCCAGTAGTAGAACGGCGGGGCGAACCAAAACTCGCAGGACTAACTAAGGCCTGAATTTCCACTAAAATCGGTCTAGTTCCTTCGCAAGTAACAGTCGTTGATGTACCGGGAGAAAACTCGTCGCGATTTCCTAAAAATAACTCTGATGGATTGTCTACTTCTCGCAATCCCTCGGCTACCATTTCAAATACGCCGATTTCGTGAGTTGCACCGAAACGGTTTTTCATCGATCGCAAAAGTCGATGAGAAGCAAAGCGATCGCCCTCAAAATATAGTACAGTATCTACTAGATGTTCCAATACCCTCGGCCCCGCCAAACCACCATCTTTAGTAACGTGACCAACAATAAATAAAGTAATATTTTCTCTTTTTGCCACCTGCATCAAAGCAGACGTACATTCCCGAACCTGAGCCACCGATCCCGGTGCTGATGTTAAACTAGCAAAATAAATAGTTTGGATACTGTCAATAACTGCTACATTTGGTTTGAGTGCTTCCAACTCCCGCAACACAACTTCTAAATCAGTCTCTGGAAGCAAATAAAAATTCTCGGCTGAATGATCGTCGGGATCAATGGGAGTAGCACCATTAGTAGTGTGTCCGTTACTGTCAGATAAATCTGAACTATCGCTTGACAAATCAACCGGATTGGCCACTCCTAAACGCTGCGATCGCAACTTCACTTGCTGGCCAGACTCCTCAGCACTTACATACAGTACGCGATCCTTGCGAGCCAACTTATTCGCCACCTGCAACAACAGCGTCGATTTCCCAATCCCCGGTTCCCCTCCAATCAACACCAGGGAACCCGGAACAATGCCGCCTCCCAAAACGCGATCAAATTCAGCATAGCCCGAAGGCCAACGAGACTGAGTTTGGTCAGCAATCTGCGATAATCTAAAAGATACCCTGGCTTGACCCTTGGACTTATCAGGAGGCGCACCGCCTTTTCCCTTAGTCGTTACCCCAGTCAACCCAGCCCGTGGTACGGCAATGGTAGAATGTTCTGGTTGCTCATCAAAAGAATCCCATTTCTGACAGCTAGGACATCTGCCAAAATATTGTGGCGACTCATACGCACATTCCCGACAAATATACTGTATTCGAGGTTTAGGCATTGTTTACAATTATAAATAATCACCTTAACATTTTTAAAAGTCTGAAATGAAGCAATCATGAAGCTTTCAGACCGATCGCGACAGGCGGATCAGTTTGTGTCTTAATGATAGGGTACAAAAAATTAACATTATCTCGAATTTAACTTAAGGAGTGTTGCATAACTTGGAAAACCATAAAGAAAAAATTCTGGTAGTCGATGATGAAGCCAGTATCCGCCGCATTCTGGAAACTCGCCTTTCCATGATTGGCTATGATGTCGTCACCGCAGCCGATGGCGAAGAAGCTCTGGAGATATTTCGCAACACCGAACCCGACTTAGTGGTTTTGGATGTGATGATGCCAAAGCTGGATGGCTATGGCGTTTGTCAGGAGTTGCGGAAGGAATCGGATGTGCCTATCATCATGCTAACTGCTTTGGGAGATGTCGCCGATCGCATCACCGGTTTAGAATTAGGCGCCGACGATTATGTTGTCAAACCTTTTTCTCCCAAGGAACTAGAAGCTCGGATCCGTTCAGTGCTACGCCGGGTTGACAAAAACGGCTCTTCGGGGATTCCCAGTTCGGGAGTCATCCAGGTAACGAATATTCGGATTGACACCAACAAGCGGCAAGTTTATAAAGGTGACGAACGTATTCGGCTCACGGGGATGGAATTCAGCTTGTTAGAGCTGCTTGTCAGTCGTTCTGGAGAGCCTTTTTCGCGATCGGAAATTTTGCAGGAAGTTTGGGGATACACGCCTGAACGCCACGTAGACACCCGTGTAGTTGACGTTCACATCTCTCGGCTGAGGGCAAAATTGGAGGATGACCCCAGCAATCCTGAATTAATTCTCACCGCCCGTGGCACCGGCTATCTATTCCAGCGCATTGTCGAAGCTGGGGAACTTGGGTAAAGTCAGTAGTCATTGGTCATTGGTCATTAGTCATTGGTCATTGGTCATTGGTGGTGATTATTGACTAAAAGCTTTAAGAGAGGACTTCAGTCCTCACTACAAAGTCCAGAATAGAATGGTTATATGACCGAACATGATATAACTCCTGACTCCTGACTCCTGACTCCTAACTAATGACTACTGACTAATGACTAATGACTAATGACAAATGACAAAATCAGATCCAAATCGAGTTTTACGACAATTGCCCTTAGTTGCAGGAGGATTGGCCGGCACGCTGCTGATGGTCAATCGCTTGCTGACTGAGCAACTCACCGATTCTCAAGCTCGCTCCGACGCTTTGGGAGTAATTATCAGCGCTCTGCTGATTTTAACAGGTTTGCTGTGGCAGCAGGTACAAGCGCGATCGCCCGATTCAGTCAACCTCATCGGCGAAGAAGGCTTTGAATTTACGCCAGATTTGCCGGATGTTGTGAAAATAGAATTAGCTTGGGCATCGCGTTTGCTGTTGACAAATACGGCCACAAGGGCGATCGTGATTTTGTATCAAGGAAAAGTTCTATTGCGACGTGGCATTTTAGGAGTCAATCCCGAAGTTAAACCAGGGCCAATTTTGCAGCGAGTATTCGACAAAAACAAACCAGTTTATTTAGTGAATCTGAATATTTATCCCGGCAAAATCGAATTTGACTATTTACCCGAAAATACTCAAGGAGTTATCTGTCAGCCACTGGGAAGTCAAGGCGTTTTAATTTTAGGTTCTAACGCGCCCCGCAGTTATACCAAACAAGATGAAAACTGGGTTGAAGGCATTGCTGACAAACTAGATAATACTCTCAGTCAGCATTTAAACTATTAACCTTGAACAGGCAAGATGCCTGTTCTACAATGTCAGCATTTAAACTATTAACCTTGAACAGGCAAGATGCCTGTTGCACAATGTGAGCATTTAAATTATTAGCATTGAACAATGTGAGCATTTAAATTATTAGCATTGAACAGGCAAGATGCCTGTTGCACAATGTGAGCATTTAAATTATTAGCATTGAACAGGCAAGATGCCTGTCCCACAATGTGAGCATCTAAATTATTAGCATTGAACAGGCATCTTGCCTGTTCCACAAGAAATATGGTCGAGATCTAATAACTCTACTGCTTTTCCAGGCGACTATGAACACTAGGAGACAAAGAAATTAAATCTTCGATATTGCGGTGCATAGTAGCACAAATATTATCCAATGGTAAATCATTAGTATCATGACCGAAAGGATTTTCAATTTCTAGACCAATTTCTTCGATACCAAACAAAGTAAAGCTAATTAAAGCCACAACTGGGCCAGTTCCCCAACTTAAATCCTTCACCATTTGAAATGGCAATGCTAAGCAATAAAGCAACAATAATTGTTTGAGGTGAATCGCGTAAGCCAAAGGAATAGGTGTCCTCAAAATTCGCTCGCAGCCTCCTAAACAATCGATCAAGGAGTTTAGTAACTGGTTCATCGCAGTTAACTGGTAGACATCGACACAATTGCGATCGTACTGTTTATTCAAATAATCCCCAATCCAAAAAGCAACTTCTATCGGCGGATTGTTCATGGATTTGAGCTTTTGATATTGCAATGGGGACATTAACGGCTCCAATTCTGAATTGACAGATTCTTGCCTCAGATGCAATTTCATTGATACTGCAAAAGCAACTAACAGGCGCAGTGCTGATTTTTTAGCAATGAAATCATCCTGGTCTTTTTCGTCAATTGCTACCCAGATTTGACGTGCCAGATTACGGACATTATTGATTAAATTTCCCCAAAATTTCCGACCTTCCCAAAATCGATCATAAGCCGTATTTGTCCGAAAAACCAACAGTAAACCAAGGACAATACTTGGTACAATGCTAGACAAAATGGGCAAAAATACTGGCAACTTGAGAAAGTTTAAAAGGGAAATAAACACCCCAAATCCGCCGCAGATCAAAACGCGGGGTAAAATTGAGGGAATGACAGACCCTCGGAACTGTAATGCAGTTTTAAACCAAGGCCGTTTTTCATCAATCATCAAAATCTCCTGTTTGGATACAACCTAGCTCACGCATGAGCTGTACTAATAGACCTCTCCTCAAAAGATAGCTAAGAACAGGCATCCGGTCTGTTCCATAATAATTATGGGAGATGTCTAATTTCAGATAGATGAGGTACAGTTTCACATTAAATTGGTATAAGATTAGTTATATATTTTTCAACGCAATTTTCCGTGCAAGAGCTACCCCCTTCTAAGTCTTCACATCTTCATCGGTTGCCAAACCAACGGTGGCAAATCTATGCGCCTCAAGCACAGCAAGCGGAGCGGTTAGGCACAGAAATCAGTTTGTCACCACTGTTGGCCCAGGTACTGATTAATCGGGGCATGGATACATTAACAGAAGTTCAAGGGTTTGTGGAGCCGGAATCTTTGGTTTTGCCACAGCCAATGGATGAGTTTCCCGATTTGGCGGTGAGTGTGAGATTGTTGCGGGAGGCGATTTCGAGAGGGCAAAAGATTGCGATTTGTGGCGATTATGATGCTGATGGGATGACGAGCACGGCTTTGTTGCTGCGAGCTCTGAGGGCTCTGGGTGCGAATGTGGATTATGCGATTCCGAGTCGGATGCGGGAAGGTTATGGGATTAACGATCGCATTGTAGAAGAATTTCACTCGGAAGGTGTGGCTCTGATTCTGACTGTAGATAACGGAATTGCCGCGTTTGGGCCGGTGCAAAGAGCGCGAGAATTGGGTGTCAAAGTGATTATTACAGACCATCACGATTTGCCACCACAATTGCCGCCGGCTGATGCAATTCTCAATCCCAAATTAATTGCTGAATCTTCGCCTTATCGTGGTTTGGCTGGAGTTGGTGTTGCTTATGTTTTGGCAATTAGTTTGGCTCAGAGTTTGAATAAAGTTGGCGGTTTGGTGAATCCGCTGCTGGAGTTATTTACGTTAGGAACTATTGCGGATTTGGCTCCTTTGACTGGGGTAAATCGGCGTTGGGTGAAACGGGGTTTGCGGCTTTTGCCTCACTCGCAATTAGCTGGTGTTCAGGCTTTGATTCAGGTGGCTGGAGTGCAGCAGGGAAGTTCTGAAACTCCTTTGATTCCTAATTTTAAAACTCAGGTTCAAAATTCGTTAAAACCGGAAGATATTGGTTTTAGGCTGGGGCCGAGGATTAATGCTGTGGGTAGGCTTGCTGATCCACAAATTGTGATTGAATTGTTGACGACTGACGATCGCGATTTAGCTCTGATTAGGGCGATGGAGTGCGAACAAATCAATCAGCGTCGGCAGGAATTGTGTCTGGAAATTGAACAGGAGGCGATCGCCTGGTGCGAGGAAAAGTCCCCTGATTTGCAGCAAGAACGGGTTTTAGTGGTCGTACAACCCGGTTGGCATCATGGGGTAATTGGGATTGTGGCTTCTCGGTTGGTGGAGCGCTACGGCGTGCCTGTGTTTATTGGTACTTTTGAGGATGAGGATGAACCCGTAGGGGCGGTGCCCCCGTGCCCGCCCTCATCCTCTAAAATTGTGCGAGGTTCAGCGAGGGGAATTCCTGAGTTTAATGTATTTGAAGGGCTGAATTTTTGTGCGGATTTATTAACTAAATTTGGTGGACATAAAGCAGCGGGCGGTTTTTCGATGCCGGCGGAGAATCTGGAAAAATTCGGGAGTCAACTGTCTGTTTTTGCTAATCAATGTTTGGAACCGGAACATTTAAAACCGTTAGTTTCAGTTGATGTTCAAGCGGATTTATCTGATATCAACCTTGACCTTTATCGACAAATTGATGCTCTAGAACCTTGTGGGATGGAAAATAAAGCTCCTGTGTTTTGGACACCCAATGTTTCGATAACTGAACAGAAAGTTGTGGGTAAAGGAAACCACCTTAAACTAACAGCAAGTCAGACTGGAAAAACACCAGCAAGTTTAGGAGGGATTGCTTGGCGTTGGGGCGAATATTTTCCGTTGCCTCGTCTGGTTGACATTGCTTATCGATTGCGCGAAAATACTTTTAATGGCAAGACATCGGTGCAGTTGGAATTGTTGGGAATTAGGCTACCGGCATCGTTGCCAAATTCTAGCCCGCTAATGTCGGGGAAAGTGGAGTTTGATTATTACGATCGCACTTATTCTTGTAGTTTATCGCGATCGGGCGATTTGCAGGAATTGAGAATCCGTAACTCTCAAGGGCAAATTCTGGCAATTCAACCGGGACAAAAAACGGGTTTATTGGGGAATAGCCGGGAAAATGCTCAGGAAATTGATGTGTCTCGGCCTTTTTTCGAGAATTTGATTCAAACGGCTTCAAGGGCGCTGGGTATTTGAGCGAATCGGAAATTGGCGATCGAATTTTGGGAATTCTGAATCATTGAAAACTCAAATATCCCAACTTTCGATCGCCCCAATCACCCTAATCTTACAAATCGCCGCCCTTAGCCGCCAACAGAAAAATCACGATTGGGCCCGAAAGCACGACTGCTGCGAGCAAAGCTACCTGAATAATGAGTTGGAAGTTGACATTACCCAAGCCGCCGAATAGATCCGTTATAAAGTCCATTTGTTCTCCTGACTGTAGTGAATAAGTCTAGATTGTTGAATTAGAAAATCCGCTTCTGATCTTACCGGGCGATCGACCCTATTTCTTAAGAAAGTTTACAAAATTCAACTTTTAAAGAAACTACCGCCTTCTGCCACTGCCGAAAGAGCGACTCCGACTTGGTTGACGAGAATTGCCACCACTACCAAAACTCGGACTCCGCCTTTGCTGTGGCGAACTTGGTTTTTGCGATCGCCTCAAATTGCTCCCACCGTAACCCGAACCAGTCGATCGATTGGCATTTGGCGGTGCTGCGCGTCTTACTGGTGCGTTCGATGTAGGCGATCGCAGGCGGCCCGTCGTCCTCAAAGCTTGACGGTTTCTCACCGCAGCAGGGGGAGCTTGGTAACGAGTTTGATATTGGCTAACAGCTTCCCCATAAGTATTGCCATAGCCGCCATATCCCATCATAATCCCCGGCTGATAGACTGGTGGCATATAATATCGCGGTGTAAACAACAAACTGCCGATCGCCTGGCCAGCTATAGCCCCAGCAAACGGAGCCCAAAAGCCAGATTGCTGTCTCACAACCACCGTCTGAGGCTGACCAGTTTGAGGGTTACTAACAGTTTCAGTCACATTATGAACATACTCAATTTTAAAATCTTCTGTCAAATGCAAGCTGGCTTTACTTTGCTCCAAACTTAGATAACTTTTCTTACCTTGCGATATTTCCTCATCAGTTAAACGAGCCATTTGCAAATCGCGCGATCGGTAAACAGAGGAAGTACCAGCCGGAGTATTGAGCAACATCAAACTATATTCACCCTCACTATCATCATAGGTAGCTTGCTGTACGGGATATTGCCCTTGACTTAAATTATTGCTAATAGGAGTGGGCGCAGAACGAACAGTATTAACTTTCTGATTTCCCTCCGGTGTTGGAGTGGAAGAGCCACAAGCTATAGTCGTCAAACACAACGTTATCGCCATCAAATAAACTATCAATTTTCGCAGCATAAATACTAATTTGAATTGGGAATTGGGAATTGGGAATTGGGAATGGCGCATCGGGCATTGGAGATTGGACACTGAGCGGAGCGGTGTCCTTCTGACATCCGTTAAATCCGTTACAGAATCCGTTGCCGAACCTTCTGACATCCGTTAAATCCGTTACATAATGTTACATAATCCGTTGCCGAACCTTCTGACATCCGTTAAATCCGTTACATAATCCGTTGCCGAACCTTCTGACATCCGTTAAATCCGTTACATAATCCGCCGCCGAACTTCCCTACAAAGGAATGAGTTCGGAAAAATTGACCAACAATTGGTCATCAGTAAGTTCATCTCCGAACTGTGCCGGAGAAAAGTGAACTTGGATAGCTCTGAGCCGTTGTTGATAGTTTAAATTAATCAGTGCTTTTAAACCGGCTTTCAGCGCGCTCATATCAGCGAGATCAGTTTCGAGTTCCCGAACTTCCCCTTCATAAGCAACTGTCAGAATCACCACTACATTTCTAGTTACAGGCAGAGATAAGGGAGAATTTTTATCATCAACAGAGTCATTATATTGAGGTTCGCTGAGATAGCGTTGAGCTGAATCTGTGAATAGTTCTTCTACATAATCGCCTGCTTCCCCCTCATCCCAAAAAACATCACCTTCATTTGCCGCTGATTGCCAGTAGTTATCATATTGCAATAAGTGATTGCAAACTTCTACCAGCCCTTCTCCCAAAATTGTTAAGTCACCATCAGCATCAATTGCCTCTCTAGCAGTGCTGTTGAGAATTCCCAACACGGGTGCGACTTCTTCACCGGTTAGGTGAACGAACACACGGCAAACTGCAAATCGAGTTTTACCTGTAAATTGATTGAATCGATCGCTCAAAACATTCATAAAACTTTGTGATTAATGTGCAAACAACGTCCATGTAGCTATATTTCACACCATAGCAGGCAAGTTTAGCTTTTGCCGTCTACCCTCAGATCGATAATAGACATCTCCTAAAAAGCAGGTTTTGAACAGGCAGGATGCCTGTTCCACAAGAATTATAAGAGATGTCTATTGAACGATCGCACTTTCGGCCGATTCGATCGCACTAGACGAAGCCAAATCCAGTTCACCGCCCGGTGCTTCCGGGTGTTGGCGATCGGTCATACTGGGAACTTCCAGGTATTCATCAATATATCCATCGGCGATCGACTCTTCAAAAACTTCAAAATTATCACTCATCGCAGCACAAGCAGCAATAGCACGCTTGCCAGCGCGATAACTCATGTACGCAGCACCGCCGCCCAAAACCCCAGCTAAGCCCAAAAAACCCAAAGCGAAAAGTTTGTAGGATTTACAGGCGGCATTCATTTGACTCTCGCCACCGGAACCGACGAGGGTTGTTCCAGAACCAGATTGAGCAGCGCCTGATTTGCTGTAGGGACAGGGTGAAGCAAATGCAGTGTCACTCAAAGCAATAGTGCCTGCGATCGCAACTGTGGAAGCAATGCCAGCTAGCAATTGAAACTTTTTCATAACCCTCTGGATTTGGTAAAGGATGATTAAAAAAATAATGGTAACAGCTCTTTACAAATCTATCAACTCTGAAGACAACAAAATTACTACTCCATAACCTTGGACACATTTCAACGTAACTCTGTCATTCTGAGAATCTCAAACCATTGCAACAACGCCCTTGAGCGCATCCAGCACTGGAAAATTTAATTAGACTGTCGCAAACACTTGGTGGCAAAATACTTTTAAGGCTATTTTTGAGAAGACTTAGTTATTGGGATAGATATGACAGACAGCAAAGATCAAGCTATTGCACGATCGCCTCGCCGATTATTGGTAACAGGTGGGGCTGGATTTATTGGCTCGAATTTTGTCCATCACTGGTGCAGTAGCTATCCAGGCGATCGGGTAATCGTACTCGATGCTCTCACCTATGCAGGAAACAGACAAACCCTGACAAGTTTGGAGGGAGGAGAAAATTTTCGGTTTGTACAGGGCGATATTTGCGATCGCAGCCTCATCGATACCTTGCTTCAAACCGAAAACATCGATACAGTCGCCCACTTTGCAGCAGAATCCCACGTCGATCGATCAATCATCGGCCCCGCCGCCTTCGTCCAAACCAACGTTGTCGGAACATTCACCCTCCTAGAAGCCTTCCGCAAGCATTTTGAAGCCATTGAAGACTTGTCTCTCAAAGCACAAATGCGCTTTCTCCATGTCTCCACAGACGAAGTTTATGGCAGTCTAGGCCCCGATGACCCAGCATTTACCGAAACCACCGCCTACGAGCCCAACAGTCCCTACTCAGCCTCAAAAGCTGGCAGTGACCACCTAGCCCGCGCCTACTTCCACACCTACGGCGTCCCCACAATCATCACCAATTGTTCTAACAACTACGGCCCCTATCACTTCCCCGAAAAGCTGATTCCACTAATGTGCATCAATATGCTTTTGGGCAAACCACTGCCAGTGTATGGCGACGGTCAAAATGTCCGAGATTGGCTATACGTGCTTGACCACTGTCGCGCTTTAGATGCCGTGATCAACAATGGTAAGCCCGGAGAAACCTATAATGTCGGCGGCAACAACGAGGTGAAAAATCTCGATTTGGTCAAAATCCTATGCCAGTTAATGGACGAATTGGCAACAGATTTACCCGTCCGCCCTTGCGAAAAATTGATCACCTTTGTCAAAGATAGGGCAGGACACGATCGACGTTATGCGATCGATGCCACCAAAATTAAAACCGACCTAAATTGGACTCCCTCAGTCACAGTTGAGGAAGGTATGCGACGCACCGTAGAATGGTATTTAGCCAATCGTGATTGGTGGGAACCTCTGCTTTCCGAAGAATATCAGAGTTACTACCGCAAAGTCTATGCTAATTAGTCATTAGTCAGTAGTCATTAGTCAGCAGTTATTCGTTAATTGTTATTAGTTAGTTGTTATTAGTTAGTTGCGTCGCCCTGAGCGGCATCCTTTCCCTGAGCGTAGTCGAAGGGTTCATAGCACCGACGATTTGTTCCCTGAGTGTAGTCGAAGGGTTCATCGCATCGCAACTAACAACTAACTAACTAATAACAAAAACTAACAACTAACCAATAACAACTAACCCTTCGACTACGCTCAGGGTACAGAACTCATAAAAGCTTCTACTACAAAAATAAAGCACAAATGACCGAAATTAAATGGCTCAATCACCTCCAAGAACCTAAATACTGGCTACTAGGCATAGCCTCCGGCTTGATTATCCTGCAACTAACCCTGACTTCGAGAACAGAAAACGCAGATCTATTCGGCACAATGTTTCTATTTTGGGGAGTCGTGTGCTTCCTAATTTCCGAAAGACACGAAACCTTAACTTTAGAAAGCGGAGTTTTCGGCAGTTGTTTTGGGGCATCATTAATTTTTTTCATATTGCTCAAAAGTTCGTCCATATCTGGATACGACTTTTTCATCCGAGTCATGCCATTCTTATCTGGAATCAGTCTGGCTTTGCTAGCTTCGGGAACAAAAGGACTAAAACAATATTGGCAAGAATTTCTAATCCTTGGCTATACAGCAATTCCCCCCGGATTCATCGGAGTCTTTGTTGATGTCGCCAAATTAACTGCTAAATTCTCAGCTTTTATCCTCCACTATTTAGGCTTTGAAGTAGTTCGTCAAGGAGCATTTCTGATTATCGAAAAAGGTAGTGTGGAAGTAAATCATGGTTGTTCAGGAGTCAATGCTATCCTACAATTACTAGGACTAGCGCTAGTATTTTTACTCATGTTTCCTACAACTACAGGGCAGAAAATTGTAGTTCCGATTGTGGCACTCCTGATTGGATTCGTAGTGAATTCAGCGCGAGTTGCTCTCCTGGCTGTACTCGTATCGCTATCTCAACCCCAAGCATTCAAATACTGGCATGAAGGAAATGGGTCAGTAATTTTTTCAATGATTGCTGTCTTCATTTTTGGACTCTTCTGCTGGTTTGCAATCCTGCAAGAACCACAAAATAAGAAAAAACAAAATTGCTAATGGCTATTACCGATTGGAAGACATTAAGAATTTCTCTTTTAGTGGTGACATTTATAGTGGTTTTATTGGTTGTAGGAAAACTGACATTCTACCCATCGACAGGTACTCCTGCCACAACCACATTTGAACTACCAGAGACCGTACCTGTCGCTGACTGGGAAATCAAGAAAAGTACACCTCTAAAAATTAGTGATACTTCACAAATTAAGGTGGGCAGGAAATATGATTATCAAAAAAATAACCTTGCCCTAGAAGTAGAGATGCGCTATGTGGTAGGAACCATCGGGGATGTGGCAGGTTTGGCAAAAGGAAATACTGTTCTTAAGTCTTCTCCTGGTAAACTAGAATTAGCAAATACTGAAAAAGTAGGTTTCCACGGAATTTTACAGTTCCAAAATCGACTATATCTGAGTTCTTGCATCAATCCCAGTGGTTACGCTACTGTTACCAGTAACCAGTTTAGATACAACCGGAATACAAGTGACTGGAATTTGAACCGCATTTTGTTTTGGCTGTTGGGTAGGGGCAATATTCAAGATCAGCGCTGTTTGTGGACTCAGATGTCTGTACCTTTGGATCAAACAACTCCACCCCAGGCCAAGAAAATTCTAGAGAATGCTTGGGTTTCTTGGTATGGGTGGTGGCAACCGAGATTTCCCAAACCTTGAGGGGATTCATATCAATTCCGGCTACGCCGGAATGATATAGAGGACACGGCAGTGCCGTTTCCCTACAGATTATATTAATTCCAATGCTACCGGATTTGATATCAAAAGAGATTTTTTTTAACAACAGGTGTATTACTTTATGAATGAGATGCAAGGCGATCAAGGTTTTTCTATGTACAGGCTGCGTTGGGTTGGCTACGGTCTATTAATTTTGTCATTATTAGATACGATCGCAGTTCTGACACCAGCAAACTTTGGTGTTCGTGCTTGGGAATTACAGACTATTGGGGCGATCGTCGAACGAGTGCCAGTTCCTCTATTGGCAATGGCGTTGATATTTTTTGGAGAAGGTTACGATCGCAAACCCTTGGAAGAGATCTTTTTAAAGATTTTATCTTGGGTTTGTCTGTTGCTGGCCCTGGTATTTCTGTTAATGCTGCCCTTGGGTATTTTTGGGGCGATTTCCGTCAATACCCAAAGCAGTAAGCAAATTACCAGTCAAGCCAACCAACAATTAGCTCAATTGCAGCAAGTTGAAGAACGGCTGAATAAGGGTACTCCCGAAGATTTGAAAAATTTGGGGGCGGAATTGACTCGGCTGGGAGTACAAGCGGATACGAAAAACCCCCAGGAATTGAAAAGTCAAATTCTGGCGAGAATTACTCCAGCTAAGGAACGTTTACAGGCGCAAAGTACAGCGGTTCAGTCAAATCAGCGGTTGGGGCTATTCAAAAATGCGATTAAGTGGCTGTTGGGCGCTTTAATTTCTAGCGTTTTGTTTTTTACGATGTGGCGCGGTACTGATTGGGCTAGATAATAGACATCTCCCATAATTCTTGTGGAACAGGCATCTTGCCTGTTCAAAACCTGCTTTTTAGGAGATGTTTAATCTACTTTCCGGTTGCATCGGAATGATTTAACCGCGAAGGCGCAAAGGACGCGAAGGAAGAGAAGAGAGAGATTAATACAGGACGATGCTAACGGATTTGATATCACTTATAATGTAAGTAGGTTGGGTTGAAGAATGAAACCCAACATAATCTTTTAGTTGACGTTGGGTTTCACTTCGTTCTACCCAACCTACAGGGCTATAGTTTCTGATGCGATCGGTAAGGTATGGACTGCATACCTTACCGATTAACATGATTTCGATCGACTTAGATAAGTCGGAAATCGTTAACTCCGATTTGTGAAGCATTCACTCCGGTTAAAGATGCGATCGCAATTCCATTCACCTCAATCAAAGTATTGCTATTACTCTGACTAATTTTCAATTGGTTGAAACTCAAGCCACCAGACAATCCTAACACATCTTCGCCTTTGACAAAATCGGAAATAATATCAAGTCCGAGATTGTTTCCGACGACAAATGTGTCATTGCCCAAACCGCCAATCAAGCTGTCGTTGCCTAAACCTCCAAACAAGATATCGTTGCCTTCGCAACCGAGAAGCGTATCGTTACCTTGGTCTCCATAAATCGAATCATTGCCCTTACCGCCGTCAATTAAATCATTGCCTTGACCGGCATAAATTAGGTCATCTCCTCCATCACCGGACAAAGTATCGTCCCCAACTTCTCCGAAGAGAGTATCATTGCCTCCGCTACCTAGAATTAAATCCTCACCGTTTCCGCCGAATAAAGTATCGTTTCCTTTACCGCCGTCGATAAAATCGTTACCTTCATTGCCCAAGATTAAGTCATCATCTTCTTGCCCGTTAAGTGAATCGTTTCCTTGATTTCCCAAAATAACATCTTTACCAAAACCGCCAAGAATGATGTCGTTTCCTTTGCCACCCAACAGGATATCGTATCCCTTGTAGCCGTTAATGAAATCGTTGCCTTCGTTGCCGTTTAAAATGTCGGCGCTGTTGCCGCCAATTAGGTTGTCGTTACCTGCTTTGGCATCGAATATATTGGGAGTGTTGCTGCCAAAATATCCGTCGTTTTTGGAAGTACCAATTAGGCTGCCGGAATTGCCGTTGATGATGTTATCGACTGGATTTGGTCGATCGAGGTTTGGTCGTTCAATGCGCCAATACAGCTTGGATCGGCTGTGGGAGTAGGCGTAGGCGTTGGTGTAGGCGTTGGCGTTGGCGTTGGCGTCGGCGTACCTGTAGGCGTTGGCGTCGGCGTACCTGTAGGCGTTGGTGTAGGCGTACCTGTAGGCGTTGGTGTAGGCGTACCTGTAGGCGTTGGCGTCGGCGTACCTGTAGGCGTTGGCGTCGGCGTACCTGTAGGCGTTGGCGTTGGCGTACCTGTTGGTGTTGGCGTATCTGTTGGTGTTGGCGTATCTGTTGGTGTTGGCGTATCTGTAGGTGTTGGCGTACCTGTAGGCGTACCTGTAGGCGTACCTGTAGGCGTACCTGTAGGCGTACCTGTAGGCGTACCTGTAGGCGTTGGCGTACCTGTAGGCGTTGGCGTATCTGTAGGTGTTGGCGTACCTGTAGGCGTTGGCGTATCTGTAGGTGTTGGCGTACCTGTAGGCGTTGGCGTATCTGTAGGTGTTGGCGTTGGCGTTGGCGTTGGCGTACCTGTAGGTGTTGGTGTTGGCGTTGGCGTACCTGTAGGTGTTGGCGTTGGCGTACCTGTAGGCGTACCTGTAGGCGTACCTGTAGGCGTTGGTGTACCTGTTGGTGTACCTGTAGGCGTTGGTGTTGGCGTACCTGTAGGCGTTGGTGTTGGCGTACCTGTAGGCGTACCTGTAGGCGTACCTGTAGGCGTTGGCGTACCTGTAGGCGTTGGCGTATCTGTAAGGCGTTGGCGTATCTGTAGGCGTTGGCGTATCTGTAGGCGTTGGCGTATCTGTAGGCGTTGGCGTATCTGTAGGCGTTGGCGTATCTGTAGGCGTTGGAGTTGCCGTCGTATCTACAATAGTCAAAGTCGCCGTATTCTGAGTTCCCAAACTCGCACCATTTGTGGCATTACTCAAACTGAGATTGACAGTTTCATCCCCTTCTAATAAGGTGTCGTCAGTAATGGGAATAGTAAAATTTTTGCTGGTTTCCCCAGAGACAAAATTTAATGTACCCGATGTGGCAGTGTAGTCACTTCCTGCTGTTGCGCTACCGTCAGAAGTGCCGTAACTGACAGAGGCGGAGACATTGGTTCCACCTGTACGATTAACTGCAATTGTTTGTGTTGTGCCGTTTTCATTAACGCTGTAAGTGGCGCTGCTGAAATTAAATGTTCCCGGCACTACTATATCGTTATCTGCGATCGCCACGGAAGCAGTTTCAGTACCAGCAGTCCCCAAATTGTAAGCAGCAGTACCAACTAAAGTCAGCTTGACAGTTTCGCTACCTTCGACAATTGTGTCGTCAATTGGGGTAATAGTAATGTCTGCGAAAGATTGACCAGCCGGAATGATAATGCTACCCGTTAAATTCGGCGTGTAATCATTGCTGGTGGCAAAGCCGGCAGCGCTAGCAGTGGTATAATTTACGGTCAGCGGGAGGCTGGTACTGCCCGATCGCGCAATGCGGAAAATACCCGGATTTGCACCAGATTCGGCTGCTGCTGCGTCTGTTGCAGTAATAGTGACAGTCGGTAAGGCAATGTTAAACCGGGCGACACTCGGATCGTGGTCGCTGTCTTGGTCGGCAAATTCTGAGTTGATGTGAACGACATCAAATCCGGCTAAGTTTTTAGCTAAGTTATTGCTAGCTAAAATGTGGTCGAGAACCTGCGCGTTGCCTTGGAAATTATAAGTGTAACGCTCATTTTCCGGCAGAGTTTCGATTAAGTTTTGCAGTACCGCAGTGCCACTACCGCCGGGAATTCCCCGCACCACATTCAGCGGTTCGGAAAATTGAAAATCGTTCAAATCTCCGGCAACAATTACATTCGCATTGGCATCAACTGCCAAAATGCTATCCACAAAATTGTTGACAATTTGTGCTTGTTGGAGACGCTGAGTTTCTGAAGTTAGAACTGGTGGCTGATTGGGACCGAAAAGCGGTTGGTCGCCTCCTTTTGAGTTGAAGTGATTGGCAATTACAAACACCGATTGGCCGTTGAATTGAAATTCACCGACTAGAGGCTTGCGGCTGGTATTAAATGCTGCATTGGTAGGGTCAATTCTGCCGGGACTTGCTGACAGTGTGGGCGCGCCACTGACGGTGTTAACCGTTGTTGCGGTTGTGGAAGTGCCGCCAGTGCGATCGACAAAAGTAACGCGGCTGGGATTGAACAAGAATCCGACTCGAATATTGCCACCAGGTTCGCCACCGTCTTGGTTGTTTACAGGGTTAATTTGCCGGAATTCATAAGTCGGGCCGCCCGCTGTTTTAATTGCCGCAATTAAGGTGTTGTAAGTTGTGTCAGCAGCAACAACACCGTCATTTGTCGCGCCATTGTTGTCTTGAATTTCCTCAACATTGATAATGTCAGGACTTTTGAGATTGGTGACAATGCGGGTGGCGATGGCTGGGAATTTGGCAGTATCGCTGGGGTCTAAATTCTCGACGTTGAAAGTAGCAACTGTTAGCTGGGTGGCATTTCCAGTTAGGTTTATAACTTCCTTAGTCAATGCGCCGGAAGTGACGCTGGATTGAGGAATTTGAGTGGTATTTAAAATCTCGTAATTGCTGAAACTGTAACCGATAACGCCCGTAACTGTGCTTAATTTGTCGGCGACGTTGGTAACAGGTGACAAGCTGCCATTGGTGGGAGGATTCAGCAGAGTATCGTCAATTTGAATGCGTTCTGGATTAAAATCAGTCGCAGAAACGGCAATACCACCGCGATTAGTTCTGCCCGTAGCATTCACACCGTTATCTGGCAAAACGTAGAATTCGCCAAACTCGTTTGTGGGGCCGACAACTACGGGATTGTTGACTTGCACCAGCATTGATTCTAAACTTTCGTAGAAGTCGATGCCTTCTGTTGTCGGATCGAAATCGCCGCCTGTTTCGACATTGCCCGCAGTCGTGCTGAAGTCGTTTTGAATTGAGGTTGTCGGTTGAATTCGGCCACTGGTACCAATGATAGTTGGAGTAATTGTTCCTAAAGATGCGATCGCACCTACAGCAGCCCCAGCAACCGTAGCATTAATTTGGGTAGTGGTAAGATTGGTGGCGTTGTTAGCAGGGCGGAATTCGTCAACTCGACCACTTACTTGTACCGATTGTCCGACTGTCGGATTGGGTATTGTCGAACTTCCGAGAAATACAAAAATCGCTTCCGATGTAGAATTTGGATTCGCCCCGGTGTCGGCTGTCGGGTCTTGCATATAAAAACCGCGACCGCTACCAGTCCCAATTAAGGCTGTGACTACACCCGGAACATTGCTAACAGTTTGAGTGGCTAAAGATGATGTGTGACTTGCGCCTTGAATGTTGCGGATGCGGACTGGAGGAGCACCCAAAGTTACAGTATCGGTGCGGAATTTCTGGAAGTTGTCTTGCGGTAATTCTTTGGAGATAACATTGTCGCCGTACCACACATTGTCGCCGTTATCAACTAATAGCTGAATTTGACTGCTATCGGTTAAGTTACTCGGCACTTCTACGATTGATTCAAAACTGCCGCCTGCATTCAAAGCAGTCAAGTTTGCCGATCGCACTTGAGGCGCATCAGCAGCATTTCCAGTCCAAGTATACAACCGGAAATCTTTCGGCGCAGTACCCGTAGCGCTGTCGGCCGGGCCTGCAACAATTAGGTATTCGTTGTTAGCATTGCGATCGATACTGCGAATTCCCCGGCCGCCCAAATCTAGTTGAATCGGAGCACCAATTGTCGCGCTAGTAGCGGTTCCCGTTACTAAATCTGTGAAGTTGGTAATCGGTGCGATCAAAGCTTTTGTGCGATCGCTTGCTGGAACTTGCGGAGCCCGGAATGCCACATAGCCAGTAGTGTTGTCAGGTGCAAGTGTCAAACCTTCGATATTGAAACCATCTAGGGTAGTAGCTTCTGGGATTGTGCCCGCAGCCGCGCTAGCAGTAAAGTTGAAACCATTCGTATTTCCCCACGCGATCAAATCGGTGCGTAGGTTGTCGTATTTACCAGCAAAAGTCAGATTAGTTGTCGCGCCAGTACCGGAAATATCCGTCGCAAACAAGCGGTAACGGTTCGGGCGCAAATTGCCGCCGCTAGCGTTACTGTGGGAACCTAACCAGTAAATTCTATTACCGGCGCGGGTTGAAGCTTCGATGTCAACTTCTCTGAGCACGCCGCCGGAGATATCCGTCAAGCCGAGAGAGTTGGTAAAGTTAAAGCTGTTGACTGGTAAACCGGAATTTGCCCGATCGTACAAACGAATAGTTTGGTCTTCGTCATCGGCGACTACCATATAGTTGGAGTCGATCGCGATCGCTGTACTAGCATCACTTGTTCCAGTCAAAAAGCGACTAATTGCAGGAGTTCCCGAAGCAGCCGAAGCAGCGTATTTCAGGACAGTAGATGTGGTGTTTGTACCATCGCTAACACTTACTGTAATGTCAGCATAACCGACACCTACAGGATTAATTTTCAAATTGCGACTTGCGCCAGTTCCGCTGATGGCTAAGTTTAAGCTACCGTTGGGAACAACAGCAATATTGCTGCTAGTTGCTGTTAATGTCAAACTGCCAACAGCAGTCTCCGCATCGGCTAGAGTAAAGTTGACACCGAAGTTTTTTGCCGGATCGGTGGGGTCGTTGATGACGCCAGACAAGCTAGGAACTGTTAAAAATGTAGAAGCTGCACTCGGTGCGATCGTCGGTGGAGTGTTAGCAGTCGCTGTCACAGTTGTAGTGACGGCGGTAGTAGAAGAATTGTTGGTTTCGTTGCTTTCGGCGATCGTATTTCCCGGATCTGCAACTGCGTCCCCAACAAGGCTGGTGACACTACCCGCAGTAGTCGGAGTAACATTAATTGTAAGAGGAACGCTGGCACCAGCCGCGATCGCACCTGTTCCTGTAAAGGTAAGGACTTGACCCGCTTGACTGACTACATAACCCGTACCGCTGGCCGAGTTGTAAGTAACGCCCGCAGGTAAAGTGAAGTTGGCGATAACTCCTGCTGGAGTAGCAGCAGTACCGCTATTGGCTAATGTCAGCGTGTAGTCGAAGGGAGTGTTAACCGTCGCTGTAGCAGGGGCGCTGCTGGTGATGGTTAAGTCTGGCTGCGAGGTAGCTGCAACAGTTGTAGTGACGGCGGTAGTAGAAGAGTTATTAGTTTCGTTACTTTCGGCGATCGTATTTCCCGGATCTGCAACTGCCGCACCCGCCGCACTGGTGACAGTACCCGCAGCGGTAGGAGTAACGTTAACAGTAAGGTTGACTGGAGTACCGGCAGTGACGCTACCTCCTGAAAAAGTAACGACTCCAGCAGCTTGAGTCGCAGTAAAACCCGTACCACTTGCCGAATTGTAAGTAACGCCTGTAGGTAAAGTGAATTGAGCGCTTACTCCTGTAGCGTTGCCGGTGCCGGCGTTATTGAGCGCCAGCGTGTAGGCGAAAGGAGTGTTGACGGTGGCATTGACCGGCCCGCTACTGCTAATTGTTAAGTCTGGCTGAGAAGGTAGGGAAACGGAAAAATCATCGATCGCCAAGCCGTGATCGTTACCTATGTCGTTGACATCTTCCCAGCGGAACATGATTTCTGAACCGACAGCTAGCGGGGTTGGCAGAGTAATTGTTGTCGATGGTAAAACAACCCGATTTGCAGCTACATTGCCGTCAAGCGCTGTCGCTGTGGTTGCTGCAATTGGCCCGGTGAAATCGAGGGCGTTTTCATCTGTCCACGTTCCTGCCGTTAAGCTAGTGAGATTTGCGCCTGTTTGATAGGAAAAATCTAGTTTTTGCGGGGTTGTGTTTCCGCCGTTGCGCCACTGTTCGCCTATGTAGCTAACAGTCAGCGAGTTAATAGGTGAAGCTGTGTTATTTTGGAGGCGCACCCCGTAATAAACTGTGGTTGTACCCCCAGAAGCTACTGAACCGAGCGCCCGTTCTGTTGCTCCCCCAGTACCAAAACTGTAGAGCGCTCCTGTATTGGCGGTACCAGTTCCTGCTAGGTATAGCGTTCTACTTGAGTACCACCCAACTATTGGTGTAGTGTCATCAGTCCAAGGGTTAGTTGTACCTGTGCTTGCTAAAGAGTCAAAATTTTGAGTATACGATCCGGAAAAAGAAACTGGCATTGCTACTACTCCTAATTTATTTAAGATTACCTAAACCTATAGCTCTAAGTAAGGCTAATAGGAATTAGTCAAATTGAAAATTTTAGCCTAAAGCTAAGTGCGTAGAGATGCTGAAAAGCAAACTCCTTTGCAACAGTTACTTGCAAATATTCGCAAAGGCTACCAGCACCGCTTGGGTTTGCTTGATAACCCGATATAGCAGTCCTAAATCATTATCAAGACAACGAACGTAAATGTGCTTTACCCAAAATTCATCAGTACATTTGTACATAGACAATCATTTAGGATTGCTATATAGCTAATTTGTGTTGACATAACCGTTTAACCCCCCTAGATTGGCGTTCCCATTTTAATCACTAAAAACAGATTTTAGCAACCTAAAGTTAAGGAATAGATATCTTTTATTTAAGTAATTACAGCGGTTCCCGCTGTATTACGGCACACTCAATGAATCCTCAACATTTAAGAAATTGATTTGTTAATTGTTGCTGCTGTACCTCATAAAAGCGGGAACCGCTGTATTAATAAATACAATTTTAAAACAATTTACCAGATCCTGTACCAAAGTATGGCAAATCCAGCCAAAACTAACAATAAAGGTGTCAACAAATCGCCCCAACGTACATACAAAGTCTGAGTTTGCCGCCTGTAAATAGTAGCATCTTGGACTTCATAAGTATTAATTCCCGACATCCACAGCGTCTCACCGTGAGGGTTCACAAAAGCAGAATAACCGGTATTAGTTGCGATCGCCGCCCATCGATCCGTCTCAATTGCCCGCATCACATCAAGAGCATGGTGCTGAGCCAACATCGGCGGTTTATAATGGGCATTATTGGAAGCTGTCAGCATAAATTCGCCACCATTCGCCGCCTGATACCGAAAAATTTCCGCAAAAGCCGAATCGTAACAAATACCAACAATTGCGCGGCCAAAAGGCGTATCAAACAATTGTTTGGGATTTCCCGGTACTAAATGCGCGTCTAAAGGAGAAAGCCGATTGATCATCCCCCCTAAAATTTCATAAAATGGGATATATTCGCCTAAAGGTACAAGCTTAGCTTTATCATAGCGACTGAGAATTTCTCCGGTTTTGTCGATCGCCAATAAGCTATTAGTCATACCATCCCCTTCCTGTCCAAAGCCTCCCACCAAAGCGAGAATACCGCGATCGAGAATCGCTTGATAAAAAGAAAGAGTAGAACGCTGATACTCATTTGTCCAGAAAAAAGGCAAAGCCGTCTCTGGAGTTAGCACAGCATCAACACCTCTATCAGCTAACTTTTGGTATCCAGCCGTGTAACCTTCCAAAGCCCTGCGCCAGCCATTTGAGTCAAACTTAATCTCATTCGGAATATTGCCTTGAATAATCCCTATTTTTAATCCCGTTCCCGCCTCTTGAGTTAAAGGAAGATTGTATAAACTCCATCCAATAATATGCAAGATTAAACACAAACTCGCAGCTAAAATAGAAAGAATCAAATTATTGACTGTTATTTTTTTACTCCCCCTCCAAGGGGCGATGCGAATTCCATCCGTTACATCCGTTACAGAATCCGTTGCCGAACTTCTTCCTTCAATAAAAGCTTCTGCAATTAAACCATTTACTGCGACAATTGCCGCTGTTACGGCACTCGGCCCGGAGAGTTGACCGAGGTGCAAAATTGCTAAATTGTGCGGGCTTTGGGTGTATGATAATGATGTCCACCACAGCGAACCTTGACTCCAAAAACTTTCTAAAGCACACCACAAAGCTGTACCAATTAAAACCCGAATCACAGGCAAGATGCCAGTGCCACTAATTTTAGAAATCACAGGCAAGATGCCAGTGCCACTGTTAATCACAGGCAAGATGCCAGTGCCACTGTTTTTGGAAATCACAGGCAAGATGCCAGTGCCACTGTTTTTGGAAATCACAGGCAAGATGCCAGTGCCACTCATTTTGTGGGACAGGCATCTTGCCTGTCCAGAATCTGTCAAGGTGCGACAAGCAATTACAAATAGCCACGCCCAAACAGCGACTAATCCGGCACCCCAGAGAGTGATGAAGGCCCAACAAAAAAGTGCGATCGCCAAACTCGGCCACCAAGGAACCCCCAACCAAGTCATCGGGTGAATTCCCATAATCCAAGATAAAGCTAATCCGTGATAGCCAATACCCCAGAATAAAGGAAGACGGAAGAAGGAAGAGGGAAGAAAGAAGACTTTTTGTCTTTTTACTTCTTGTTTTGGCTGTTCATAACTGACAACCAAAACCCACAGGGGAACTAAAGCGACCCAAGCCAACAGCCAAGCATTAACTGGTGCAGTTGTCAATGCCATCAAAATACCGCTCAAAAGTGCGATCGCCCATCCTAAATTCTTAGGAATCTGAACCGCGTTTTTTTCAAATTTTTGTTTGTTAAATATCGCCACTTTGATTATTACCAAAACAGATAACTAGAAGGAAAAAGGAAGAAGACTCATAACCAATAACCAACAACCAATAACTAATAACCAATAACTAATCACATTTACCAAGGACTACCAATCATTGTGAAAGCAGCCCAATAATAGGGATGAGCAAGATTGCGATCGCCCATATTTGCCAATTCACCAGGAAGTTGCGTACCACTCCTAGTCCCCTGGGCAAAAGACACAGCAGACAATCCCCGCAATACCCCCTGCTCAATGCGGACATCACCCTTAAGCATAGCAATCTGTGCTTGTCTCAGGGCTTCGGCTTTAATCGGGGCTGTTTTCAATTGCTGATAAAACTCACTCATCAATGCCAAAGTACCTTCATCTGAAACATACCATAAACTCGCCAAAGCTGACTTAACTCCCGCTTGAAATGCCAAACCAGCAAAACCCAATTCAGTTTCTTCGTCTCCCAAGGCTGTGCGACAAGCAGAAAGCACCAATAACTCCACTGGTGGATTATTCCATCCTAACTGCCGGAGTTGATTTAATTGCAACTTCGAGTCCCAAAGTTGAATAAAAGAGTCGCTGGCTGTACCGGGTTGAAATTCACCATGAGTTGCTAAATGAATAATTTGATAAGGCTTTTGATTCCGTTGAGATAGAAGATTTTTTAGGGTAAATTGCTCGTTTAAAAAAGATTTACCAGGCCACAACTCTGCAATATTTGCTAGTTCCATAGGTACGGCAGGCAGGGGAGATAGCTTAGTAAATTGGGCGGCTCCCATTGCCAAAACAGAGGCATTTTGCAGCGATTGATAGCGAGTATCAGTGAGGGAAATTGTGGGAATCTGACTGAGAGAATATTTTTCTACTAGGAACTGTTTCCCGTCGTAAAGCGCTGCTAAAGGAAGACTTCGCAAACCTGTATCCAGCGAAAACAGCAGCGTATTGATGCCTTGAGCCTGCAAATCAGCTTCTAAAGGTGCAATTAGGCGATCGTACAGTTTCTGAGCCGACTCTTTGTAGCTGTTGGTGTTCCGCTTCCGAGGATTGGAGATTTCTTGTCTGAATTCTTTTGCTAATTTTAGCACGGTTGTGCGATCGGCTTCTGATACTGTTTTTCTAATCGCCGAACCATCTGGTGTGAATAGTAAAAGTTCTAATCGATCCGAAAATAAGTTAATATAAATAATTGCCGATCGCTTTCCTGTTTGAGACGAAATTTTCCCCAAAGTTTCCCGGATATTTTCGGCCGCCATTGGTTGATTGGTTAAACTCTCGCCAAAATAAGCAGAATATCGATCGGCACGGTTTTGCTCGACAGATAATAAGTAATTGATGTTAGAAATAGCAGCAAAGTTACCAGGAGGATTCGCCCCCCTGATGGGAATATTCACTTTACCGCCCGGAATATTGCCTCTTGGGCCAAGAGGTGGCATAGTGGTATTGCCCGGTTTTGGTAGCGAGGGATTTCCCCCAATTCCGGGAGCAGAAAATAACTGCATATTATTAGCAGGTGGAGGTGGCGGACTGTTAAGATTAATTGGTCTATTAATATTAGAGTCGCGGTTAATATCGTTAAACAAGGCAACTTGGGGAGGTGCTCCGGGTGGCGGAAGATTGTTAACTTTCAGGATTGTATTCCCGCCAGCCAAATTTGGAGGCAAGGGATTACCAGAAGGATTGATGTTGGGATTGACAAAAATGCGATCGCCCACAACTCGCGCAATTCCCACATTACTACCATTAGGAGGCAAATTTATATTCCCCATATTCAGCGGATTGATCGGAATTTTAAAGGCTTCGCGGTTATTTTCGGGCAAACCAATTCCGGGAACATTTCTGATAGTAGAATCAGTTAACTCTACAGTGCCATCACTATTGATAGTAACACCTGTGGCATTAGCTCTGTCACCTCTACCTGTCAGCAATTCAGGCAGACTTGCAGCCGATTTCCCATTCTGATCTTTTCCAAGCTGAGTCTCGGAATTCAATATCTCACCACTTACTTCTAAACTCAGCAAATGTCCCGGTTGACTGATCCGAACCACACTTTTTCCAGGTACAGGAACAATGTTAATTTGACCTCCAGGTGCTGAAATTTGACCTATATTTATGACATTCCCACCGAGTAAAGTTAAACTCCCCCCCGGATTAACTGCCAAATTTCCACGATTAACAATACTTGACGGCTCAATTGCCGAAAAATTAAAATTGCTTGGCGTTCCTAGCAAAGTGGTATAATTATTAGAGCCGATCGCATTAAACGAACTATCACCAAAACCAATGCTATTAGCAGTAGTCGCAGTAAAGGATGCAGGCACATTTAGCTGAGCATTAGCACCAAAAATAATACCAGCAGGATTCATCAAAAATAAATTAGAATTGCCGCCAGTCACTTGAATCAAACCATTAATTACGGAAGCATCTCCGCCGACTATTCGCCCTAAAATATTTTGGATAGCCGGATTAGATAGAAAGTTAGCAGTTTGACTTTCAGTTAATCCGAATTGCTGAAAACTGTGGAAAAGATTAACTCCATCTCCCGACAGTTTGCCGCCGCTGATATCAATGCGATTGCCTTGAGGGTTGACGACAGTCCCGGTGCCGTCAGTTGCGGGAGTAATTGATTGCCCAAAAGCAGTAGTCTGCCCGAAGAAAAAGCAAACTGATAAAACTAGAAACTGCCTTTTTACTTGACATTTTGCGGTTTTGTGCAGTAAAGTTGTCATCCAGAACCTTCCACTACTAAACAAACATTTCCTGGCATCCACTCGCTGACTAATTTAGAGATAGTCTCGGCTAGCTCAAAATCTTGTTTTGTCAAGCCCCCTGCATCGTGAGTTGTGAGACTAATTGTAACGCGGTTGTAGGCGATCGCAATATCGGGATGGTGGCCGGCTTTTTCTGAGGGCGAAATCAGGCAATTTACAAAACTGACAGCCTGGACAAAATTTTCAAACTCGTGGGTGTATTTAATAGTTTTACCATCTCTAGTCCAATTCGGTAAAGCTTGCAAGCGCTGGGAAATTTCGGTTTCGATCAAGGGTTTTAGCTTGCTATTTTCAGTAATTTGTGCTATGGATTTAGGGGCGATTGAATCGCCAGGAATTTTTGCAGTTGTTGGTGAAATTGCGATCGCTGTGAGGGCTAAACTAACACTGAGGACTGAAGTCATCACTACAAACCTATTCATATTTTCATTGCCTAACTTCCTCTAAAAACCAGCTACCTACCTCCGTATGATCCGTCTCCCGGCTTCGGCGCAAACCTTCCTCCAGCAAAGCAAATTTTAGCCCCGGTAAAACTTCAGATTCTGTCAAACGTTCACTTCCCCGGTTAGCAATTATTTTAAAAGCAATAATTTGGGCTTTTTGTACGTCTACTACCCAATATTCAGACACTCCTAATTCTTCATAAAGCATTCTTTTGGTTCCCAAGTCGTCCAACAGAGAACTATCGGCAATCTCGATCGCTAAATCTGGTGCAATGGCGCTATCCAAATTCACTATGGAACTTCCACGAGGTGTAGATTCTACCCGTTCTCCGATGTAGTAAGAAGCGTCTGGTTGAGCGTCTCTTACACCCGTTTTGCGGTAGCTACAGTTAACCAGTAGCCTCATTTTTATACCTTTAGCAATCCCAAACAGATTGGTTAAGATGATGATGATTCCATTGTCATCAGCATGATTCGGCCCTACTGCTGCCATTTCAATCCTCAGTTGTCCGTTATAATAATAACATTTTGCTTGTTCGTATTCCGGCTGTTTAATGATTTCTATATATTCATCCCAAGTTACTGTAACCCAGGTATCAGTTAGGATTTTTGTTTGTATTTGACTCATTGTTACCTCACTGAAAATTATATTTGACTTTTGACTGAAGGCTTTTGATGATAGATGATTGATTTTTTACTTGTCACTATGTATGATAGTAGCTGATATCAATTCCGGTTGTATCGGAATGATTTAACCGCGAAGGCGCGAAGGACGCGAAGGAAGATAAGAGAGAGATTAATAATTCCGATGCTAACGGATTTGATATGATAGAGATTATTTTCGATCAATTCCTGTCTGGTTTTTATGAGAGGTAAATGCAATGAGTGCTAAAGAACTACTCATCCAAGAAATGGAAAATATTCCCGAATTCATATTAGAAGAGGTTTGGGATTTTCTGCTATTTCTCAAAATTAAATATCAAAAAGACCAGCTAGAGAATAGCATTTTAAGTGAATCTTCCCTGCAAAAAGACTGGTTGAGAGCGGAGGAAGATGAAGCGTGGCAACATTTGTAAAAGGCGATGTAAAGGTGCGCCGCAGCGCACCCTACAAATCATGAACCTTTACTCTTCTGTCGCTTCCTCAGATTCCGCATCTTCGATCGACTCTTCACCCGCAGGCGGCACTAAAGCCACAGCTACGATCGAATCATCCTCATCCAACCGCTGCACCCGCACCCCAGTTGCAGTCCGGGATTGCGTCGAAATTGCACTCACCGCTTGACGGATAATAATACCTCGGTTGGTAATAATCATCAACTCGTCGCTGTCGTTAACAATCCGCAACGCAGCCACCTGATCCTTAGCCTTTTTAGACTTGAATTTAGTAGCAGTCAAGCCCTTCCCAGCACGTCTCTGTAGGCGGAATTGAGAAACTGGAACCCGCTTCCCATAACCATTGGTTGTGATTACCAAAACCGAAGGAACTTCGCTGCTAGCTGTAGTAATTTCTTCGGCATCTTCGCCTTCTATTTCCTCAGCTTCCAGTTCTAATTCTTCTTCTTCAATTTCCGATTCATCAGTTTCCAATTCAGCAATTTCTGCTGACTCAAATTCCGAGTCGCCAGTTTCTAATAGAGCAATATCTGCCCCATCAAGTTCTGAGTCGCCCGTTTCCAATTCGGCAATTTCGGCAACAATTGAACTTGGCAAAATGTCCATGCTGATCAATTCATCGCCCGATCGCAATTTCATTGATTTGACACCCCGCGTCGCCCGGCCAGTGGGGCGCAACTGTTCGTGATTGGTACGGAAATGAATTGCCATACCTTGGCTAGTTCCGATGATAATACTGTCGCCAACTTTTGCTCTCCGCACCCACCGCAGTTGGTCGCCTTCTTCTAGAGAAATAGCGATTAAACCATTGGTGCGAATGTTGCCAAAAGCTGAAAGTGCCGTTTTCTTGATGTAACCACTGCGAGTTAGCATAACCAAGTATTCTTCGGTACTGAATTCTGTTACAGATACCATAGAAGTGATTTTTTCTTCCATTGGAATCGGCAACATTTGCAACACAGGCATTCCACGCGCTGTCCGAGAACTGACTGGGATTTGATAAGCTTTGACTGAGTAAACTACGCCTCTGTTGCTAAAGAACAAAACGGTGTCATGATCGCAACAAGAAAGGAAATGTTCTACTCCGTCATCTTCCTTCATTTTCGTGCCTGCTTTGCCACGAGTAGCGCGACTTTGGGCCTCGAAAGTGCTGACGGGCATCCGCTTGATGTAGCCTTGCTCGGTAATCAAAATGATTGCTTGTTCGTTAGCAATCAAATCTCTTTCGTCGATTTCTCCTTCGGCGTGTTCGATGACTGTGCGCCTGGGAGTGGCTATTTTGGTTTTGATTTCAAGTGCTTCAACTTCGGCGATTTCTAGAATCCGTTCCCGGCGGGCTAGAATATCTTCCAAGTCAGCAATCTTAATGCGTAATTCTTCGTGTTCTTGTTGAATCTTTTGCGCTTCCAAGGCTGTCAAACGCCGCAGTTGCATTTGCAAAATTGCGTCCGATTGCTGATCGGAAAGACCGTATGTATCAATCAATTCTTGTTTGGCTGCTGCGCTATCAGGAGCGCGACGAATTAGCTGGATAATTCCATCTAAATTGTCCAGTGCAATTAACAAGCCTTGCAGGAGATGGTCGCGTTCTTCTGCTTTGCGGAGTTCGTATTGAGTCCTGCGAGTAATTGTCTCAATGCGGAAATCTAGGAAGACATTCAGGAATTGAGAGAGCGAGAGTAGCTGGGGTTCCCCATTTACTAGCGCTAACATATTGGCTCCAAAGTTGGATTGGAGTGGTGTTTGTTTGTAGAGGTTATTGAGGACTACGCGCGGATAGGCATCGCGTTTGAGTTCGATGACAATCCGCATTCCGTTTCTGTCGCTTTCGTCACGCAGATCGGAAATTCCCTCTAATCTTTTGTCGTTTACCAGTTCGGCAATTTTCTCAATTAATGCTGCCTTGTTTGTTTGGTAAGGCAGTTCGGTGATAATAATTGCTTCTTTGTCTGGGCGGCCGACGTGTTCGATGGTTTCAATGCTGGCGACTCCCCGCATTGTAATTGAGCCGCGGCCGGTGGTGTAGGCTTCCCGAATGGTGGCTTTTCCTAAGATTTGCCCGCCGGTGGGGAAGTCCGGGCCGGGGATATATTGCATC
Organism: Oscillatoriales cyanobacterium; assembly: GCA_004294385.1. Taxonomy (GTDB): domain Bacteria; phylum Cyanobacteriota; class Cyanobacteriia; order Cyanobacteriales; family Microcoleaceae; genus Microcoleus. Next base: position 66,234 of record REAP01000009.1, on the reverse strand, counting down.
AATTCCAGGTCGGTAATTTCTGGATTGTGAATCAGGGCGACAAAACCGTCAATTACTTCGCCTAAATTGTGGGGTGGAATGTTGGTGGCCATTCCCACTGCGATTCCTGATGAACCGTTGAGCAAAATTTGGGGAATCCGAGCTGGGAGTACCAGGGGTTCTTGCTGGGAACCGTCGAAGTTGTCGCCGAAATCAACTGTTTCGCAGTCGATGTCGCGCAACATGGCGTCGTAAGTCAGCGAGGTGAGGCGACATTCGGTGTACCGCATGGCTGCTGCGGGGTCGTTGTCTACCGATCCGAAATTACCGTGACCGTTGATTAGGCGTTCTCGCATGGAGAAATCTTGAGCCATCCGCACCAAGGCGTCGTAAACTGCGGTGTCTCCGTGGGGGTGATACTTACCCAGCACCTCCCCCACGACACGGGCGCATTTGCGGAAGGGTCGATCGGGTGTCAAGCCCAATTCGTTCATGGCGTAGAGAATGCGTCGGTGAACGGGCTTGAGACCGTCCCTAGCATCTGGTAGTGCCCGACCGACAATTACGCTCATGGCGTATTCCAAGTACGATCGGGACATCTCATTACCCAGATCCGTCGGGATTATCCGCGACTCAGAGATACTCATAGGTTGAAAAACTCCGTTAAAACTTTAAATTTGACCGCTATAAACCCCAAAAATACGATAAAATCGATTTGAGTTCAGTAGAGTTGCCAAATATTGCAAATTACTCCTGAATTATATCACAATTTGCCTTTGAGAGTAAGGGAAAGTAGCCAGAAAAATTAAGTGTCTAAACAAGGACAATTGATGATTTAGTCTGTACTCATTTTGCGATCGGTTAACCAAAGCTAGAAAGTTTGTTTTATGCAGAGATCTGAAGCCATTGAAGGAATTCTTACGGGCCTATGAAAAAATAAAGTCGGTGCTTGAATTATCCAACTCTTCAATCGAAAATCCAAAATCGAAAATCCAAAATCGATCGACCATCTAAAATCGAAAATATAAAATCTAAAATCTGCTGATGCTACCCGTCATTTATTCCGATGATTTTTTGCTGCACAAGACTGGAATGCTTCACCCAGAGCGACCAGAACGTTTAACGACGATCGCGAATGCTCTCTTAGCTGCTCCCTGGGCCGATCGCCTTGAATGGCAACTTCCCACCCCAGTAGTCGGGCGCGAGCAGGAACTGTTGTCTGCTATCACAAAAGTTCACGCGCCAAGATACATCAAGGAAGTCGAACATTTGGCACAGCGGGGGGGTGGCTACCTCGACGGTGACACGCCAATTTCTGCGGAAAGTTACGATGTCGCGCTACTAGCTGCGAGTGCTTGGCTGGATGGAGTCGATCGAGTTTTAGCCTCTAGCGAACCGGCTTTTGTGCTGGCGAGACCACCTGGACATCATGCTGAGCGCGATCGGGCGATGGGATTTTGCTTGTTTTCCAATGCTGCGATCGCGGCGATTTATGCCCTGGAACAGCCGGGAATTAACCGTGTCGCCATCCTCGACTGGGACGTGCACCACGGTAACGGCACTCAATCTGTGGTGGAAAACTGCCGACAAATTGCCTACTGTTCCCTGCATCAATCTCCGTGCTATCCAGGAACCGGAGATGCTGATGAGTGCGGGGCTTACAACAATGTGCTGAACATTCCCTTGTCTCCCGGCGGTGGAGTTGCGGAATATCTGAAAGCTTTTGAATCTCAAGTTGTACCGTTTTTGTCCAAGTTTGAACCAGATTTGTTGATTGTCAGCGCCGGCTATGACGCTAATGCTGCCGATCCGTTGGCGAGTATGAGTCTGATGCCCTCAGATTATGGTACTTTCACGGGATATTGCCTGCAAATTACCCGCCGCATTGCCTTTGGTTTGGAGGGAGGTTACGCGCTCAAAGAGTTGGCCGAGTCGGTTGTGGCGACGATCGATCGATGTCTCGATTAGCAGCAACAAGATTAAAAGTGTCGAAAAATCAGGGATAGAGAGCTTTTGAGGCTGGTTGTGATTGTTCTCGGATGTGCGATCGCCCCCATTGCTTTCTGCCTGTTTCCTGCAAAAAAGTGACTAAGATCACAGGCTGATACCAATCTTAGTCACTTATCCTCAATATCTCGGTCACAGATTCCTAGCAAAAAAATCACACATTGTCAATGTCCTCGATCGCCTAAATACCTTAAAGAACCAACGATACTAGGAATATGCCCTGTTTAGGAGAATTCGAGATGTTCCAATCAATTAAGAGTTTCAACACCATGTCAGTCTCCCAAATGACACTCGAAGAGTTATTTGGTCAGGTCATGTTCTCCAGCGTGGTGACTCGCCGCGATCGGAGACAGCTTAGATCTGCGCTCTTAGAAAGAACATTGAATGAAGATGAGTATGCCATCATCAACAGACTGCTGTATAATGTCCGGCGCGGCTGGGTAAAACTTGTAGATTGAGTGAATTCGTGCGTTAGCTAGTTTGATGTTTTTGAGATTTGAGCTATTTCAGACCAGTGGTTAATTTTTAAAATTGCGATCGGCATCACAATCAGAGTAGATAATTATAAGATAACAGTTTTCGGGTGCATCTCTACTTGAAAAATAATGAGTTTTGAGTTACTAACTAATCAGTTATAGTTAACTCAAAACTCATTATTTTTGCCAAAAAATTCAATGAAAAATATTTCCGCAAAATCTCCATCTCAAAGCACCGAAAAAACTCACATTCGACAGTTGGGTATTAACCTCAATCAATGGTACACTGTCGCCCGCAGTACAGAGGTACAGACTGAGCCATTACCTGTAATAATTTGGCATAGTGCGATCGTGCTATTCCGCGATAGTACAGGCAAAATCAACGCTTTAGAAGACAGATGTCCACACCGGCAAGTTAAACTTAGTCACGGAAAAGTTAAAGGCGACCTGATCGAATGTGCATATCACGGATGGCGAATGAATGCCAGGGGAGAATGTGCAGAAGTAGATTATTTAGCAGACAATCAAAAGCTACCTAACTGCAAAATTCGTTCCTTTCCAGTCAAAGAACAATCTGGTTTTATCTGGATATTTCCCGGCGACGAAACGAAAGCCGAACAGATTAATTTATTGAGTTTACCAGAGTGGGAACATCTCAATTATATTGCCACAGTTGCAGTGATTGACTGTCAGGCAAACCATTCATTTTTGATTGAAAATTTAATGGATATGTACCACGGACACTTGCACGATGATTGGCAAGCTTGGGCAAATCCTGTGCTAGATACTTTAGAGGAAGATGAGCATCAGGTAACGGCTCTTTACCAAGCAGAAAGCTATTACAAAATAGATAAAATTTGGTCAATTTCTCAATTATTTTTTAAATCTTTGCGACAACTGCACCCGGAACCTTTGGAGGTAAGTTATGTTTACCCACACTGGGTTTCAACATTGGGCAATGACTTTAAGATTTACTGTTTGGTTTGTCCGGTCAGCGAGACAGCAACTCGTGCTTATTTAATTCATTTTACCTCATTGAATGCGTTTTGGCGGCTACACAAATTGCCTGTGTGGTTTCGCAAGTTTATTAAAGATATTTGTTTCGGTGCGGCTCAAAAGTTATTGGATGGTTTGGTGCGGCAGGATGTATTGATGATTGAGGAAGAACAACAAGCTTTTTTGCAAAATTCAGAAAGAAAAAATTATGAGTTAAATCGAGCTTTAGTCAGTGTACAAAAGTTGATGAGAAGTCAGGCGGAAAAGTGGTAAGATTCCGAGTAACCGCTGGAGTTCTTTCTTTTTGGAATAAAGTTATGGAGTTTTTATACATGGATGAATCTGGCGATAACGGTTTGGTGGAGGGAAGCACTGATTTTTACATACTGGCTGGAGTAGCTATTGAGACCAGTTATCTCAAAGAATTGTTTTGGATAATGCTAAACTTTAGACAATCAATTTCTCAAAGATACGGCTTGAAAATTCAGGAATTAAAAGGCTCCGACCTCTTTGCTCACAGAGGAGCTTTTTTTAATTCATTGGCAAATCCAGTCGATATGGAGGATATTTACATAGGCATCGTGAATATCCTTTGCGACTCACCAATTCAACTATTCGCTACTGTCAGATCAAAAAATGAATTCAGAAATCGTTACAATCAATTAAATAAAAAATCTGTGAAGCTTTTTAGCGAAGAAATATGGAGAGAATTTTTGTCAGTCTATGAGAACTATCTCCACGATAAATCTCGCGCCACTAAACAATCCCAGAATGGGCTAATCTATTTCGATCGCAATCCATCTCAAGAGAAAAATATTAGAACAATGGTCAGAGAGCGGTTTCGGAAATTCGATATCCAGTCTGAATATCCAGAATGTGGCATCGTTGAAGATGTAGTTTTTCGTGATTCCCACAGTTCTTATTTTATCCAATTAGCTGATATTTTAGCTTTTACAGTTAGTCGCCTGATAACTGGACGCGGGAATAATGACGTGTTTTCCATCAAACCAGAAATTGCTTCAAAACTGGAAGCTAAAATCATATCAAGGAAAGGAAAATTTACTCATCTATAAACTCAAAGAGAACCCTGTCGGGTTCTCCTTGAGTTCTTGATGGGTACAAGATTTAAGTTGAATACTGGCGCGGCCTACATTGCTCTATCGAACAGTTCGGTCGTAACTTGCCCGAAGGCTACACAGCCCAAAACCTACATCCGATGGCTCGATAGGATTGGTTACACCTCTGCTAAAAATCGCAATTCATCTGCGTTAATCTGCGTTAATCTGTCCCTGTCTGCGGTCAAAAAAATCGATATCCCGCAGCACAAACCTTACTTTTTCGGCTGCTGCTGTTGATAAACGCTGACAACTTTGTCGGCAAAAGTAGCAGTTGCACCAGTTTTGCAAGCTGCGGATTCTCCTGTCATCCACCAACAAGCGGCGCGGCGGATAGCGGCTGTTTCATTGTTACCACTAGCTTTGTATTCATCGCGTAGCAAATCGCCCACGATACAGGTAACAATTGATTTGGCTTTTGTTGCATCAGCTTCAAATTGTGGTGGCGCCGCTTGTCGCAGTGCTTCTACGAGTGCGGAGACTTGGGCATCGGTAACTGATGCCGCTGCTGCTGGAAGTGCTGGCAATCCGAGGCTAATTATCAGACTGCCGAATAGTAGATTGGTTTGTGCGATCGACTTTAAATTCATTTAGCAATACCCTGTTTGATTTAAACTTGGTTTCCTAAAATAAGGTTTACTATTTTGTCAATCGAATGCCTCTGTCTTAAGTATGATTTGCCTACTTAATGCAGTGCCGATCGCCCTAGGATAGAAATTAGGATTTAAACTAGGAATTACTGTGGAAGATATTTCGTTTGAATGTACTGCCGATCGCCCTAGGATAGAAATTGCCGAACAAATACGATAAAATCATGGAAGTACAACCCAAGGAAATTCGACGTTACATCCGACCCGATGGCAGGATTCCTTTCTTAGAGTGGTACTATGGCCTACGAGATGGCAAAGCCCAAGTTAAGGTTGATGCAAGGCTTGAGCGAGTTAGTCTAGGCAATTTCGGAGTTTATAAGTCAGTCGGAGATGGTGTCTGTGAACTCAGGATTAACTACGGCCCTGGCTACCGGATTTATTTTAGACAAATAGGAGCGACAATTGTGCTTCTCCTCTGTAGTGGGGATAAAAGTACCCAAGAACAAGATATTCTCAAAGCGAAGGAGTATTCGGCCGACTATGAAAGAAATGAAAATGCCTAGCAGCGATAGCTACCGCGAGTCCTTAATTGAATCTCTCAAAGATACAGAACACGCTGGTGACTTTATCGGCGCTATCTTAGAAGAAAAAGATCCTGAACCTGAACTGCTTAGAAATGCAATTAGAAAGGTAATTGAGGCTCGAATCAGGATGAATGCTCTTTCTGCTTCGGCTAAGCAGCATCATGAAAAGCTTGACCAAATGCTGACAGCAAGTGCAGGTTTGGAAATTTACAGTTTTGTAGAATTGCTCGAAGCATTAGGATTTAAACTAGGAATTACTGTGGAAGATAGTGAGTTGCGCCCTGAATATACTCCCGATCGCCCTATGATAGAAATTGCCGAGCAAGTGCGATAAAATCATGGAAGTACAACCGAGGGAAATTACAAGTTACGGTACATCAGATGGCAAATTTCCTTTCGACGAGTGGCTTGATTCCGTCCGCGATCGGAATGTCAGAGTTAGAATCAAGTCTAGGCTTGACCGAGTTCAACAAGGTAATCTCGGAGATATCAAGTCAGTAGGAGAAGGAGTTTTTGAGCTCAGAATTAATTATGGCCCAGGCTACCGCGTCTACTTCGGACAAGTTGGGTTGACAGTAGTGGTCATCCTGGTAGCCGGAGATAAAAGCACTCAAGAACAAGATATTCGACAAGCCATAGCATACTGGAAAGATTATGAAAGACGTGAAAGCACCGACAAGTCATAGCTACCGCGAGTATCTAATTGAATCTCTCAAAGAGGCTGAAGAAGCTGCTGGTTACATCGGGGCTATTTTGGAAGAAAAAGACCCTGAACCCGCACTCCTGAGAAATGCCATCAGAAATGTCATTGAGGCTCGAATCAGGATGAATGCTCTTTCTGATTCGGCAAAAGACCATCACGAAAAGCTTGACCAAATGCTGACAGCAAGTGCAGGTTTGGAAATTTACAGTTTTGTAGAATTGCTCGAAGCATTAGGATTTAAACTAGGAATTATTGTGGAAGATAGTGAGTTGCGCCCGGACTCGGAATTAACGCAGATTGAGGAATCACAATTATCCCCGGAACCAGCTAATGCAAGTTAATGAATAAGTCGCATATTCACCCTTCCATCGCAAAATCAAACAATCGATGAGCCATTTCTAATTTACTGCAAGATGGGATTTCTACTTGCTTTCCTGCGGCATTAATCAATACTGCTTGATTGGTATCACTGCTGAAACCTGAACCTATTTTGTCGATCGCATTTGCCGCAATTACATCCAGTTTCTTCGATCGCAATTTCTCCAGAGCTGGCTTGACAATATCGCCAGTTTGTGCTGCAAACCCGATCAGTTTTTGATGCGACTGTTTCAAGTTTCCCAACTCGGCCAAAATATCCGGTACCTGTGTCAACTCTAAAGCATCGGGGAGCGATCGCTTCGGCAATTTCTGACTATGATAATCAGTCGGTTTCACATCCGCTACCGCCGCAGCCATCACCGTCAAATCTGCATGGTGAAAACATTCCAGCATCGCCTGTCGCATTTCGGCTGCACTCGTCAGGGCGATCGAGCTAACACCAGACAACGACACTTCACCGATGATACTATGTACCAAAGTGACGATCGCACCTCGATGCAATGCCGCCCGCGCCAAAGCAATTCCCATTTTGCCACTCGAAGGATTGCCGATAAACCGCACAGGATCGAAGTATTCCCGCGTTCCTCCCGCACTGATTAACACCCGTTTTCCAGCTAAATCTCGATCGCCCTTCGTATACAACAACGACTCTATCAGCGCCAAAATATCACTCGGTTCAGCCATCCGGCCCGCACCCACGCGATCGCAAGCCAGCATTCCCGACCCAGGCGACATAGCATGATATCGCCCATCTGTCAATACTTCTCGCCAATTTCGCTGCACCGCCGACTGTTCCCACATATCCGTATTCATCGCCGGTGCCAACAGAATTGGGCACTGAGAAGCCAACACCGTATTTGTCAGTAAATTATCAGCAAAACCCCCAGCCAACTTAGCCAAAGTATTCGCCGTCAGAGGAGCAATCACAAAAACTTCCGCCCATTCTCCCAATAGAATATGCAGAGGGCGGCCATGACTTGGTTCCCAGAAATCTTTGTCAGTAAAAGCACCCAGGCGACAGAGAGTAGCAAAAGTCAAAGGAGTCACAAACTCCCCCGCCGCATCAGTCAGAATCGCCCTTACTTCAACTCCAGCCTGAGCTAAAGTTGAAACTACTTCACAAACTTTATAAGCCGCAATCCCACCACTAACGCCAATTAAAACTCGTCTGCCATTCATTTGTTTTGAATAAAAAAATTAGGAGAAAAGTGAGTTATTGTAGGGGCACGGCACTGCCCATTGGTGTCAACTTAAGCCTGAAAGCCTGCCAAGTCTGTCTGTGGGCCCGCAAATCCGCCAGGGGTTGAAACCCCTGTCTAATAGCTAAAGTCGGTTGAAACCGACTAAAGATTTGCCTGAAACCAATACATATCAACTAATTCTTCAGTCCTCTTTGAGAGGACTTTCGCTATGAGACAGGGGTTTCAACCCCTGTCGGACTATTGGTTCTACCTTAAGTTGACACCTATGGGCACTGCCGTGTCCCTACGGGGATAATAAATCTTTCTCCTAAAATTTGCTGAAATTTTGGCTATTTTCCAGGCTATGCTTCGTCGTAGGCTTCCATGTCCAGAAGGTGAAGATAAGGCTCTACCATCTCTGGACGCTGAAACGCGAGCGATCGCAATAAATGCCAATCATTCAATCCCTCAAAAGGATCTGTGTAATCGTCTACTTCCAGGCGATCGGCCAATTCTGCCACATCCTCCGAAGTAAGTACAGCAATATCGCGCGATGCTGATGCTTTAGTTAAAGTTTTCATTTTTTGCCCCTGCCCTAGACTTCCGCCACACTATATCCTAAACCTTTAATCAGATTTCGACACAGTTTCTACAACAAAACTTCGCATTAGATCTACAACTTCCGGTTGAATCTCGTGTCCCATCGGAAATTCATGATACTGCACTGATGCTCCCCAAGCAGTGAAACTATCACGCGCGCGGACTGCCGCACTCACCGGGACAACACTATCTTGAGTACCATGTACGATCAAAACTGGTGGCAAAACACTACCAGCAACTGGTGACATCGAGTGTAAATAACCGCTCAAACAAATTAAACCTCCCAGAGGCAAAGTTAATCCCACATCCAGAGTCATCGCTCCACCTTGAGAAAAGCCCCCTAAAATTGTCCTAGACAAAGGCACACCAGTGCTGCTTTCTAAGGACAACAAAAATTCCTGCACTAATTGCCGACTTTCTAGCAATCCCTTCGAGTCATTACCTTGGAGGTCATACCACATTTTGCCCCCCGGTACTTGAGGATGGGGAAATGGGGCATCGGGAAACACAAACTGATAATCTGGTAAATTGAAGGCGGGCGCCAAAGAGGTCAAATCGCGAGCATTGGCTCCCCATCCGTGCAAACAGACAATCAAAGCGACTGGTTTGCGATCGGTTGTTGATGGAATCTTAATAAATTTCAAAGACATCGTAATTAGTAAGTAGAAGGAAGAAGGAAGAAGGAAGAAGGAATAATGCTCATTGGTATTATATCAAATCCGGTTGGATCGGAATAATTATCATAAAAAATGGGTCTAAAACCCCGTCCTTATAGGACGGCTTTTTTAGCAAAAGTAAAAACATTGAATCTTTCTCATAAAGATATGTAAAAAAAATTAGATATAACAGTGTTTTACTGTACATTGATAGTAGCTCAAAAAGGAGGAGTTTAACTTGTTAACAAACTATGTCTACAAGTTACGTCCAAATCAAACACAAGAATTAAGAATATCCAATTGGGTGGATATGTTGCGAAGCCATTACAATTGGTGCCTCAACGACAGAATCACTCAATATAGTCAACAGTTCATTCAAGGAAACTATTGCCAGATCAGGACGCAAAGTGAAGCCTGTCCATTGACCAGTTGTGTTAGCAAGAATGGTGCCACTGGGGAACCTTGGAAAATAGGCAAAACAAATAAAGACGGGAAAATTAAAAACCCTCGGCGCAACCCAGGCGACATTCAAATTACCGCTTTGCCTGAATTGAAAGCAGCTAGACCCTGGTTTGCCGGGATAGACTCGACAGTTCTACAGCAAAACGTCAAACGACTGGACACTGCCTACAAGAATTTCTTCGACGGGCGTGGCTTTCCTAAATTCAAAAACCGCAGCAATTTCACTTCCTTTACATTCGTGATGGGAGTAAAAATACAGGGTAGTAAAATCTACTTACCCAAGTTAGGTTGGATGCGTTTTTACAGCTCGCGCCCAATTCCTAATGGCTTTACTATTAAAGCTTGCGCGGTAAAGAGGCGACAGAATGGCTGGTACATATCCGTCCGTATTGAGGACAAATCTGTCTCCGACCCTACGAGAAAACCTCTCAGAGATGTCATCAAAGTAATTGGCTGCGATATGGGAATTACCAAATTAGTCCATCTATCAGATGGATCTCAAATTGAAAATCCCAAGTTTTCAACCACTAAAAAAGCTAAGCGCACTCTAAAAATTAGGCAGAGACGGGTTAGTCGAAAAGCAAAGGGCAGTAAAAACCGCAAAAAAGCTGCTAAAAAATTAGGACTTTTCCACCAGAAAATTAGCGATAAGCGCCAAGCTTACCAATGGAAAGTTGCCAATAAAATTGTGTCACGTAACGTTGACGCGATTGCTCTAGAGGACTTGAACATTTCCGGCATGATGCGCCGATGTCGAGTGAAGGTTGACGAAAAAACAGGTAGATTTCTGAAAAATGGGCAATCAAGGAAGAGAGGTTTAAACCGTTCTATCTCTGATGCAAGTTGGGCAGACTTAATTTTGAAGATCGAGTATCTCGCTGCAAAGCAAGGAAAGGTTGTAATCAAGGTTAACCCCAAATACTCCAGTCAAGAATGTCGGAATTGCGGTCACATCGACAAGTCTAATAGAGATGGTGAAAAGTTCATCTGCACTGAATGCGGCTACCACGAACACGCCGATATCGGCGCAGCAAAAACTATTTGCGATCGAGCTTTAAATTTGGTACGCGGGGACTCCGCGAAACCGGGCGTTCGCGCCTAAACGCCCAGAAGATATCCTCGCGCTCGATTGAGCAAACGTAAGGAGTCTGGGAACCCTAGAAATAGGGATATTAAGTTGGAAACATCTTAAGAATCCTCGTGCCTTCAGGCCGAGGAGTGTCAAAAATTGTTATGTCGATCCAAGCTTAAATATTTTTTTAAACTGGTAAAAAACAAAAAGAAGAGGATCTTACCTCTTCTTTATATTCCTGAAATTTTCGGTTGTCTAAGCACTTTTTTGTTCACCGAAACCAGATTGTAGTCCTTCTTGTGTCGAGATTAAATTCCACCCTTGATCTCTCAGCTTTTGAAAGGTAGCCCACCCTTTAGAACCATCCGGTTCTAGGTAGTCCGATGCGGCATACTGTGGAAAAGCGGTATACGGCCGCCAAGATTGGCGGTGTTCAGTGCGTAAGTGCAATATTGTTTCTCCACCGCTTCCGTATCTGGGCAACCAACACATTTGTTTCAGCATATCTAACACTCCATAGTTTTGGCTTTGTCCAAGTCGAACACCGAAAAATTTCATTGAACTTTTCGATATTCTACTTGCTTTATAAATACATCCTGATTCTTGCTCTTTCCTGATCAAAAAACATCTTTCTAACGTATTGGTTTTATTATTTAAAAAATGTTACTCAAGTTACATTTTATTAAAATTTGATTACTACTTATTTACTTATTAAAAGTTCAATGTATTTTCATAAATAATCATTCCAAAGCTTTTTGGTTCGTTTGACTACATTTTTTGTAGCTAAAGCAGCATTTCCAGGAACGCTAGGCTACTAATTGAGATGCTGGTGCATCATTGCTTCTAATTGGTCGATATCAAAAGGTTTGGAAAGGTATGCAACGCAGCCAGCTTGGAGAATGCGATCGCGATCTTCTGTTTTTGCCAGGGCTGTGATCGCAATAATTGGAATATTTATCAGTTGTAGGTTTTGCTTGAGGCGACTCACCAGTTCTATACCGTCTATATCTGGTAGACAAATGTCGAGCAAAATTAGGTCAGGAGGTCGGGATGCTGCTGCGGTCAGAGCTGTGCCACCATCTACGGCTCCCACGCACTCGCAGCCGAATAAATCAAGTATTTGGGCTAGCAGCTCTAAATTGTCCTGATTGTCGTCTACAGCTAAGACTAAGGGACGCTTGTTAAGCAACAGTTGATCGCTATTGCCAGACAAATATTCCGAATCCTGATTCCAGTTGGGGTAATTCATAAATGCCGAGGAAAAGGGTTTTTATGTATTTGTACTTATTCTATGACATAGGATGAGCTTGTATTCTCCATTGCTTTTGTTTGCAGATATCAACAACCTCTGTGATATCACGGATAAACCGACTAAATTTAATACAAGCTTATATTATCATGTTACGAATATTGATTCTGTTTCTTGTATTCTGTAATATAGTGCGAAAGCTCGCAAAATCCTCCGATCAGCCTTGAGTATCAAACAAAAATGGCTCGTAAAAAATTTATAAAAATGTCCAGATCGCCTTTGGAGCAAGAGGATTTACTCAACCGAATTACTACTCGCATCCGACACTCTTTAGAACTGCAAGAGATTTTGACGACAACGGTAAGGGAACTCCGTAATTTGTTAGGGAGCGATCGGGTAAAAATTTATCGGTTTGAACCTGATGGGAGCGGTGAGGTAATTGCTGAGTCGATTAATGGCAACAATTTACCCTCACTGTTGGGTTTGCATTTTCCAGCAGGTGATATTCCCCAGAGCGCTCGCGAAATGTTTATCAAAGCTCGGCAACGAGTGATTATAGATGTGGGATTGAATCATCAAACAATTAATCGATTAGATTGTCCAGAAACAGGCAAAACTTTAGCTGCTGAAGATATTCGCTATGGTGCTGTAGACTCCTGTCACATTGAGTATCTGACGGCTATGGGGGTGCATTCTTCCCTGACGGTGCCGATTTTGCATCACAACGAGCTTTGGGGGCTGTTGGCTTGTCACCACACACAACCCAAACGGTTTAGCGATCGAGAATTGAAAATTGTGCAATTGCTGGTGGATCAGCTTTCAATTGCGATCGCCCAATCTGCTCTCCTGAGTCAAGCCAGACAACAAGCTCGCGACGAAGCCATTGTCAATCAAATTACCAGTTTGCTGCACTCTCCCCTGGAATTGGCAGAAATTAGGCAAACAGTTCTAGAACAAACCGTCAAATCTTTGCAAGGTTCTGGCGGTAGATTGTACATTGCCCCGGAAGGACTTGATTGGCCTGCCGAACTTTATACCTGCGGTCAACAGCCACAGAATTTAAAAATTGAAAAAAGCCAGTTCTGGCAAGAAATAATGGGTTTAAGAAAATCAAATATCGCAGCAATTGAGCATGATATTAATCCTAAAAAAGACGAGTTTTTACTCACCATAGATTTAGAGAAATACAACCAAATTGACTTGACAATTTATAATTGCATTATACCACAAACCTATGCTATTTCAGATATTTCTCAAGAACCTAAAATAAAATCTTTATCTTCACATTTTCTAGAAGTTTCTATTCGGTCAATACTCGCAGTGCCACTGCAATATCGCGAGCAGTGTATAGGATGTCTCACAGTTTTTCGCAATGAAATAGAAACAGAAACTTTATGGGCTGGACAGCTTGATAGAGAAGCCAGAAACGACCGTCCCCGAAGGTCATTTGCAGCTTGGAAAGAAGTTAAAACACAACAAGGTAGAGAGTGGAGCAACGATGAATTGAAGCTAGCGAAATCTTTGGGGACTCACCTATATATGGCAGCAATGCAGAGGCGCGTAGAGGCGATGATTCGACATCAAGCTTCTCACGACCAACTAACAGGTTTGGCCAACAAATTGCTGTTTAATGAACAACTGTCCCTAGCTGTAGTTAACGCCAACCAAAATACAGAAATGCTGGCAGTCGTATTTCTAGATTTGGACGGTTTTAAGAATGTTAATGATACCCTCGGCCATGCTGTCGGCGACCAGTTACTCAAAGGTGTAGCTGGACGCTTGACTAACTGTTTGCGTCCAGGGGATTCGATTGCGCGCTGGGGTGGAGATGAATTTACTTTGCTGCTCTACAATATTAGCTGCGCCCAGGATGCAGTTGATACTTGCCAGCAGATTCTCCACAGTTTATGTACTCCTTTTTGCTTTGACGAGCAGGAACTTTATATCAAAGCTAGCTTGGGAATTGCTTTGGCTCCTTACGACGGGGAAGATGCCGAAACTCTGCTGAAAAACGCCGATGCGGCTATGTACAAAGCGAAACAGAAAGGTCGGAATAATTATCAATTTTACACGAGAGCGATCGGCAATAAAGCATCGGAGCGGCTGACATTAGAAAATCATCTTTACAGAGCTCTCGAAAATTCTGAATTTTTGCTGCACTACCAGCCACAAATAGACATAAATACTGGCAAAATTGTTGGCGTAGAAGCTCTGGTTCGCTGGGAGCATCCCGAACGCGGGTTTATGGCACCAGATCAATTTATTCCCTTAGCTGAGGAAACAGGATTAATCTGTCAGATTGATGAGTGGGTGCTGCGAACTGCTTGCTTGCAAAGTCGAGCGTGGCAATTACTGGGACTCCCACCGATGCGGGTAGCTGTCAATTTATCTGCACGTCAGTTTCAACAAAACAACACGGTAAAAACCATCGCTAAAATTTTGTCGGAAACCGGGCTAGATGCGAAGTATTTGGAAATAGAAATTACTGAGACTATTGCGATGACAGACGTGAATTTCACCGTGTCTGTATTGCAGCAGTTGCAGCAAATGGGGATTCTGATTTCTCTGGACGATTTTGGGACTGGTTATTCTTCTTTGTGGTCTCTCAAACACTTACCACTAAACAATTTAAAAATAGATCGATCGTTCGTGGCTGATTTGATCAATGGCAGCAGTGGTGCTGCTATTGTGAAAATGGCGATCGCCTTGGGACAAGGGTTGAACCTAAAGGTGATTGCTGAGGGAGTAGAAACAGCGGAACAGTTGGAATTTTTAGATTCGCTTCAGTGCGATATGGCTCAGGGTTACTTCTTTAGCAAGCCAATATCGGCGGCGGCGATAACGCAATTGTGCATGGAGAATAGAAAATGGAAATTGATTTGTAGTCCCAACTGCAATTAGGTTTGATTGTTAATTGTTGACAGTTGACAGTTGACAGTTGACTGTTAACTGTTAACTGTTAACTGTTGGAGCGAAATCGATATGATATAATAACTGCCAAGGCTGTTAAGGTATTTATTTTCATTTAACCCTTCGACCCTTCGACTCCGCTCCCTGAGCGAGGATCAAAGCACCTTGGCGACGGCTATACTTTTGGTCACTGAGCGTAGTCGAAGTGTCTATTTTATGATCAAATCAGGGAGCGAGGATCAATATTTTATGATCAAATCAGGGAGCGAGGATCAAAGCACCTTGGCGACTGCTATACTTTTGGTCACTGAGCGTAGTCGAAGTGTCTATTTTATGATCAAAGCCCCTTGACGACTGCTATATCATATCGATTCCAATGCAACCGGAACAGTCAACAGCTAACAGTTAACAGTCAACTGTCAACAGTTATCCAACCAAGCCAGAACGGAGGGCGAGAACAGCAGCTTGAGTACGGTCATCAGCGCACAATTTGTTCAAAATATTGCGGACATGAGTTTTGACAGTACCAACAGTAATGTAGAGTTTTTCGGCAATGGCAGCATTGCTGTAACCCTGTACAATTAGCTCCAAAACTTCTAATTCTCGTCCCGTTAAAGGGTAAGTTTCAATGATGTGAGTAAACTCTGGTTCAGCAGCTTTAATTGTAACTTTTTTCCCCTCTGATTTAGGGTTTTCCGGGGCAGATTCCTTGGTACGAGCTTGTTTCAGGACTATGCGTGCGATCGCCGGATCGATCCAAGAGTTACCTTCGTGAGTTAGTTTTACCACGTTTAACAACTGGTCGAAACTGATATCTTTCATACAGTAAGAGTCAGCGCCGGCGGCAAAAGCTGCGAGCACTTCCTCTTCATTGTCTTGAAAGGTTAGGATTAATACCTTAGTGTCTGGATCGGATTTTGGCGCGATCGCACTTTTGAACTTCTGAGTCAGTTCAATGCCGTCAAAATCGGGCAAACCAATGTCTACAATTGCCACATCAGGCTTGGAAGACTGAAGCAGTTTCAGCCCCTCTGTAGCGTTAGCCGCATCCCCCACAACTTCTATGGTGTCACTCTGTTGTAAAGCTGTACGGATACCAACTCTAGTTAGGTCATGGTCTTCTATTAAAGCTACACGAATTTTATTCATTTTTTTGCTAATTCCCTGCTGAAGTTTTAAGATCTTGCCAATTGACTCTATTGAGTTAAGTCGATTTGAGAATGTGCCTTGCCACCTGGTTGGCCCGTGAAGCGAAGCTATCCCGATCGCACGCGCGTTCTCGTTCCTCGCAGGGGTTCCCAAATGGTAGCGTAAATCGCGCATCTTGATTCAAGCATACTCATTGGGTTGCACTATTGCAAATTAATTTTCCAGTTATTTAGATGTGTTCGCTAATTCGTCCCATCACAGGTATACTGTCGAGGTTTTCGTTAATTTAATTATCCGATTGTCCGCCCCTTGATAGAGGTAAACAGCTCGATAATTGGATAAGTTTAAAATATAAGAATTTGTGAGGCACTTAGGCAGTCAAAATTAATCGAGCTAGCAGCTTTTCTATGATATAGCAATCCTAAATCATTTGTGTAATTCTTGTAGGGGCAAACCCCCCGTGGTTGCCCCGATGACGGCTAGGGTTAATGATGAATGCTTATTTATAAATGAAGTTATGACTCATGATTACAGAAACCAATCTTTTCAATCCGAGCGGGTAATGGAAATTACCGAAAAGCAAGAACAGCTTTTGGAGTTGCAAAATCAGCTTTTGCTTCGCCAGCAAGCAGAACTAGACAATCAACAACGGCGCATTCAACAGCAAAACTTGCAACTACTAGAAGCCGCTAAATTAAAAGCGCAATTTTTGGGAACAATGTCTCACGAATTGCGAACTCCGATGAATGCAATTATCGGCTTTTCACAATTGCTGCTGCGCCAGGAGAAACAACTGCTGACTGCTCAGCAGAAAGATTTAGTGGGACGTATTTTTAAGAATGGCAAAAACCTGCTAGTGCTAATTAATGATATCCTCGATATCTCCAAAATTGAGACTTATAGGACTGAATTAGAAAATACTGAATTTGATTTGGCACAGTTGGTAATAGCTACCGCCCTGGAATTAGGAAATCAGGTGACAGACAAAAATTTGGCACTGTCTGTGAGCGTGTGTTTGCAGGATCGGTTGATGGTTAATGATAAGTCGCGCTTGCGGCAAGTTTTGGTCAATCTAATTTCCAATGCGATTAAATTTACCCATCAGGGAAACATTGGTATTTCTGTGCGAGAATTAACGAGCGATCGACTAATGATCGCCGTCACTGATACAGGAATTGGGATCGCCGAAACCGAATTACCCCATATTTTTGACAAGTTCTACCAAGCAGATCGAACTACAACTCGCCAATATCCGGGTATTGGTTTAGGACTATCTATTAGTGCATCTTTAGTGAAAATGATGAATTGCACACTTACGGTACAAAGTCAAGTAGAAAAAGGTTCAACATTTCGGATCGAATTGCCACGACAAATGAAATAAATTGAGAAATATTTAGATACACTTTATAGCGGGCTAAAATGGAAAATCTCAAATCGCAGGAATTTTCGGGTGAAGGAAGTTATTAAAAATTTGTCAGAGTATACAAGGAAGCGATCGTTAGCGTTAGCGAAGCGATCCGAAGGAAAGCCCGCCCCTACGGGGGCTACGCCAACGAAGAGGATCGCACCTTTGCTGTTATCGCTACTATGGTTGTGCGCGATCGCTTGGGTAGCTTTCGTGTGGAATCTGGGGAATATCGGTTTGGTTGACGAAACTGAACCGCTGTTTGCTGAAGCCGCTCGCCAAATGACGGTGAGAGGGGATTGGATCACGCCCTATTTCAACGGTGATACCAGGTTTGACAAGCCGCCGTTGATTTACTGGCTGATGGCGGTGGCTTATCGCGCGATCGGGGTGAATGAGTGGGCTGTGCGTCTTCCGTCGGCTTTATCCGCGATCGCCCTGACTTGCCTTGGATTCTATACCTTATGGAAATCGGAAAGAAGTTCGGCAACGGATTTTGTAACGGATTTAACGGATACTTCGACTTCGCTCAGCACAAGTGTCAGGAAGCAGGAAGAAGAGCACGATACAGAGTTTCCTCCCCCACTCTCCCACTCTCCCCGTCATCCCCTCTTCCTTTCTACTCCTTGGATTGGTGCGGCGCTGATTGCGCTAAATCCTCAAACTATTGCCTGGGGAAGAACTGGCGTTTCCGATATGCTATTAGTCAGTTGTATGTGTTCGGCACTCTTAGCATTTTTCCTCGGTTATGCCTTAGAAGAAGAGAGAGAAAAAGCCGGATTTTTGACTCTTCCCCCTTCTCGATTTCCGAATAAGTGGTATCTGACTTTTTATGTCCTAATTGCCTTAGCAATTCTGGCTAAGGGGCCTGTGGGAATTGTGATACCAGCGCTGATTATTGGCTGCTTTGCGCTTTACTTGGGCAATTTTCGACAACTTTGGCGGGAAATGCGTCCGGTGTCGGGAATCTTGATTATTCTGGCGATCGCGCTACCTTGGTTTATTCTGGTTATTTTAGCTAACGGTCAAACTTATATTGACAGTTTTTTTGGATATCACAATTTCCAGCGTTTTACTCAAGTGGTGAATCGGCACTCAGCGCCTTGGTATTTTTACTTTTTTGTAGTGCTGCTGGGTTTTGCGCCTTGGTCGATTTATTTGCCAGTTGCGATCGCACGTACCCGTTTTTGGCAGCGTAGTTACTGGCGTCGTCAACCGCGATCGGCTCAATTAAGCTTATTTGCTTTATTTTGGTTTGGCTGTATCTTTGGGTTTTTCACAATTTCCGTGACAAAGTTGCCTAGTTATGTATTACCTTTGTTGCCAGCCGCTGCGATTTTGGTAACGCTACTGTGGGGGGATATTGTTGCAGCGAAAGCATCAGCAGAAAGAAGAGTAAAGTTAGATGAAAAACCGAATTCTCTCCCACAGTCGCTGTTAGTTACATTCATTTTTAATATCGTATTTTTATTGATTTTATCGGGAGCAATTTTCTACTGCTACAATTGGCTGGGAGACGATCCAGCGATGCCGAATTTTCCGCAAGCACTTCAACAGTCGGGATTGCTGATTGTCGGCGGTGCGATTTGGATAATTGTGGCGGGGGCGATCGCAATTTTACTTTGGAAACGTCAGCAACGCTGGATTTTGGTTGCCAATTTCATTGGATTAGTCGCCTTTATCATCTTTGGTTTGACTCCAGTCTACAACTTGGTTGATATCAACCGCCAGTTACCACTGCGACAACTAGCACAGATTGCCGTTCAACAAAAACTGCCAGGGGAAGAGTTTATGATGATTGGTTTTGCGAAACCTAGTGTAGTTTTCTATTCCCATTTACCCATAACTTACTACCGACTGCCCAAAGGTGCGATCGACCATATTGAACAATCTCATGACAACCAAACTTCTTCGTCTATTTTGGTATTAGGATACCCAGATAAATTTGTGCAATTTGGATTGTTGCCAAATGAATATCAACTGTTGGAGAGTCGTGGCTCTTACCAACTCGCAAGGGTTCCCAGAACAGCCTTTCGATAAGGTATGATGTTGAAGCTACAGAAAATTTTTCACCAATTACCACGAAATGAATCTCAGAAGAATCTTGACTGTTGCGATTAATGTATTTTGGGAAGTAATTCGCGATCGCATTCTTTACTTAATTGTGATGTTTGCACTGTTGATGGGAGCAGCCGTGCGTTTGATACCCGAATTGGCTGCAACAACAGAGAAAAAGATCATTTTAGATATCGGTTTGGCTGCTATTAGCATTCTTGGCTTAATCGCCACTGTATTTGTATCTACTGGATTGGTCAACAAAGAAATTGAAAAAAAGACTGTTTACCTATTAATTGCCAAGCCGATAAGTCGTGCTGAATTAATTGTTGGCAAGCACTTCGGACTGTCGGCGGTGCTGGCGGTGCTGGTAGCTGCAATGACTGTTGTTTATCTGGCTATTCTGAGTTTAAGTCGCATTCCTTATCCTGTGAACAGTATTTTAGTAGCTTCATTATTCATCTGGTTTGAGCTGTCTTTGATGGCTGCCATCGGAATTTTGTTGGGAGTTTTTAGTAGTTCTCTGTTGGCAACTTTACTGACATTTGGTGTTTATTTAATGGGACATTCAACGCGAGATTTAGTGGCGTTGGGCAAGTTGACCAAAAATCCTGGCATTGAACAATTAATGATGGGACTTTATCTGGTTTTGCCAGATTTGGAGCGATTCAATTTGAGAAATGATGCTGTTTACGGACAAGTTCCTTACTTAGCAGCTCTGATCACAAATATGGGCTATGGTTTGCTGTATGGGGTGTTAGTGCTCTCAATTGCGATCGCTATATTTTCCCGCCGAGAATTTTAGAACTGATGTTATATACCTGCAACTGGTGCAGTAAAATTGAATTTTCAGGCTAGAATATAGACAAGGTTATCGATCGCCAATCTCGACTAAAACTCAAACTTTTATTGGTAAAATGAGGTGTCCTATGACTGCTGTAATTCAAAAACCAATATCACAGCTAAAAATTACCTGGCCCCTGCTACCCGATGACTTTATTCTACCAGATGACCCCGTGGAAAATATAGAACATCCTTTAATCGCTAACGGTTTGCGCCAGTCTGTAGTGGATTCGGAACTAATACAAGACGCACTGATAGTTTCTAATTTTGCTTTGTGCGCGGCTGTGGACGATCGCACTATTTGCAAAGCCCCAGACTGGATGTATGTGCGCCCTGTACAACCTTGGCCTCACAAGGAACCCCGTCGTAGTTACACGCCTCATACCGAAGGAACAGTGCCTTTTGTAGTGATGGAATTTCTGTCAGCTACTTACGGCGATGAATACTCTGTCGAACACACAGAAAAGATCGGTAAGTGGTTTTTTTACCAAAAAGTAATCAAAGTTCCTCGCTATGTGATCTTTCGACCGCATACAGGCAGAATCGAAGTCTATACCCTAGAATCTGAGTGTTATGACAATCAAAATCCTGATGAAAACGGGCGTTATTTGATACCTGGATTAAATCTATTTTTGGGAGTTTGGGTGGGAACTCGCGAAGGTAGAACAGGAAATTGGTTGCGCTGGTGGAATATGGCTGGGGAGTTGCTTTTGTGGCCGGAAGAACGGGCCGAAAATGAACGCCAGCGGGCGATTGCTGAAAGCCAACGGGCGATTGCTGAAAGCCAACGGGCCGATCGCGAACAGCAAGATAAAGAGTCAGCCCAGACTCTATTGGAACAGGAAAGACAGCGCAATCAACAACTTTTGGCACGATTGTCCGCCCTCGGCATCGATCCAGAATAATAGTAATCAAAATTGAAATCATGTTAGTCGAAAAACTCGAAAAATTAACAAATCTGTTTGCACAAATGGATCGGGCGCTGATTGCCTATTCCGGTGGCATTGACAGCACATTGGTGGCGAAAATTGCTTTTGACGTCTTGGGCGATCGCGCTTTGGCCGTGACAGCAGTTTCGCCGTCTCTATTACCAGAAGATTTGGAAGATGCGCGGATTCAAGCAGCAGAAATTGGGATTGCCCACGAAGAGGTAGAAACTCAGGAAATGGCCAATCCTAATTACACTTCTAACCCAGTTAATCGCTGCTATTTCTGCAAAAGTGAACTGCACGATACTTTGAAACCACTAGCACTCGCAAAGGGCTATCCTTATGTAGTGGATGGCGTTAATGCTGATGATTTAAAGGATTATCGTCCGGGGATTCAGGCGGCGAAGGAACGGGGCGCCCGATCGCCTTTAGCAGAAATAGGCATTGCTAAATTTGAAGTACGACAATTAGCAAAAGAGTTGGGTTTACCTTGGTGGGACAAACCAGCACAGCCTTGTCTGAGTTCGCGCTTTCCCTACGGCGAAGAAATCACCGTAGCCAAGTTGCAAAGAGTGGGGCGCGCTGAACGGTATTTGCGGCAGTTGGGGCTGAAAAATCTGCGAGTGCGATCGGATGGAGATACTGCGCGCATTGAGTTACCCGCCGAGGAGATTCAGGAGTTTGTGTTAAAGGCAGATTTGCCTGCATTGGTGGCGGTGTTTCAGGAGTTTGGTTTTGTGTACGCGACTTTGGATTTGGAGGGGTTTCGGAGTGGGAAATTGAATCAGGTTTTGCAGCCGGAGTTGTTAGGGGCGAAAGGTTGATTCATATCAAATCCGGCAGCATCGGAATTGTTACTAGCCAAAATTAGGACACGGCAATGCCCATAGGTGTCAACTTAAGGTAAAACCCATAGTCCGGCATCCTCTCAAAGAGGACTGAAGAGAAGACTTTTCAACTCATTAGTCCTCGACCGAGGACTTTCGCTATTAGACAGGGAATTTATTCCCTGGCGGACTGGTGGGGGATGCAAGGACTGGCGGACTCACAGCTTAAGTTGACACCAATGGGATCTTGGAGTTTCCCTACAATATTATTTATCGATGATTTTCGGTAGGGAAACGGCATTGCCGTGTCCTCCGTTGCTTATAATGTCTAAGGAGTAGACTGAATTTGCTGCGGTTGCTGCTGCTGAAGCTGAAGTTGTTGATTTTGAATCTGAAGTCGCTGATTTTCAACATCAATTTGTCGCTGTCTGTCTTGAAGTTGCAGTCTTCTGTCCTCTGCTTGCTGTACTCTATCTTGTGCTTGTCTCTCTCTTTCTTGGCGTTGCAGCTCTCTTTCCAACAGTCTATCTTGACGTTGCTCTTGTCTATCTTCACGTTGTTGACGAAGCTGATCGAGTTGATTTTTGCGCTCGAAATTCCCTCCCAAAAATAAGTTTTCAAAAGCGCTCATAGTTGCTTGAACACCAGTCAAAACTCCGCTAACAGTGTTAATCACACTTGCAACTCCCGTGATTGGCTGCAAGAAAGTATTGATATTATCTCCTACCCTAGCATAGCCCGATCGCGCTACCAGAATCACATCATTATTGCGGAGAGTTGGGTTATTGTTTTGATTCAATCCCTGAGCAAAATCAACCTCTATAGTACGGCGAGAAACAGTACCATTGGGGTTTAAACGTAGCAGTTCTACCTGATCTTTTTTGGCACGCAATTGATTGAAACTGCCAGCGGTTAGCAAAGCTTGGTGGAGAGATGTACTGGGTTTAACTAACAAAGCTCCAGGTCTGACAACTTCGCCTACAATATTGATACTAATGGCGTTGGGAGAGAAACTCGTACTACCAAGTTGGGAAACTTCAGTCAAATCTACATTAGCTGCTGTTGGGATAATTATGCTATCTCCTTCTTGCAGCAAAACATCTTGGGTAGTATCACCTTTTTGCAGCAAATCCCAGAGATTTACCAGGATAGTTTGTTCAGTACCTCCTTTGATTTGGCGACGAATTTGCACGCGGCGAATATCGGCTTCCGTGGTGATACCGCCAGCAATTTTCAGGGCTCTAGTTATGGTTGGTAGCCCCACAACTGCTCCCCCTCCTTGCTGTTGATCGATACTGACAAAAGCTAGTTCTGTTTGTTGGTTAGTCGATCGCAAATCCGCAGCAGATACAGTATAAGGCCCAGGCCGATTAACTTCCCCAACAATTACCACACCAATGGGTTTAGTAATATCAGCAGAAAAATTAGCACTAGCTCTTTGGCGTACTTCTTGAGTATTCAGAGAAGTTGCTGTCGGTATAAAAATTGTATCTCCATCTCGGATAGTGACATCTTGTCGCAAATTTCCTGTGTCTAAAAACTCCTGCAAATTCACAGTAATAATTTGCTCAGATCCACCTCTGCGGGGGCGGCGAATTTGCACCGCCCTCATATCTCCTGCGGATGTCACTCCTTTTGCAAGTTGTAGCATTTCCATCAAAGTCGGAAATTTGACTCCTCCTCCTTCTCTGGAGGGATTAATTTTGTAGGAACCTGGACGAGTAATTTCACCAGCAATCCCGATATTTAGGGGTCTAGCAACCATCAAAGTTACTGTGACAACGGGCACATTGATGAAGGGTTCATATCGCTTGGTAATGGCGTTGGCGGCCTGTTGCAAAGTCAGCCCTTGAATTGATACACTACGAACGATTGGTAGATTGAGAGTACCGTCAACTAATACTTGGTATTCTTTGCTAAATTCAGGTACACCGAAAATATCTAGAGCAATGCGATCGCCCGAACCTAAGATATAAGCTGATTCCTGTGTGGGTAAACCAGAGTTGCCAAGGGGCAAATTAAAGCCAGGACGAGGCGGTGGCGGTACTCTTGGTCGATTTGGGTTCGGAGTGGGCAAAGTTGGTCTGAGGACAGGTAACTGAGCGATACTGGGCAGTGCAGCAATCAGTAACAGGAGTGCAGATAAACTGAGACTGGTAGTGGTTTTAACGGTTTGTTTCATATTTTTTTTTCGGGTGACACTAATCTAAAATCGACTAAGATCCAGTGTAGCCTCGCTTTAGTGTAAAATCCATATTAACTACTTTTAATTGCGAGTCAAAAATACGTGGGACTTAAGCTTGACAAAGTGATTCCTTGGGGTCGCTGCTTGGACGAATACATCGGAATGTTCCACCTGACATCGGCCGATCGCAAATTAGCCATACTTGATTGTGCGGGAGGGCCGGCCAGCTTCAATGCAGAAATGACTCGCCAAGGTAACAAAGTGACTTCCTGCGATCCAATTTATCAGTTTTCTGCTGAGGAAATTGACGGACGCATCCAAGAAACATATCAAACTGTGATTGATGGAGTCAGAGCAAATGCAGACGACTACCTTTGGACAAATATCGAGTCACCAACAAAATTGGGCGAAGTACGAAGGTTGGCGATGCAGCAATTCCTGGAAGATTTGCCCCAAGGGATTGATGAAAGCCGTTATATAACTGGTGAATTACCGATTTTGCCTTTCGATAATCGTCAGTTTGATTTGGCATTGTGCAGTCATTTTCTGTTTACCTATTCCGACCTTTTTTCTGAGGCATTTCATCTGGAATCAATTCGAGAAATGTGTCGGACTGCGGCAGAAGTGCGAATTTTTCCGCTTGTGAAAGTTTCTGGCGAACCGTCTCCTTTACTAGCGCCAATTATCACAGAGTTAAAAGCGCAAGGATATAAAGTAGAAGTTCAGGAGGTGTCCTATGAGTTTCAAAAGGGAGGAGACCAATTGTTGCGAGTATGGCCTGTACAATAGTCCTGGATGTGGTCAGAAACCGGGTTTTTGTGAGCATACTTCATTACAACTCGAAAAAATCGCAAAAAACCCGGTTTCTTTGGTTGTGATGCGTAGGCAAATGAGGACACGGCAATGCCGTTTCCCTACCACACAATTCTGATGCCACCAGATTTGATATTATTTTTCAGATACCACGTTTTGTTTCGTAATTCTAATCAAAAATCGCAGAGCTTCATTCACCGCTTCAGAATCGGGAAACATCTCTGCAACATCCGGTTCTAAGCGAATATTTACACCACCAAAACTCTTTCGTCCAGATCCTACTTTTCTGACACGTAAACTCCTCAAATCATATTCAGGGCGAAGCTCATCCTCTATCCCTGTTTCATCCTTCTTCATAAACTTCTCGCTCCACTCGTGTTACTTTTCTGGCGCTAATCAAACGCATAAAATCTCCTCTTTCTGTATACGAGACTATCAATAAATTACCTTGCAGGGACTCTCCAACAATAATATATCGATCTTCTTCATCAGAATGATCCGGATCATATAAATCGACATAAAGGGGATCATCAAAAACCGTTTTGGCTTCCTCAAATGAGATTTTATGCTTGGACAAATTTACCGCAGCCTTGTTTTCATCCCACTCGAATTTCATAAAGATCCAAAATCAGCATCTTTGATATAATATTATAGCAAGAAGCCAAACCCAAACCAACTCATGTCACAAACAGTCTGGATCGCACGACACGGAAACCGCATCGACTTCGTTAACCCCGATTGGTTTCTCACCGCAGAAAACCGCTACGATCCGCATCTTTCTGAAGATGGACACGTTCAAGCAAAACAACTAGCCAAGCGCCTCAAAGGTGAAGCAATTTCTCACATTTTTGCATCCCCTTTTCTGCGAACTGTCCAAACGGCGAACTACGCAGCCGAAGCCCTGGATTTGCCGCTGAAACTAGAGTGGGGATTGTGCGAATGGCTGAATCCTGAATGGATGACGGAAATGCCAGAAACTCTGTCTGTGGAGGCTTTGTGTCAGCGTTTCCCTCGGATTGATGCTTCCTACAAAGGTGGTATTGCTAATTATCCCGAAACTGGGGAAGCTTGTCTCAAAAGGGCTGGGGAAACTGCTAAACGTCTTGCCGCTGAGTTTCCTGAAGATATACTGTTAGTGGGTCATGGTGCGTCGGTTTTAGGGACTGCGATCGGGCTGGCTGGCGGTGTGGAAACGGAAATTAACGCTTCTCTCTGCTGTTTGGTGAAAGTGGTGCAGAATGAGGGAGAATGGTCGATCGCACTTAATGGCGATACTTCCCACCTCACGGACACTGAAACCCTTGTCCGGTTTAATTAAAATTTAAATTTGTCCTCAAATTCACTAAAAAATATCAATCACAAATCGGTATGTCTGGACACAGTAAGTGGGCGACTATTAAACGCCAAAAAGCTAGAGTTGATTCCGCTAAAGGCAAAGTTTTTGCTAGAATATCTCGCGAAATCATTGTCGCAGCCCGCAGCGGAGTACCCGATCCGGCTGGCAATTTTCAACTACGAACAGCTATTGAAAAAGCGAAGGCGGCTAGTATTCCTAGTGAAAATATCGAAAGGGCGATCGCAAAAGGTGCCGGTTTGGCTGGCGGAGGTTCGGAATTAGAAGCTATCCGCTATGAAGGTTACGGAATCGGTGGTGTTGCTATTCTGATTGAAGCGCTGACAGACAACCGTAATCGCACGGCGGCGGACTTGCGGGAAGCTTTTAGTAAAAATGGTGGAAACCTCGGTGAAATGGGCTGTGTGGGCTGGATGTTCGACGAGAAAGGGGTTTGTACTGTACGCGGTTCTATTGATGAGGAAAAATTGTTTGAAGCGTCTTTGGAAGCTGAGGCGGAATCCTATGAGTTGATATCAATTGATGAAGATGATGAGGGTGCAGAGGTGTTTACAACTGTGTCTAATTTGGAAACTCTTTCTGATGTTTTGAAGGATAAAGGTTTTCAAGTTTTGCAGTCAGAAACTCGCTGGATTCCGAGTATGACAGTGGAAATGGATAATCCTGAAAAAGCTCGATCGCTTTTGAAGTTGATGGATGCACTGGAAGATTTGGATGATGTACAAAGTGTGACGGCTAATTTTGAAATGGCAGAGGAGTTGATGTTGTTAGTTAGTGGTTAGTTGTTAGTTGTTAGTTCGGAAGGAGGAGACGGCAATGCCGTGTCCCTACAAGATTATTTTCGGGTAGGGACACGGCATTGCCGTCTCCTGATTTCCTTACGGGTAGGGACACTCCAAGAGCCCATTGGTGTCAACTTAAGCTGTCAGCCCGCCAAGTCCGCTAGTGGGCCCGCAAGTCCGCCAGGGGTTGAAACCCCTGTCTAATAGCTAAAGTCCTCTCAAAGAGGACTGAAGAACTCATTAGTCCTCTTTGAGAGGACTTTCGCTTTGAGGCAGGGGTTTCAACCCCGGTTGGACTGAGGGTTTGACCTTAAGTTGACACCAATGGGCATTGCCGTCTCCTGATTTCCGGTAATAACAAATAACCAATGCCCAATTCCCAACGCCCAATTCCCAATTCCCAATGCCCAATTCCCAATTCCCAATTCCCAATGCCCAATGCCCAATTCCCAATGCCCAATGCCCATTCCCAATGCCCAATTCCCAATTCCCAATTCCCAATGCCCAATTCCCAATGCCCAATTCCCAATGCCCAATGCCCATTCCCAATGCCCAATTCCCAATTCCCAATTCCCAATTCCCAATTCCCAATTCCCAATGCCCAATTCCCAATTCCCAATTCCCAATGCCCAATTCCCCATTCCCAATTCCCAATTACCAATTCCCCATTCCCAATTACCAATGCCCCATTCCCAATTACCAATGCCCAATTTCCAATTCCCAATTCCCAATAACTATTCTTTCGGGCCAGTTAGCAAATAAGTAATCATGTACCCTTTGCCTTTAACTTGAATAGCGCCGCGCTTCTGAAAAGTGTACTTATCCTTTAAGATCTCATAGGTTTCTACGGTGACTTGAATGCAGCCGGTAATCCCGTGAGATTCCATGCGTGAAGCAATATTTACAGTGTCGCCCCAAAGGTCGTAAATAAACTTTTTTAGGCCGATGACTCCGGCTACTACAGGCCCGGTGTGAATGCCGATCCGAATGCTGAAAGGTTCCGAATGTACTAAACTGAGGCGGCGAATTTCTTGTAGCATATCGATCGCCATTGCTGCGATCGCCTCGGCATGATCCGATCGGGGCGTAGGTAAACCACCGACAACCATGTAAGCATCACCAATAGTTTTAATTTTTTCTAAACCGTGGCGATCGGCTAAGTGGTCAAAAGCTGAAAAAATATCATTGAGCACTTCCACTACCGCAGTCGCTGAAATTCTCGATGAAAGTTCCGTAAACCCGACAATATCGGCAAACATTACAGTTACTTCCCCAAAACTTTCGGCAATATTTTTTTCGTTGTGTTTCAAACGCTGGACAATTGCTGCTGGTAACACGTTTAGCAATAGTTGATCCGACTTGGTTTGTTCAGCTTCCAACTGTTGGTAAGCATCCTGCAACTCGGAAGCTTGGCGAGCTCTTTCTTGGGCTAGTTTTTCGATTTGGGCGGTGCGACTCAAGGCTGTCAGCATATAAGTCACGGGAATCAGAGTCCATAGCATTCCCATCGTGAGAGTTCCCCAAGAACGCCAATGTTTACGACTTTTACGAATTTCTGCCGTTGCTGAGACGTAGACAGACCACTCGCGATCGTTAATTTTGGGCTGTCTTCTGCAAGCTGTATAATCCGGGCCTGGATTTTGCAGAATCGGACAGCTTAACTTTACTTGCTGTGGCACATCGGCGGGTGCTGGAAAAACTTGTTGGCTGGCGGATTGAAAAAGCACTGAAAACTGGTTAATTTGCTCTTTGGCTGTCGTATCTCTGAAAACGGGGTCGGACGTGCGTGTTGAAAGTACGGATGCTTCTTGCTTGTCTGGAGTTTCGCTAGATAGATAAATATTCAGATAGTCGGTATTGCGTCCTTTTAAAGAGGTTTGGAAAATATCTTTGCCTCGAAATACTCCCAGAACAAATCCTTGTAGCAATTCGCGGCGGGATTCGACGGTAGTTGGTTTGGCGCTGTTTGTGTAAATCGGGACTATGGCTAAAAGATCCAGTTCTGAGGAATTATTTTCGATTAAACCAATCTGGCTGGTGACAATCATTTCTCCAGTATCGCGCCCCTGTTCAAGTGCTGCGTGGATTTCTGGGCGGGAGGCGAAGTCAAAGCCCAAAACAGTCTGGCTTTTTGCTGCGGGTTCGACGTACAAACCAGGGAAATATTCGGAACGCTGACCTGCGGGAATGAGTTGTCCTTCGGTGCCTGGTTCTGTAATCTGGAAGTTGGGATTGTTTTGGGTTTTGTTTTGGGCTTCGTAGTTTGCCCGATCGCGATTAGGGACACGGGGCACCCAAGCCAGGATTTGCAGACTGGGGTGGACGGATAGGGGACGACCAACAAATCGCGCAAAGGATGGTCTATCGACTGTACGGAAGGCTTTCATGTAGTCGCTGAGGGCAAGAACTGCGTCTAAATCGGAGTTGATTTGGCGTTCTAGGGCGATCGAGATATCGTCAATACTACGGTTCGTTTGATAGTCCCAGCGCCCGTTTTCCCAGTTCCAGACAAGGACGAATGCCAGTGCGGACAATCCTATGCCCAAAGTCAGCGTCAAACCCGCTGGAGTGTAGCGAGACCAGGGCAAAGGTAATTTTTTTAACATAATTGCTTCGCGAAATTTCAATCCAGAATTCCGATCGCTGCCCTGGTGTGCAAATACACCGCAGAATTCCCCTTATATTTTTTTACCACAATCTGATAGCCGATCGACAGAATATCCAAATCCCCAACTAGGTTGTAAGATTAAACTCACATCTTGCACCATTGTCAGCAACAGGCAATATGCCTGTTCCACAAAGAATGAATTTCTTGTGGGATGGGCATCCTGCCCGTCCATCAAAGGCTAGTTGAGAATGGTGCAAGATCTCAGATTAAACGAACCGCGAAGGCGCTAAGGACGCGAAGGAAGAGAAGGAAGAAGATCCCGTTTTTCCTTCTCTTCCTTCGCGTCTTCGTGGTTCGTTATTCCTTATCTAAACTGACAAGCTGATACAAGAACCGCGAGCAGTTTTATTAACTTCTATTCTGGCTTGAAAAGCTTCTTTGAGGTGTGGCATATGGGTGACAGTTAGAATGCAGGCGAAATCAGAGGCGATCGCATTAATTGCTGCAATCAGGCGATCGCATCCTTCCGCATCCTGAGTCCCAAATCCCTCATCAATAATCAACATTTGCAAAGCCGTCCCCGCCCGCTGGGATAAGAGTCTCGCCAGGGCTAATCGAATCGCAAAATTAATCCGAAAAGCTTCCCCGCCGGAGTAAGTTTCGTAGGGACGAGTGCCACGGGCATCGGCGATTAAAATGTCTAAAGTGTCAATCAATTTAGTTGCTTTTTTAGAAGCAGCCGCCCGCTGAGTGATAAATTGAACGTGCAATTGATTCGCGCTCAATCTGGATAATATTTGATTAGTTTCGGCTTCGAGTTGAGGCAAAACATTTTCAATCATTAAAGCTTGAATACCGTTTTTGCCAAAGGCTTGACCAAGCTCTTGATAAACTCGCTGCTGGCGTTTTGCAACTTGCATTTGCTCCTTTTGAGCTATTGACTGCACTTGTAATGCTTCCAGATTTTGCTGTTGTTGTTCGAGTCGTCCGAGACTTCCCAAATGTTGGTCTAGCTGTTGGCGACGGCGGTTGATTTGTTGTTCGATCGCACTTATGCGCGCCGTGGGATCGGGATTTTCCTGCAACTGCTTACTCATGGCGGAAAGTTGAGCGCTGACAGCTTGCAAATCTCGATCGCGTACAGCAATCGAACTGACTATCTCATTAACTCGCTGCTGCACTTGCGGGTGTTGCTGAGTTGCCGATCGCAGTTTTTCGGCCCTAGCAATCCAAAATTGCGATCGGCGCATTTCGCTACGGACGTGTTCGTGCTGTTCCAAATTGTAGCCAACTTCGCCAATGTATCTATCTAAAGACAGAATTTGCTGCTGTATTTCCGAACTATTTTTCTGTTGTTCTAACTGCTGCTGCAATCCGACTAATTGAGTTTGCAATTCGGGACGGCGCGCGTTATTTTTATTGAGTTTCTGTTGAGCATCTTTGATTTTGGATTGCTGAATTTCCACCCACCGCAAGCGCTTTTCCTCTCCACGGACTAGCGAGTAATTGCGATCGCTATAATTGAGTTGTTTCAGTTGCAATTCTATTTCCTGGAGTTGGGCATATTCATCGGATGCGTAATCTCCAGTACGGAGAGAACGCTCTATTTCCGCAGCATCTTTTCGCATACTTTGCAAGCGATTTTCATCTTTGCCGAGGGCATCCAATTGAGCCTGCAAATGACTGCGCCGTTCCCGCAATTCTTCGTAAGGGGCTAATTCTGCTTCTAGTTGGCGGAATTCATGTCTGAGGACTTGTATTTCGCGTTCGGAGACGGCCAACTGTTCGCGCACAACCCACAGTTCGTTCCAGATTTCCTGCTGTTGGCTGTGATGTTTTTTGACCACCAAATTCCAGTAGTGTTCGTCTAAAGGTCGATCGCACAAAGGACAATTTCCAAAATCGGCATCGCGCACAATTAAATGGGAATTAGATTGCTCATTTTCGGCATAATTCACGGTTTGACTTTCGAGTCTTACAGCTTCCTCTACATTTTTTTCCGCTTCATCCTTCCGTAACAGTTGCAGTTTTTGGTCAATTTCAGTCAACCTAGTTTGATAGTCGCGGCTTTTGGTTTGCAGGTTTTCCAGAAAGTTGTGTCTTTCTCGACCTTTTTCGCGGACTCGCTGCTGGTAGACTCGCTTGTTATCTAACTGCAAAATCTGACTAGCAATTGCCGAGATTTCCTGTTGTAATTGAGGCTGTCGCTGGTGTTGCTGAACTTGTAACTGTCGATTAATTTCCTGCAATCTGGCGGTTAAACCAGCGTGGGCGCGATCGAGCTGAGTTTGCGTCTGCTGTTGCTGTTGGAGTAGGGGCGAAACCTGTAGTTGCAGTTGCTCTAATTGGTTCAGTTGCGATCGGACTGCTTGCAATTGTACCAGTCCTTTTTCCACCTCCGGCTGCTGTTTCAGAACTTGTAAAACCTCTTTCTCATCCTGTTCCAAGGCATCTAATTGAGCTTGCAATTGCTGAATTTTGCCTTGCAAAAGACTCAATTCTTGGCGCTGCTGTTCTTGCAATTGCGATCGCTGATTCTGAGCTTGTTGGTGAGCCTTAAATTTACCAGCCAGAGTCTCTTCTGTGGCTTGCAAGTTCTGGAAATAAGTAATTCCTGTTGTTATTTCATTTTCTTGTGTCAGCAGAGCTTGTAGCTCGTTTTGTTGCTGTTTGGCTGCGATTAGTTCTTGCTGCAAGCGGCGACATTCTTGAGAAATATTGGTATGTTGCTGCTGGTGGCTGGCGAGGAGTGTTTGCCAAGTTTGGCGATTTTGGTGCTGGAGTTGCAGTTGTTGTAACTGTGCTGTATCAATTTGCTGTTGCTGTTGAAGCTGTGTCGTTGCTTGCTGCAATTGGGATTGCTCCGTGGCGATCGCATCTTTTTGTTGCAATTGCTCTTGTGTTGTTTGTAAACTATGTTTGAGCACCTCGACTTGAGCTTTAAACTGTTTCGACTGATCCTTGGCTTGTTCGGATAAAGTATCGTACTGATCCAGCTTGAGTAAATTGGCTAAAACTTGCTTACGTTCGATCGGCTTTTTGAGCATAAACTCATCAGCTCGTCCTTGTCGCAAATACGCCGAGTTGATAAAAGTATCATAATCAAGTTTAATATGTTCGAGAATTTTTTGCTGAGTCGCTCTCAAACCCTTGTCAGTCAGCGTCCGAAAATTCACCCCCCCCAGCCCCCCCTTAGTAAGGGGGGGAGAAGAATTTACTTCTTCTTGCGTTCCCTTACCAAGGGGGGGAGAAGAATTCACTTCTTCTTGCGTTCCCTTACCAAGGGAAGAATTCACTTCTTCAGGCCCCCCCTTACTAAGGGGGGGGAAGGGGGGGTTTGTTGCTACTTGAAATTCCAAACTCCCCGATTGTCCCCGACGGCGATTGCGAATCACCCGATAAATTTGGCCGCCCGTCGCAAAAGTGAAATCAACACGGACATCAATTTCGCCCATATGGATAATCTCATCTTCCGAATCGCTGCGACAACAGCCCCAAACAGCCCAAGTTATGGCCTCTAAGAGCGAAGATTTGCCAGCACCATTAGGCCCGCAAATGCAAGCGGTGTGCAAGCCGCGAAAGTCTAAAGCAGCTTCGCGATAGCTAAGAAAATTTTTGAGTGTCAGTTGTATAGGAATCATTTAGGCCATCGCGCCATACAATCTATTTATTTATAAATAACACTATTTGTACACTGTTGGCTAGTTATTCAATCCAGATCCAGAACAATTTCCAGTGCTTCGGAAATCTCTGCCATAATTGTATCGGAGAGAACTCCGAGTTGTCGGACAAATCTTTGTTGCGAGACAGAACGGACTTGAAAAGTGTCGGCGGCGGAGAGTTTAGCCAAGCCATTTTCTGCTGTTGGTTCGACCTGTACCATCCAATCAAGCGGCGAAAAAAGATCGTTCCAGGATGTAATAGGAACAATTACTTTGAGCCGCAACATTCCCACTTCATTATCGCTGACTACCACAACAGGTCTAGTTTTGCCGATTTCATCTCCCACTGTTGGATTGAGTCTGGCGAGCCAAATTTCCCCCTTAAGCATGAATTTTTACCCCTGCGTTCAGGTATTCTTCCTCAGACTCAAAATACGGTTCGCTATCGGGCGACCACAAATCATGAAGTGGCCCTCCTGGTTCATACAAGGGGACTGCTGCTTCTGCTGCGGCTCGAAGTCTCAGCTTTCTCTCAGCTTTGCGCTGAACCTTCTCTTCTATTTCTTCCCGCATCATCCGCGAGGCTGTTTCGATGATTTCCAGGCGTTCTTCTGGTGTCAGATTTTTGAGTGCTGCTAAGATTTCTGTTTTAGTCATGGTTTTTTGGGGTTGATTTGTTCAAAAGTGCAGACCCAATCATCATTATATAGCAGTTGCTAATGTGCTTCGGTCATTGAGCGTAGTCGAAATCTCCGAGTCAATAGATTTAGACACTTCGACTACGCGAGCGTGAACAACTGCGCGAGCGTGAACAACTGCGCTCATTGAGCAAAACGGTTCATTGAGCGTAGTCGAAATGTCCAAGTTATTAGATTTAGACACTTCGACTACGCGAGCGTGAGCAATAAAGTCATTGAGCAACACGGTTTATTGAGCAACACGGTTCATTGAGCGAAGTCGAAATCTCCGAGTCATTAGATTTAGACACTTCGACTACGCTCAATGAGCAATAAAGTCATTGAGCAAAACGGTTCATTGAGCAACACGGTTCATTGAGCGAAGTCGAAATGTCCAAGTTATTAGATTTAGACACTTCGACTACGCGAGCGTGAGCAATAAAGTCATTGAGCAACACGGTTCATTGAGCGTAGTCGAAATGTCCAGGTCAAAAAAAAGGTTGGCTGCAATCTTACAGCCAACCACCTATTTACTGGTCATCGATTTGCTCAAACAGCAAAACTATCTGACAATATTCGGGAATGTATAACCAACACCGAGTAACAGTCCCACTTCAGCACCGTCCAGAAAACCAATATTCAGGCCCGCTGTAGCTGTAAAATTGCTCGACAGTGGTACATCTACACCACCCGAAATCAGGAATCCAAAATGGCTATCGTCTCCCGTAGAAAATGCCACGCCAGCACCCGCATAAGGAGCAGCCGTAATCACAAAATCATCGCTGACTTCCACTGCATTTTGAGATACAAAATCGTAGGTAACGGGAATCAAAACAGTTACGTTATCGCGGAACAAAACAGTCGGTCTCACCGAGAAATTGCTCGTCAAACCAATTTTGCTGATAATCGCAAATGAGCTGTCGCCCAAGGCCGTATCTCCGCCAAAACCGAGATTACCGCCAATCCCGATGTAGCTGGGGCCAGAACGGGTGGAGCGTCCGGGTCTGACTTTATTGTCTTGAGCCACTTTTTGAGTTGGGGCTGAGGAAATTTCAGACTTTTCAGCAGTTGTCGGTTCCTTTGTCAAGGCTGATGCTGAAGTGCTGACAGGATTGCTCAACACTTCTTGTGCTGTCTTAACTTCTTTTTCAACATTGGCTGCTGTCAGTTCGGAGTTATCGCGGGCAACATCGGTAGCAATTTCCACACTTGGCTGCACTTTTACGCTACCATCAGCAATGGTAGTTGCTGTTTCGGATTTTTTAGTCTCACCAGCAATTGATGTATTTTCAGTTGCAACAATTGCCGAATTTGCGACATCAGACTTTTCTGGTGCGACAGCAGATGCTTGCAAGTTGGTGGCTGGTTGCGAAGCTGCGGGCTTTGCGACTGCTAACCCAGATTGGACTGCGGCATCTAGTTCTATGGCACTTATAGAATCAATTTGTGTATTAGCAGTTGTTTCTGCATTGGCTTGAGCCGGTTTTGTTACAGCAGGCTCGGAAAGTGCAGGAGTAGCCTCAGAGGGCAAACTGGCGGTTGTAACTGCATCTAGCAAGTTACCAGTTTCCGCTTTCACAGACAGGGCGCTGCAACAAACAGCCAAGGCTACAAGATTTACTAAAGCGAAAGTAGACTTAGAAAATAGATTATTCACAAATTCTCCTCAATCAATGGTTTGTTATAGAGTGTATCAGAGCTATTGTCGAGAGCTTTGTCTACACTTGACAAAAATATGAGTTGTCTTGTTCCTGGGTTGCCACTTAACCGTTAAAAAGTCAACTGCAAGATACAATCTTGTAGTTGGGGTAACAGCACTGACCGCCACAGGGAGAAATCTGGCAACTTGGCTCACACCAGCCGTTCTCCAATATTAAGCCAGGGTTGACCACTGTTTTGGTAGCATCCGCATTAGACCATTGATTAATATACTATCCAATCTCAACCTAATTTTTATGAGCAAAGTTTTAGTTATATTAGGCGAATTGAGCGATCGCGACATCGACTGGATGGTCGCCAACGGCAAGCGCACCCAACTCCCGGCCGGCACCACACTGATCGCTGAAGGTCAACCTTTAGATGCACTCTACATAGTGCTAGATGGCACTTTGAGCGTATTTGTGTCAGCTTTGGGCAATAAACAAATTGGGACAATTATTTCCGGGGAAGTATTGGGCGAAATGTCTTTCATAGACGGGAGGCTTCCTTCAGCTAGCGTCACAGCCATTGAAGAGTGCGTGATCCTGTCAATCTCTAGGCGTTTGCTAACCGAAAAATTGGAACAAGATGTGCTGTTCTCTCTGCGGTTCTATCGGGCGATTACCAAATTTTTGTCATCAAGATTACGTGGTACTGTGAAGCGTTTCGGTGAAGATACCGATGATTTAGTATATCAACAACCAGATGATGAACACCCCATCTCCCAACTTT
This sequence comes from Oscillatoriales cyanobacterium, assembly GCA_004294385.1. Taxonomy (GTDB): domain Bacteria; phylum Cyanobacteriota; class Cyanobacteriia; order Cyanobacteriales; family Microcoleaceae; genus Microcoleus. Next base: position 29,557 of record REAP01000009.1, on the reverse strand, counting down.
TGGAAAATCCTGATTTGGCTCAATCTAGATTTCAATTGCTTTTGCAACGTTTAAAAGGAAATTGATCTAAGAAGTCATTAGTCATTAGTCATTAGTCGTTTCCGGTACCCTGAGCGTAGTCGAAGGGTTATTGGTTACTGGTTATTGGTTATTGGTTATTGGTTATTTGTTATTTGTTATTTGTTACAACAGTCGCCAAGCCTATACGGTAACAGAGCGTAGTCGAAGTGTCCAATGCCCAATGCCCCATGCCCGATGCCCAATGCCCAATGCCCAATTCCCAATTCCCCATGCCCAATTCCCCATGCCCAATTCCATTAAAAAACGTGTTTTTCCGCAACACGCCAGTAGCGCGAAAAACGCTTCAAATCAATGTAACCATCGTAGCGCACAAAGGGTTCTGGGGGCAAAATCTCTACTGGGTGCGATCGCGTAATTTCCCGACAAATATCCTGAAACCGAGGACTCGGACTTTCTGCTGTCACCACTTGATTTGCCCCGGATTCTTTAGCAAAAGCAATAACTTCCGTAGCCACATCGCCACGCCGAATCACGACTGGCAACTCCAGCAAACATTCGTAAATAAACACCATTCGTTTGAGACTTAACTGCCATTCATCTATTAGCGCATCATCCCAAACCCAAATCGCCTTAGCTTCGGGGTGCAGTTGGAAAGCAGGGCTTTCAGGACTCAGACAGTCGCCATGTAGCCAAATAATTGGATTTTGCATATTAGGGAATGGGGAATTGGGCATTGGGAATTGGGCATTGGGAATTGGGAATTGGGCATTGGGAATTGGGCATTGGGAATTGGGAATTGAACACTTCGACTTCGCTCAGTGACCGGTATAACTAATAACTAATAACCAATGACTAATGACTAATGACTACTGACTACTGACTAATTAACGACTTTTTTTCGGACGAGCCCAACTCTTGGAACCGCCGCTGCGATCGACCTTTTCTCCCAAAGGAAACAACTTCGCTTCCAAATATTCGTAACTTCCCTCAAAATCGCATTGTCCGTAAAGAGCACAGTCTCGACAATAAACAGCCTTAGTATAACGTTCTAAATTCTCCCGATTAAAAAAGTAAGCCTTGTGACTAAAAGTGCTCGCTACCCATTGCCAAGAAAGATTATTACTCGCCGGATCTCCATCTAGCAAATGTGCCAAAAACCAGCGAGCTCCGACTTGCCAACGCACTTTGCGCCAGTGTACAAGATAAGCGGCCATCCACATCCGCTGATGATTGTGCAAGTAACCAGTTTCCTGCAACTCGCGACTGAAACTGTCGATGCAAACTAAACCAGTCGTGCCCTCGACAATATCTTCGGGCATAGTTTCGCTGTATTGTGAAGCAGTGTAGCCAGTTTTGTATGGTTCCTGGTCTTGCCAAATCCCGTTTCCCAATTCTGCATAAAGTCGTTGCCAATAATCTCGCCAACCCAACTCGTTGACAAGTTTTACCGCATCTTCTTGGTGTAGCACCTTCGCGAGCACGACATCCCGGACTTCTGCAAGGCTCAAAACGCCGTAACGTAAATAGGGCGACAAGCGAGTTACTGCGCCGTTGAGGAAGTTGCGGGTTGAGGCATACTTGGCAGGATCGACTTGTTTTAGAGCTGTTTCGGCTGCTTTGCGCCCGCCTAGGGTGGGGGATACGTGACTGTCTCTAGCCTCGGCTTCGGGGAACTGTTCGCCCACGTAGGCTATTAATTCTTGGCGATCGGCAAATTCCCGCTTCATGTCTTGACTCATTTTTTATTCAGCGCCTGCTACTGTTCCTTTATGTTAAAGCTATTTGTTGGAGCGTGAGAGGTCGATCGCCCTTAATGCCTTCAATTCTCCTAGCCTCAAGTTTTCCAGCAGCAATTCATCACCGGCTAATAGGCAAAATCAGCATCAAACTGAGTACACTCAGGATTAAATATCATAGCAAAATCTCATGGCAACTTTTCCGGCGGACGCTAGTGCGATCGCCACCTCAACTAAACAACTGGAAAATAGCGCAGAAATTCAAGAGTTCGATCGAGCCATGATGCGCCGCTGTATAGAATTAGCCCGCCGCGCTCTCGGTAAAACTGCTCCCAATCCTCTCGTCGGTTCTGTAATTGTCCGCGACGGCAAAATTGTTGGCGAAGGATTTCACCCTGGTGCGGGCCAACCTCACGCCGAAGTTTTTGCGCTCCGGGAAGCGGGGGAACTGGCAGCCGGAGCGACGGTTTATGTCAATCTAGAGCCTTGCAACCATTATGGACGGACTCCTCCATGTTCCGAAGCTTTGATTCAGGCTAAGGTGGCAAAAGTAGTGGCTGGGATGGTCGATCCGAATCCTTTGGTAGCTGGAACAGGACTTGCTCGGTTGCGAGAAGCTGGGATCGAAGTTGTCGCGGGGGTAGAAGGGGAAGCTTGTCAAAAACTGAATGAGGCTTTTGTACACCGGATTTTGTACCGCCGCCCTTTGGGAATTTTGAAATATGCGATGACTTTAGACGGTAAAATTGCTACCAGTACCGGTCATAGCGCTTGGGTAACAGGCGAGGAGGCGAGGAGCGAAGTACACAGCGTGCGTGTCGGCTGCGATGCGGTTATTGTAGGGGGAAATACCGTGCGTCTGGATAATCCCGAACTGACGAGCCATCAACCTAATCGCCATAATCCCCTGCGAGTGGTGATGAGTCGCTCTCTGGATTTGCCGAAATCGGCTCGTTTGTGGGACACCTCTTCTGCACCTACTTTGGTGTTGACTGAGCCTGGGGTTAATCGCGAGTTTCAAGCATTTTTGATTGCTAAAGGGGTGGAAGTTGTGGAGTTATCGCCGCTGACACCGGCTAATGTTATGACTTATTTGTACGATCGATCTTTTCTTTCTGTACTGTGGGAGTGTGGTGGCACTCTGGCAGCAAAAGCAATTGCTGACGGTGCAGTGCAGAAAATTATGGCTTTTATTGCTCCTAAAATTGTCGGCGGCTCTTCGGCTCCAACTCCTGTAGGAGATTTGGGGTTTGCCAAAATGACTGATGCTTTAATTTTAGAGCGAGTTTCTTGGCGCACGGTGGGTACAGATTGTTTGATGGAAGGCTATTTGAAAACTAAAGATTGAAAGTTGAAAAATCAAAGAGAATCTCTCTTCTTAGTTTTAAATTTTTAACTTCTAAGTGTTTCTATGGTTGAAATTTTGATTTGGAGTTTGATGGTTGGCAGTCTCGGTTTAGAGTCTGTCATCGCGGGGAAGTTTGTGAACCGCGAGCAATTGGCTAGAGGGGAAAAAAGCGATGAGGAGGAGGAAGTTTTGACTCGGTACGAATCTCAAGAAGAACATTTAGCTGGGCGAGATTATTCGCAATCCAACGGCAATCCTAAACCTGATACTACGGTTTCGGAGTATAAAATTGTGCGTGCTAGCAGTGATTTATTTCGTAATCCTGCTATTTTTCAAAAGCTGTGTCGAGAAGAGGCGGAATTTGGTTGGATTCTGCTAGAAAAGCTGGATGATAGGCGGGTGAGGTTCAAACGTGCGATCGCGCTTCGGGATACCCAGAGACCAGATTTACCACCGTTTGACCCTTATCGCACCCATTATGGCCCGATGTTGAATCGGATAAATCTGGCTGGCGCGATCGTATTTCTGAGTGCGATGCTACTTCCTGCTGTTTTGGGCTATACTTTGGTGTCTACTACTCTCATGAGAAGTCGCTCTAATTTAGCCCCGGCTCCTATTCAATCTATGCCTTCTCCTGGAAGTTCAGAAAGTACAAATTAGTCATGGGAATTGGGCATTGGGCATTGGGAATTGGGAATTGGGAATTGGGAATTGGAAATTGGGAATTGGAAATTGGGGAATTGGTAATTGGTAATTGGTAATTGGTAATTGGTAATTATAGCAACTGCCAAGGCAGTCAGAATATTTATGGTCACTGAGCGTAGTCGAAGTGTCTTAACAACCTTGGCGATTATTATGATGATTGTTAGTCGTTAGGAGTTTTTCAACCAATTCCCCAATTCCCGATGCCCCATTCCCGATGCCCCATTCCCTATGCCCCATGCCCAATTCCCCATGCCCAATTCCCCATGCCCAATTCCCAATTCCCCATGCCCAATTCCCCATGCCCGATGCCCAATTCCCAATAACCACTAACTAGGATCAGATGTCAATCTCAAGTTATAATTTGTATCACCTTCAAATTGAGAAACGCGCAAAAAATAAGTACCCGCAGGCAAAATGCCATTACTTACAATCTGTTCCGAAGCCGTACCTAAATTATTAGACGAAGCAATAATACCACTTAATCCGACTGTACCTTGACCATTGATATCCTGAATCAATTCTAGATCAACATCTCCACTCAAACCATCGAGAGTTGCACTAAAAAGGCTCGGAGTATTCAAAATGAAACTGTAAATATCCGTTGGTTCAGCAGCACCTACAAAATCATTTACACTTTGACTTCCTGTGAGAACATCCAGGTTTTTAGCAGCAGTTAAATCATCAGCAGCATCTGGCAATGTACCCAAAAGTCCTTCTGCTTGACCAAATTGAATGTAATGCTCGATCGCACTTTTGACAACACCATTCCTGACTGCTGCTGCTACCAGCGGATACTTGGCTAGATAAAATTCAGGATCGAAGAAAGGGCTGGGTTTGCGAATTTCAGTTTGACCGATTCTCAGAAAGTGTTCAAAAGCTGTAACTTGATTGGTTTGAACTACTGTTTGAACGTCTGGGTTACTGCTTAGGTAAAAACTAACATCGAATAAAGGGTTAGGGCTGCGACGTTCAAATTGACCATAGGTAATAAAGTGATCTGCACCAGAAAATTTATTTTTTACTCCTGATACGGCTACATCCGTGTTTGTTTCTAAATAATAGCTAGCGTCGAACAAAGAATTTGGGTCACGATTTTCAAATTTGCCAATTTTTTGATAGTGATCGAAGGGACTCGATACAGTGCCTCTGGCGACTGCTACGGCAACATCGAGGTTGTTTTCGAGATAAAACTTGCGGTCAAAAAGTGTTCTGAGGGTTAGCATTGTTACAACAATTTATGTAGACTTAGGCTTGAAAGTGCATAATTAAATTTTCATCAAGAGTACAGTTTACATCAAAATTTTGTGAGGGTGTCTAGATTATGGCTAAATCTGCACTGATGGCAATGCTGCGTCGCGCTTCGATAATTGCCCAGAAATCAATGGCAACGGGTATTCCGGCTGACGAACTGCTGGGGATGCTCACCGATCGCACTTCCAATTTTCCCATATCTCGGCGCGGATTGCTACACGGGGGTTTGGCGGCTGGGGCGGCGGTGGCTGCTGCGACTTTTACACGGGAGGGAGAGGGGGCTTTTGCTCAACAGCAAGGTCGATCGCCCATTTTGGTTGTGGGCGCAGGAATTGCTGGTTTGACGGCGGCCTATCGCTTGCGTCAGGGGGGTGTACGTGCCGATATCATTGAGGCAACTAACCGCGTGGGGGGACGGATACGGACTACGCCCAAGGTGGCTGGAACGCAGATTTCGGCGGAGTTGGGGGCAGAATTTATTGATACTGGCCATACTACTTTGATCTCGCTGGCGACGGAATTGGGTTTACGGGCGATCGATGTAGTTGAGGCGCAACAGGGATTGGTGAAGGATACTTTTTTCTTGGGAGGACGCCGATATTCTCTTGAACAATTAATCGCTGATTTTGCGCCACTAGCTACTAAGATTAGGGCGGATTTGCGGGCAATTGGAAATAACATTGACTATCAAGATTTTACGGAAACAGCGGAAAGATTGGATAATCTTTCGATCGCTGAATATGTAGAAAGTGCCGAAACTAGCATAATTGTCAAGCAGTTACTCCGTATTGCTTATACTACTGAATATGGTAGAGATGCGGATGAACAATCGGCGCTAAATTTGCTGTTTTTAATTGGTGCAGATGCTGATAGTTTTGAGTTGTATGGTGACAGCGATGAACGTTATCAATTTGAGGGCGGAAACAGTCAAATTATCAACCGTTTAGCGGGTCAATTGTCTGGTTCCATCGAAGCGGGGACGGTTTTGGAAGCGATTAGTATTTTGCCGGATGGCCGTTATCGGGTAAGTTTGCGATCGGGCCAAAGTACCTTCGATCGCACTTATGAGCGAGTTTTGTTAACTTTGCCCTTCAGCACTCTGCGAGATGTTAAAATCAATGTGCCTTTACCCCAACCGAAACGACGCGCGATCGAGCAATTGGGTTATGGAACTAATTCTAAGCTGATTACGGGCTACCGCACTCGTATTTGGCGAGAACTTTATCGATCGACTGCTTCTGTTTTTACAGATTTAGGATTCCAAAATAGTTGGGAAGCTACACCTTTTACTCCTACTGTCAACGGTTTAGTTACTAATTTTACAGGAGGTAGACAGGGTTTGGCGATTGGTAGTGGAACTCCTGAAGATCAAGCCCAAAAATTCTTGGGACAATTTGAAAAAGTTTTCCCTGGAGTTAAAGATTTGCGATCGGGTAAAGCTGTCCGAGCTTTTTGGCAAGGGGAACGTTATGCTAAGGGTTCCTATTCCTGCTATCTAGTCGGACAATGGACGCAAATGCACGGTGTTGAAGGCGAAAAAGTCGGCAATTTGTATTTTGCGGGAGAGCACACTTCCCTAGAAAATTCAGGTTATATGGAAGGAGGTTGTGAAAGTGGGCAAAGGGCGGCTTTGGAAATTTTGAAAGGCTTGGGTTTGAAAGATTTTGCTAATGCTTTGAATACTCGTTCAGCTAGTAGTTTGAACCAGCGTCGTCCAAGTCGAAAAGTTCCCGGTGCAAGGAATAAAGGCATCTAAATTATATTTTTTGGGCGGGCAAGATGCCCACCCCACAAGAAGCTTGATGTGTTGTGGAACAGGCATCTTGCCTGTTCTTAAAAAGCTTGATGTGTTGTGGAACAGGCATCTTGCCTGTTAATCGAGAAACTGGATGAAAATTTTACATTTCATACTAACTTTATCAATTCTGCTAACACCGCTGATATCAGCTAAATCTTTGTTAGCAAATACCGTAAATACTCCGCCTGAAACCGATATTGATGAACCGTTTTGCTACATGAGAACTACCGATGGCAAAACAGTAGATTTAGGCAAATTGTGCGAAAACAAAACACCACCAAGAACTTCCCAAAGTTGTATTAGCGGTTCCAATATTGCTGCTAAAGTGTCTATTACTAACGTAAATTATGATGGCAAATTTTTAAGTGGTCAAATCATCAATCAAGGTTGTAAACTTGTCAAGAATGTCAAAGTCAACTACGAAGTTTTGGATGACTTAGGTAATCCCATAGATAATGGATTCATCACCACTAAACCAGTGGCTGTTGAACCGGGAAAGTCCGCTACCTTTCGGGGAGAAGTTGTGGCGGGGGCGAAGGTGCGGGCTACTCATGCCGACGGTGAGGATTGATTTTTGATATTTGCCCGATCGCTGTTATCATGTTTTGGCTCATATATCTCTAAACACAACACTTGCAGATGCAGAATAGTTTGAAAACGCGATCGACTTACTGGCAAATCTTACCTTACATCCAGCAGCAAAAACAAACCATCGCCAAAGCATTAGTTTGTACCCTCGGATTTACAGTCTTTTGGCCAATAATGGCGTGGCTAATTGGCGAAACAGCATCAAAGTTTGTAGGTACGGGAGATTTCAAAGGATTCACTAAACTTGCCGCAGCCAGTGCGATTATATTTCTGATTCGCAGCATCATCCAGTACGGCCAAGATACGCTAATGGCAAAAGCGGCCTTAACTATCGCCTTAGAAATCCGCAAAAAAGCTTATACGCACTTACAAAAGCTCAATATCGGCTACTTTGAAACTGCCCAAACCGGAGATTTATCCTACCGATTAACTGAAGATATTGACCGTATTGGCGAAGTTATAAATAAATTTTTCCATCAATTTATTCCTTCTATTTTACAGCTAATTGTGATCATGGGATACATGATTTATCTCAACTGGCAATTAACTTTAGGTGCATTAATCATTATACCGCTGATGGCATTACTAATTAGCTGGTTTGGTCAGAAATTGCTCAGATACTCGCGAGAAAGTCAAGATCGGATCTCTGATTTATCTTCTTTGCTGACAGAAGTATTCAGCGGAATTCGTTTAATTAAAGCATTTGTGGCTGAAGATTATGAAATTGCTCGCTTTACTGAAGAAGCCGAAAAAAACCGCCGCGCTAAGTATTTATCCGAACGAATCAAGGCACTTCAATTTATTGTAGTTGGTTTTCCAGAAGCTGTTAGTATAATTTTGCTATTTTTGCTCGGAGGTTGGCAAATTGAGCAGGGAAATTTGACTGGTTCTCAGTTTATTAGTTATATCGCAGGAGCGGCACTTTTGATCGATCCGATCGCAACTACTACGGCTAATTACGGTGATTTCAAGCAGGGAGAGGCTTCTAGCGATCGCATTTTTGAACTATTGGCAATTCTACCAACCGTAGTCGAAAAGCCTGGGGCGATTGAACTTCCCCACGTTACTGGGAAAGTCGAATACCGCAATATTAATTTTGCTTACCCCCCTCAATCCCCCCTTGATAAGGGGGGAAAAGAGCCGGGGCAAGCGGGGGTTCCAATTTTGCAAAATATGAGTTTACTGGCACTTCCCGGAGAAATGATTGCCCTTGTGGGCGCATCTGGTGCCGGGAAAACTACTTTAGTAAACTTGTTACCGAGATTTTACGATCCGCAAGCTGGACAAGTTTTAATTGATGGGATTGATGTTCAAGATGTGACATTAAATACGCTGCGGCGACAAATCGGGATTGTACCACAGGAAACTATTTTGTTTTCGGGGACGATTGCTCAAAATATTGCTTTTGGGCGATCGTTTTATGAACTGAAAGATGTTGAAAAAGCGGCGGAAATTGCTAACGCCCATCAATTTATTAGTGAGTTTCCCGACGGTTATCAAACTTGGGTTGGGGAAAGGGGTGTCAACTTATCTGGTGGTCAAAAACAAAGAATTGCGATCGCGCGCGCAGTCTTGCTGAATCCGCGCATTCTGATCCTCGATGAAGCAACATCCGCCCTAGATTCGGAATCAGAAGCTTTGGTGCAGGAAGCCTTGGAAAGATTGATGTGCGATCGCACTGTGTTTATTATCGCACACCGTTTGGCGACTGTGCGGAAGGCTGACAGAATTTTAGTTTTGGAAAAAGGGAGAGTTGTAGAGTCCGGTACCCATGAGGAATTGCTCGAAAAAGGCGATCGTTATGCTCGTTATTATGCTCAACAATTCAGTTAATTAAAGTGCATAGGATTTATGGACTCCGCCAAAGAAACCGGGTTTTTATCTAATCTGTAGGCTGAGACAAATTATTCTCTTAAAAAACCCGGTTTCTGAGCACTTCTTAAGCTTTCAACAATGCCCTAGAAGCTGATTCTCCTGCGAGTTTTAATTGTGACTTTAATTTAAGATTCAACAACACCAAGACACTCCACTGACTGAGTAAGGAAAACAAAATCGTATCTGCTGATGCTACGAAAGACCCAGAAAAACCAAAGCTAACAAATGTTGAAGACAACCACAAAATAGGAGCTTTTTGTGGAGTCAGCAACAGCATAGATAAAACCAGAGGCGGTAACAAGATAGCGCTACCGACACTACCTGCGGCCCAGATTTCCTGATTTAGGGTTTTGGTAAACAGAAATAGTTGGGTGATGGCTGCGTAAATTAGGATCAGATTCAGGGAGCAAATTACAGCCCAAAAATCATCTATACCAATTTTGTGAAACAGCACCAAAGGTATCAAAATTATGACTGAACTAAGGACATTAATTGCGATCGCAACTATAGGAGGACTTTTTTCACTCCAAATCAAATCGAGTAGTGGGTAGCGTCGCCACAACTTGTGACTGCTAGGAACAATTTGTTGCCGATACCTCGCCCAATCGTACAAAGATTGTCTGTCAGATGTTAAAGATGCAATTACAACTAAGAACATCACCAAATTAAAGATTAGTAAAAATCCCAGATTATGCGGAGGACTTGACATATTTGATTGGAGTGCAAACCCTAACATTATCGGCTGACAGCAAACAACTAGCAAATAACTTTGTCGCTTGCTCAAAATTGTAGCACTGGGATTTGGAAAGCGCCGCTGCCATCCCTGCCACATCCAATAGGTTCCTATACCACAAATCAAGACAGACAAAGCAAGGCCGCTGGCAATATTTGTACCGACTCGCGAGGAAAACCATTGCAACTTGTCTACATCTTCACCTAACCGATAAAAGTCATCATATTTTTTAATGACTCCAAAAAGTAGATATCTCAGCATAGCAATCGGGGATAAAAATATGAGCAAATCTGTAGATGTTTCCCTTACCTCCATCATAAAAAAAATCCCAAACAACATAAAAGCTGTACCGCTAGCCAACCAAGGTTGAAATCCTCCTAACCAACTGGTTGTCAATCCGAATAGCATTGCAGTGCTGTAAAATAAAGCACAGCTAGCTATAACTGCTATGTAGAAACATAAAATTCCACTCAGAGGTATGCGAGCAGCTAATCCACTATACAGATGCAGTGGCACTGCCAGAATTGCTGCTAGATAGAGTAGAATTGGGACACCGAAAATTTTACCCAGGAAAATGGTTTTGGCGGACTGGGGACTGAGGCGAATAAAGTTGAGTGTGCCGCGTCTTTCCTCCTTGTCTAAGTCGCTGACAAGCAGATAAGTGCCTGCTACTAATAGAGCTAACACGCTAAATATGCTCACCCAAATGAATATTTGTAACCACCAATGTGGCCAGTTAATCACAAAGTTTCCCAAGGCATCTCTGACGCACTTTGCTCCTGACTTCGTGTCCATCGTAGTCTCTAAAACACAAAATTTGTCAGAGTTAGGTTCATTGTATTTCCCATTACCGGAGGCAATGGGAATCTGCGCTCTGAAACACATGAACAGCAGCAGTTGACCGCTGAGAGAGATGGCAGATGCGATCGCAATATTGCCAATTTTCAAGCGGCCTTTGATTTCTCGAAATAACTGGGGATTCCAGTTGCCGATTTTGTCAAGTAAATTGAGTGTCATAGGTTAGTTATTGGTAATTGGTGATGAGTTAGTTATAACTCACTGTTTTACTATCCTCAAGAACAGGCAAGATGCCTGTTCCACAAAAAATAAATCTTCTTGTGGGGTGGGCATCCTGCCCGCCCAGGAAAGACTTATTAACAAAAGAGGAAACGAGGAAATTAGGATGCTTGCTGATGTCCCATTTTGAGGAAGATGGTTTCTAAGTCTTCTTGAGTGCAATGAAATTCGGTTAGGGGAATCTTGGCCGCGACGAGTTCGCGTAATAAATTAGCTGCATCTTCCTGGCTTCCCGAAAAGTTAACACAAACCTGTTGAGTTTCCGGGATTATCTCCCAATTTTCCACCCAAGGAAAGTTTTTTAATTCCGATGTTAGCGCTTCTAATTTATTACCTAAAACTGACATGAAAATTTGCTGGCTACTCAGACGTTTGTAAAGTTCTTGTAAAGGCGCGCTTTCAACCAGATATCCGAGTTCCATAATACCAACCCAGGTACAAAGTTCGGCTAAGTCGCTCAGGACGTGAGATGATATGACTACGGTCATCCCGGCTTGTTGCAAGAGTTTGATAATTTCGCGAAACTGCATTCGGGCGATCGGATCTAAGCCAGAAACTGGTTCATCTAATAATAGTAACAGCGGTTCGTGGATAATTGTTCTGGCTAAACTTAGGCGCTGTTTCATCCCCCGCGATAGGGTGGAAATTGAGCTGTTGCGCTTGTTGGTGAGTTGTACGAGTTCTAAAACGGAGTTGATTTGCGATCGCCGGCGCGACTGCTGGAGGTTGTAGAGTCGCGCAAAATAGTCTAAATAATCCCAAACAGTCAAGTCGTCGTAGAGGGGAAAGTCGTCGGGAAGGAAGCCGATGCGTTGTTTGAGTATGGGGTGCGATCGATCGCGCTGTAACCTATCCCCATTGATGTAAATCTCCCCTGTAGTGGGTTCTTCAGCCGCCGCCAACATCCGCAGCAAGGTAGTTTTCCCCGCACCATTGGGGCCGATGAGTCCGCATACTTCGCCTGCTGCTACTTGCAAATCGATGTCATTGACTGCGATATGGCGATCGAATTGTTTCGTCAGCCCGCGAGTTTCTATTGCTAGTTGTTTTGCCATATTTTGAGCGGTGAGTGAAGTTTTATCAATCCTAGACGTATCAAAACCCAAAAAACTGGGTTTTTCACCTACTCAACACTTTGAATTAGTTTAATGTTATTTCTCAGCCATTCATTGACCAAAGCTTGAACCTCAATCTTTTTATGATCGGCAATTTTAGTCACAAAGTCCTCGACATCGGGTTCGAGATAAATGGGATAATGAAACGTAGCATCAGGATGGTAAAACTTGCCTTGCTCTGATGAAGAAAAGTCATACTCTGATTTCATAATTTCCTCTCTTGATAAGGTTGGGTTTCAGTGGAATTAGCTTTGCGGGCTGAAATAATCCGAATTATACAGGAGGTGCGATCGGTTTGTTCAAAGGTATGGACAACAACCCTTAAAATTCCTGTTTCATCTAAGCCTATGGTAATCCATCTATCTTCATCTTGACTGTGTTCTTCATCATAAATTGTTAATTGAGAACGATCGCGGAAAACTGTTGATGCCAAACGAAAATTTAATTGATGTTTGCGAATATTTTGCTTTTCTTTGGCTGGATTCCAATCAAAATTATAATCCAAGGCAATTTATCATGTTAAATCGAGGTACTATCAAATTATAACACAACTTATAAGCTAGGGTTTTTCACCCCGCGTGCGTCCAGGAATAATTCTATCACTTCAAATCTTCCAATTTAATCCGAGGATCGATCGCCTTCAGCAACAAATCCGCCAACAAATTACCAACAATCAACATCGCAGAACCCATCATCAAAGTTGCCATGACTAAATACAAATCTTGATTGTTCACAGCATCTAGAGTCAGCTTTCCCAAACCAGGCCAATTAAAGAACAGTTCAGCAATAAACGCACCGCTCAACAAACTAGCAAACTCAAAACCTAACAGCGTAATCAATGGATTAACCGCATTCCGTAGAGCATGAAGATAAATTACTCGATTTTCCGGCAAACCTTTCGCCCGTGCTGTCCTGATGTAATCTTGACGCAGTACATCCAATAATTGTCCCCGCATCAATCTTTGTAAACCTGCAAAACCGGTCAGGCTCAAGGCGACAGTTGGCAAAATTAAGTGCCAGCCGTAATCCATGATTTGACCCCACCAAGGTAAGTCTGCGTGGTCAATACTGGTCATTCCTCCTACTGGAAATAGAGGCGATGTATTCTGGGCGAAAAATAGCAGTAGCAAGGCCATAATAAAGCTGGGAAATCCTTGTCCTGTGTAGCTGACTACTTGCAAAATGCGATCGGCTGTGCGGTTTTGATTGACGGCGGCGATTATTCCCAAGGGAATCGCGATCGCCCAAGTTACAATCAAAGAGGCGATCGCCATTAACAACGTCGCCGGCACTCGTTCCCACAGCAGAGAAGCCACCGATCGCTGATACACAAAACTCGTACCAAAATTCCCCCGCGTCACAATTTGTTGCAACCACAGCCAATACTGGACAAATGCCGGTTTATCTAAGCCGAATTGTTGTTCTAGTTGTTTAAGTGTCTCCGGCGAAATCTTCGGATTTTGGCTCAAAGTATCCAAGTAATTTCCCGGTGCAAGTTCAATGATTGCAAAACAAAGAATTGATGCTAAAAATAGCGTTAACAGAGCCTGCAAGAGTCTCTTGAAAACATAGATAAATGTCTCGCCTCCAAACAGAGAACTTAACACTCGTAAATTTTTATTGAATTTAATAGAAGTCATTGGTTATTTGTTATTAGTTAGTTTCGGTCCCCTGAGCGTAGTCGAAGGGTTATTAGTTGGTTGTTATTAGTTAGTTGTTATTGGTTAGTTGCGTCGCCCTGAGCGGAGTCGAAGGGTTATTGGTTACTGACAACTGACTCTTCGACCCTTCGACTACGCTCAGGGTACGTCAACAGTCAACAGTCAACCGTCAACCGTTAACAGTCAACTGACTAATATTCAACTAACGTCACAATTGGCACATCCGGCAATTTCTGCCTACCACCCAAGGCCAGCAATTCGATCACAAAAGCAAAACCGACAAGTTCGCAGCCAGCTTGTTCTAACAACTTAACTGTTGCTGCGGCCGTTCCGCCAGTGGCAATCAGATCATCTACAATCAGGACTCGACTACCGGGCGCGATCGCATCTTGGTGCATTTCCAGGCGATCGACACCATACTCCAACTCATACTCAGCGAAATAAACTGCTCCAGGCAATTTCCCCGGCTTGCGGATGGGAACAAAGCCCACTCCCATTTTATAAGCAACAGGCGTGCCAAAGATAAAGCCCCGCGATTCCATGCCTACGATATAGTCAGGAGACATTACAGAGCACTTTTCGGCTAAACTGTCAATGGTGTAGCTCAAACCTTGGGGGTTTTGCAGCAAAGTTGTAATATCTCGAAACATGATTCCCGGCTTCGGGAAATCAGGAATGTCGCGAATCAGAGATTTGAGATCCATATTGTAGAGCGGGGTTGAGGGTAACGAGGCATCAAAAATGGTACACCAATAATGTCAAAAATTAGAAGGTGAATCATAAAAATTAAAACCAATAGCTTTTTCGATTTTTATTTTTTAATTGCTTAAACTTTTGCGTACTGCCGAAGAAAATGTCATAATTCCCTAACAACAGGGTTGAATATTAAGATTTTTCACCCTAAGATCAATAGTCAAAAATCTAATATCTAAAATCCAATGATCAAATTGGCAGCACGAGTGGGCGAAGTTCCTCCTTCCATCACCTTAGCGATCGCAGCTAAGGCGAAAGCCATGAAGGCCGAGGGGATTGATGTCTGTAGTTTGAGTACGGGTGAACCTGATTTTGATACCCCAGAGCATATTAAAGCAGCGGCTAAGCAGGCTTTAGACAGCGGCAAGACTAAGTATGGCCCTGCGGCTGGGGAACCGGAGTTAAGAGCTGCGATCGCGCGCAAACTCCGCAATGACAACAATCTCCACTATCAACCTGAGAATATCATCGTCAGCAACGGCGGCAAGCATTCCCTCTACAATCTGATGATGGCTCTGATTGAGGCCGGAGACGAGGTAATTATCCCTGCTCCCTATTGGGTAAGCTATCCAGAAATGGTAAAACTCGCCAGCGGTAAGCCAGTCATTGTCCAGACTGATGCTTCTACGGGATATAAAATCACCCCGGAACAACTGCGTCAAGCGATTACTCCCCGAACCAAGTTATTTGTACTCAATTCGCCATCTAACCCGACGGGAATGGTGTATAGCCAGGGGGAAATCAAAGCCCTAGCAGAGGTGATAGTCGATCGCGATATTTTAGTAGTTTCTGACGAAATTTACGAAAAAATTATATACGACGGTGCTCAACACGTCAGCATCGGTTCCCTGGGCCAAGAAATATTCGATCGCACCATCATCAGTAGCGGTTTCGCCAAAGGTTACTCAATGACTGGTTGGCGCATCGGTTATCTAGCTGGACCGATCGAACTAATCAAAGCTACCAGCATCGTTCAAGGACACAGTACCTCGAATGTATGTACCTTTGCACAGTACGGTGCGATCGCAGCTTTGGAAAGCAGTCAAGAATCTGTCGAAAAAATGCGTCTCGCTTTTGCCGATCGGCGTGAAGTAATATTTGAATTACTTGATTCCATTCCCAAAATTAGCTGCATCAAACCCGACGGCGCTTTCTATATGTTTGTCAATATCAGCAAAACAGGAATGACTTCTCTACAATTTTGTGACGCTTTATTAGAACAACAAAAAGTAGCAGTTATTCCCGGCATTGCTTTTGGTGCAGACGATCACATTCGCTTATCTTACGCCACCGATTTAGGCACTATCAAAAAAGCTCTCGAAAGGCTCGATAAGTTTGTCCGTCACATCTAAAGGTTAGTGGTTATTTGTTAGTGGTTATTTGTTATTTGTTATTTGTTATTTGTTGCTTGTTACTTGTTACTTGTTATTTGTTTCCCAATAACCAGTAACCAATAACTAATAACTCATAATTAATCACTACCGACTCATAACTACTAACTAAAGTTGTTTGGTCATGATTTCTTTCAACAAATCCAACCCCTTCTTAACACGCCGAGAAACAGTCACCGCACTAATACCCAAGCGTTCAGCCGTTTCCTTCTGCGTCAAATCATAAAGAAAAACAAACTCCAATATCTCACGAGTCCTTTTTTCTAACAGAGACAAAGCTTGCTGTACACGAATTTGGTCTTCTTGAGCCAACTGAAAACTGCGATACTTGCTATCAGGAACCAATGCTCCCAGACAAGTAGCCCCATCATCTTCATCTTGCACCGGCGCATCCAGACTCAGAGGTGAACGGTTGAGACGCGCCAGCTTAATTTCTCGCCATTCTTCGACAGAAATATCCAGCACTGCGGCTACTTCATAATCCCTAGGATTTCGGTTAAACTGAACTTGCAAATCCTTGATCACTGATACAGATTTGCGTTCCAGTGACGACCAGTGTCTGGGAAATCGTACTGAAGGGCTTTTATCTCGCAGGTAGTGCTGAATTTCGCCCCGGATGTAGGGAATTGCAAAGGAACTAAATGCGTGACCCTTCGACAAATCAAACCGCTCAATGGCTCTGATCAAGCCAATACACCCAACTTGTAGCAAGTCGTCGTAGGTTTCATCACACTGGTTGAGCCAGTGGTGAACTTCCTTTCTCGCCAGTCCGATATTCAGTTTCACTAACTGATTGCGGACTTCATTGGAGCCAGAATTCTTGTACTCGCGCAGCAATTGCGAGTTTTCATTCTTTAGTTCGTTTGTGACTGTGGTAGGCATAGTGGCGTAAGAGGTGGTAAAGCACAGGACTGATTTTGCCTTATATCTAGTTCCAAGTCTAGTTTAAAAAATTTATTTTTAATTGGTGTAATCCTATCGCTAGATAGCTGTGACAGCCGACACATCTGTTGAGCTTTGGGAACGTGCGTTGATTGGGTCTGGTTATCGGAAGCTAGAATTTTACAGATAAAGTTTTACAAGTAGGATTTTATGCTTGGATTTTTGCACCAATTATTGTAATTCAAAATTTGTTTTAATGCAATAGTTTGATAAATGAAAAATTCATCAGTCAACAGTCTTCAGTTATATTGCTTCATACTGTTGGCTGATGAATAACAAGTAGTATCTTTAGGGCAAGAAACTACTAAAAGTGCGATCGAGCATTCAGTCCAATTTTAGGAAACAGAAGGCTCAATGCGAGCGTAGAAGATACCCCGAATTTTCACATCCAAAGCAGGTCTAGCTCCCAAATCAGTATCAGAAGGCTGAGTGCTATCAAAAATACCGGCAACTTCCCCCGTGCTGTTGTCTACCTTCGCAACTTGGAGAGAAATTTTACCAGCCTTGGTGCGGGTGTCAGCCAGCTTAACATTAGACCGTTTGAGTTTGGAATTGTCAGTAGCCGGAAGCGCCACAGCATTGTCGTAGCCAGTAGCAACACCGCGACCTTTAGGGTCTAAGAAGCCAGCACTGCGGTAAGAAGGAACGTTAAAATCCCCTTGCAAATCGGTGGAAGTATTGATCGCAACCACTCCTGGATCGGAACTAGCAACTAGCTCTTTAATGGTAAACAAGAAAGGTACTTGTTCTCCACCAGGTAACTGAATCGTAATTGCTTGAAAGTCCAAGCCATCTTCTTCTGTAAAAGTCAGAGTTCCGTCAGTACCGACCTTCAGCGTACCTTGAACTTGGTCAATGCTCGACGTAAACCGCGTCAGCAATTTTCCAGGTACAAATTCTGCTTCTTGGCGTTTATTTGTTGGTTCTTCCTTAACAAAATAAGTGGTGGGCTGCAAGCACAAACCAGTTAGTTTATAAGTACCACCCGCTTCGACGGCGATCGAGCCGCGAGAAGTTTCTGCCAAAGTAGGACAGTTATTTGCCAATCCAGTACCTCTAATCTGGTCGTAGGTGAGTAACTCCGTAGTCGCCACCGTATCAGAAGCAGAAGAACAAGCAACCAGCGCACTCATGCAAAATGCTAAAAGTGTCACAATTAAAGCACGATATTTCATGGGAACCTCAATATTCAACATCGGATTATATTAAGAAAAAGCCCTACTTCGAGCAAAATATATTTGCTCACGGGCAGTCTAGGCTAGTGGAACCGTCCGAAAGCCACCACCGGCTTTGACTCAAAAAGTCGAGCTAGCACGGTGAAATTAAGCATTGACTTAGGATTTCTCAAAACCTTCGGATCGTAGCCCAATACACATCCTACGACGGGTTGTGCTCTTTTCCTGACTTGGAATGCAAATTAATATTGCTGAAGTCAACCTACTTAAGTTACGTTGCTATATGCCCCGAATGACGATCGCGACTAGCTCGATTAGTCTGCTGAGACTCAGGTAGGGCACAAAAGCCTTGTAGATTTCAAAGGAAGCGACGCTATGGACAACGGCAAAGATTTAGAGTCAGGAAAGTTGCAGTCTCAACTGCAATCCCTGACAGAGGCGATTCGGACTTTAGCCGAAAGTTGTCAGGGAGACAGTGTGCTGCTTTTGGCTTTGCTGCGGACACTGGAAAGTTCGCACCGAGAAATTCGGGACGGTTTGTTTCAAGCATCTTTTCCCGAAAACCGCCAAGCACTTTATAAACTGCTCAGGAATATTGAGGCGAATGGCGGCTGGCCTTACATCCACCGCATGAAACTGCGCGAGCTCTTGGGCTACACGGAAAAACCATCTATCCTAGAAGATTCTGCTGCCGAGTCTGATGGCGACTCGACTGAAAATCCGCAAGGTCTTAAATAGTCATCAGTATCGCTTTTCTCAGTAACATGGGGTGCCAGACGGGCATCGGGCATCGGGCATCGGGCATCGGGCATACCTCACCACGCTTGAGAACCGCTATAGTTGTGAGTTTTGAGTTTTAATTTAAAACTCAAAACTCGTAATTACTCCACGCTCATCTAAAACCCGAAAGGTGTAGGAGGAATCGGCAACACCGACGGGAACATCGGCGTGGGGCTGGGCATTCCCAAGAGTCCGGGAGTTGGTGTTGGGGTAAGAGACTTAATGCTCAGCAGAGCCGAATCTGGTAGCCCAATTGTCGGCGCAGGAGGAATCCTAGAAGCTATTGGAGTCGGAGTTGTTACCGGAGTCGGAGTTGTTGCTGGAGTCGGAGTTGTTGCTGGAGTCGGAGTTGTTGCTGGAGTCGGAGTCGTCGCCGGAGTCGGAGTTGTTGCTGGAGTCGGAGTTGTCGCCGGAGTTGGAGTTGTCGCCGGAGTTGGAGTTGTCGCCGGAGTCGGAGTTGGAGTCGGAGTTGGAGTCGGAGTTGGTGTCGGAGTTGGAGTCGGAGTTGGGGTTGTAGCTACAGTTGGATCTGAGATTGTGGTTGTAACTGTAGTTGTAACTGTAGTTGTAGTTGGTCTGACGGGAACCGTCCCAGTCACAGATACAAAATCAGTAGCCTCAATTAAGCCCGCCGGAGTGTCAATCAAAATTGCCAAAAGCTTCCCATCTTTCTTCGTCGTAATGACTGTATCTCTCCGGTTTGCACCGTTGCCTTGGGTAATTACTAAGTCAGTAAAAGATAAATTGGTCGGCAGTCCAAAGAAATCCTCAGCCTCATTGTAATCAGTAATCAAGGCCAGACTACCAGGCCCAGCTCCCAACACAAAAATATCACTGCCACTACCACCAGTCAGAGTATCCGAGCCCTCACCTCCGCTCAAACAGTCATTACCCTCAGCCCCAAATAAATTGTCATTACCAAAACTGCCCAAAAGTGTATCGTCGCCTAGGCCACCAGCCAAGGAATCGTCCCCAAAGCCACCGTCGAGAACATCCCTACCTTTGCCACCAAACAGGAAATCGTTATCTTCACCTCCCTGTAGCAAGTCCTCCCCTTCATCGCCCCGAATCGTATCGGAACCAGCGCCACCTACGGCTGTATCGTTAGCTTTGCCGCCGAATATCTGGTCATTGCCACCGTCTCCGTAGAGCGAATCAGTACCCGCACCACCGTATAAAGTGTCGTTGCCATCTTCGCCTCTGAAGTAGTCCTTGCCGTCACCGCCAAACAATTGATCGCTGCCACTACCGCCGTTGAGAGAGTCATCGCCGATTTCCCCGTAGAGAAAGTCGTCATCAGCATTTCCAAACACCGAATCGTCACCATCACCGCCTGTGAGGGTGTCGTTCCCAGTACCGCCAGCGATGACATCAAAACCTGCGTTGCCACGAACTAAGTCGTCGCCAGCATCTCCGAACACGGTATCGCTACCGTCGTTGCCATCGAGGATATCGTTGCCCAAACCGCCACGAATCGAGTCATCGCCGTTGCCACCGCTGGCGGTATCGCGACCTGGGCCGCCAATAATTTCGTCGTTTCCTTCGCCACCAAACAGCGAATCGGCTCCATCGCCTCCAATGATTTGGTCGTTGCCATTGTCGCCTTCTAGGGTGTCATCTCCTGCGACGCCCAAGAGTGTGTCATCCCCATCTAAGGCACGAATGCGATCGCCTTGGGGAGTTCCGAGCAGAAAATCATTGCTGTCTGTGCCGATCTGGTTTGCCATAAGGGATACATTGCTCCTCAATAAAATAAATTAGTTTTAAATTACGTCGATCGCCTTTAACACCAAGCATTATCGCTTGCCTACGCTAGCATAGTTGAGATATTGGCAATCTAGCGAAGGAACGTAGGAAGTTTTGTCTGTGTCGAGAAGTGCGATCGCTACAATATTGTAGGGACACGGCACTGCCGTCTCCTAATTTCGGGTAATAATAATTCCGATGCTAACGAATTTGATATTACTCAAAACGGAATTTCCTCATCTTCATCTTCCACAGTCTTAGCCCTCATCCGCCAACTGGTAATATACTCAACTTGCACATCAATTTGATTAATAGCTTCGCCTAACCGTTTTTGAATATATTGAGTCAGAGTCACCATAAAATCCAACTCAATTCCCATGGATAGCACCAGTTTTGCTAATCTAGCAAAATCTACCTTCATCATCGAAGAACTAGATAGTTTGAAATGGGGTGTTTTGCCCTGGTTTTGCACGGTCATCGCTTTTTTGACACGCTCTTTTAGGTGAGCGACTTCTGAATCCAAAAACCTCCATTCAGGAAAAAGCTCTTTGTACCTTTCTCCCAATATTATGATATCCTCAATCATCGGTTTTGAGGGTATTTTATTCGTGAAATTTTGTTTCTTTTGTGCGTTAAAAATCAACCGCAAACTCTGGTTTTCTTCAATTTCCAAAGATGGATGATCTATAAGTTGTCCTAACTGTCTTTGAATCTCTTTAGTTAGCGTTACCGGAAGATTTAAGTCAATCTTCTCAGCTTGCGTCAGATTTGCCAGAGTCATAAAATCTACTTTCATTGTGATCGAACTGGATAGCTCAAAATAAGCACAGTCCTTGAGCTTTTTTGCCAGCATCCCAGTTTTTATTCGTTCTTTTATCTCAGCAATTTCTGAATCTAGCGGTTTCCACTGAGATTCTATTTTCTGATATTTTTCCCCCAATGCAGTCAAGTTTTCGCTGGCGGGTTCTGGATAACATTTGTCAATAATTTCTAGCAGATGGCGATGCACTCTCGCCAAATAAACCGTATCCATCGTGGCGTATTGTAGCTGGTTTTCGGTCAGGGGACGCTTTCCCCAATCACCGCCCTGTTCTGTTTTGTCTACATAACCAATATTACAAATTTTTTCTATTAAAGTCTTCAATTTGCGATCGGGCAATGGTAGAATATAGTAAGGAATTTTTCTCGCCATGTTCAAGGTACAAGTGACATTCTGGGCATGATCGTTTCCCAGAAACCTGATGTCATAGCTGGCGTTGTGCATCACTTTTTCAATATTGGGATTGACCATGATTTGGTCTATGAATTCTTTGACTAATTCTGGTCTATCCAAAAGGTCGAGTAGAAAAGTAGCATCACCAGTCAAATCTTTGGAGTCAGCTAATACCTGAATCAGAGACAATTTGGGGTTAGATATATAATCTGCTATTTCTGTATCAATCCACAGAATTCTAGCTTTGGCAAATTTAGCGATGAGCGCTTTGATGTCGTTGACGGCTGTTAAATAAGGCATTTTTAGAGCTTTTAGCTATTAATTTTATGATATGATGATGATATCAAAAAAATGTCTAATTATTTAGGAGGTGCGATCGTGGTGATTGCTTCTACCAAACCGCCAACTCTGACCGATCCGACCAAGACTCGCTTCACTCTAGATGAATACCGGGCGATGGAGGAAACTGCTGAAGAACGTCACGAATACTGCAACGGGGAGATTATCACGATGTCAGGAGGTTCAGAAGTCCACAGCGCGATCGCTTGTAACTTGTTAATTTATTTGGGATTTTTGCTCAGAGACACAGATTTTCGCTTGTATAACAGTGATTTGCGGGTTTGGATTCCCGAATATCAGCGCGGAACTTACACTGATTTGATGGTAGTGAATGGCGAACCGGAATTCAATGCCGATCGCACGGATGAAATTCTCAACCCTTTACTGATTGTCGAAGTCCTTTCACCCTCTACCGAAGCCTACGATCGAACTGAAAAGTTCAGAAAGTATCGCTCTATTCCCAGTTTTTGTGAATATCTGCTGGTTAGTCAGACTGAACCATATATTGAGCAATATTACAATTGCGATCGCCCGTCGGGCGATCGCTGGCAATTGCAAGTCTATGATGGACTCGATCGCGCGATCGAGCTGCACAGCTTAAATATAGAACTTCCGATGTCTGAAGTCTACCGCCGCATTAACTTTTAAGGGCGACTTGTTGAAATTTGAAATGAATGATGTTTAACTAGAAATAGAAGTTTAGGAGAAAGCTATGGTTACTCTAATCCAACACCCAGCGCCAACTCAACTTGAAACACCAGTCGAGGAAAAAGTATGGACTGATGCCGAATTCATGGCACTCAATCGAGATGGACACCGCTACGAAATTGTAAATGGAGAACTAATTGATATGGGAAACTCTGGTGCCAAACACGGTTATGTTTGTAGCGTCTTGATGATTTTGCTCGGTGGCTATGTCCACATTCAAAAGCTAGGCGCGATGTTCGATTCCAGCACTGCTTTCAAGCTGAAATCAGGAAATAAGCGATCGCCTGATGTTTCATTCATGGCAAAAGAACGCCTACAAGGGTTAGATGAACTCCCCGATGGTTTTCTCGAAGGTGCGCCGGATCTTGCCGTAGAAATCCTTTCTCCTAGCAATACAGTCGAAGAAATTCACAATAAACTCGTAGAATATTTTGACAATGGATCGCGTTTAGTTTGGGTGATTAACCCTAAAGAAAAGTATGTTTTGGTGTATCGATCGTCCGAAGAACCCGATCGCCTGCTTAAGTCCATTGACTCCCTAGATGGCGAAGAAATCGTCCCCGGCTTTAGTCTGGCGATTGCCGAGTTATTTCAGAAATTGGGTTTTTAATCAAATTGCGATCGGCTTTTGGATAATTCCGAGTAGTCTCGATCATCTAACTTAGGCTTCTAGTCAGACAGAATCTAAAAATTGCGAGTAAGCTAGTAATATAGATCATAACCTCAAAGGTCAAAACCTATGGATACACCACCACTACCACAACCTCAACTCGATCCGACACCAATTACCTTCGATCAGTACGATGCCTACACTCCCGAAAAGCTAGAACTATGGGATGGTTTCTATAACTATGGGGGACAAGATTTAACAGGTTTTCATCTCGCAGTATTGGCAAATATGGGGTTGCGGGAAGCTGTTCGCCATGTACCGCTGTCACTATGGTTAGAGGCAATTCAAGAGTTGGCTTTGCAAAACTCTAAACTTAATTTTGATACTGAAATGGGGGAAGCTATGCTTAACGAATTAAACCGAGGATTGGAAAATTTGCAAAGTGTTGCAGAGTATTTGGAAGAAGAGAATTAGTTTTCAGTATTGAATTGCCAATCATATTTTGAATCGTTTTTAACCAGGAGGCCATTTCATGTGTCGTCCACCCAGAATATGAAGGTGTAGATGATCGACAGTTTGACCACCATCATTCCCATTATTAATCACAACTCGATAACCATTGCTAAGTCCGAGTTGTTCAGCTATCAGTTTGACAGTTAGCAGCAAGTGTCCCATGAGAGCATGATCTTCAGGCTCAGCATCTGCTAATTTGGGAATAGGCTTTTTAGGAATCACCAAAATATGAATCGGTGCTTGGGGATGCACATCTCTGAAGGCTAGGGCTAAGTCGTCTTCATAAACGATGTCGGCGGGAATCTCCCGGCTGATGATTTTGCTGAAAATGGTTTGTTGGGTAGTCATGGTATTTTAGTTTTTAGCTAAACAGACGGGAATCCCCACATTATCCCTCTTTTGTCACTCTCGGAGTATTAAAATAATCCCCAATGCCCAATACCCGATGCTCCAATTAATAAATCTGTTCCAATTGGCGAAAATCTCGTTCAACTTCTGCCCACAAAGCCCGATTGTGAGGGTCAGTTTTCACGGCTTTTTTTAAATAAATTCTCGCTTTCTCCACCTGCTTTTCCCCGATCAAATGCCTTCCCCAACGCTGATAGACGATCGCCTGCCACTGACGAACCTCCCCATCATCGGGAATCCGTTGTGCTAAACCCTCCACTAGGGCGATCGCGCGTGGGAACCTCTGGTACTTCAGCAACTGCTGTAACTGGGAATAAGCATCTTGCTTTAACTTTTCTTCCGCAGCCGAAAACTCCTGGCTATTTTGAGTTGGCGACGGTTTCTTAGTTACCTTAACTGTCTGCGGTTGAGTTTTCGCCGCCTGCTGCTTAGTATCATCGGGAACTTTCGACTCGGCAACATCAGGGGGAGCAATATTCACCAGGAACTTATAAGCCTCAGTAATTGTAATAAACTTATTCTTCGCTGCTTCGTCTCCTGGATTGACATCGGGGTGATATTGTCTGGCTAGCTGCCGATAAGCAGCCTTAACTTGTGACAAACTCGCACCAGATCTGAGTCCTAACTGTCGGTAATAATCTGCGATATCCATTGAGCATGAATTAACTTTGATAATACAATTAAAGATGGCAGAATCTTTAAATGTAAAGATTCTGCCAAAAACTGTTTTAGGGTGGAGATTTAAACAGTTGAAGACTGTCAACCGTCAACCGTCAACTGCGGTGCCCTGAGCGTAGTCGAAGGGTCGAAGGGTCGAAGGGTCAACCGTCAACTGTCAACTGCTTAAGTACGTTCGTCAATCACGCGATCGATCAAACCGTATTCCATCGCTTCTGCTGCTGACATGAAATAGTCACGATCCATGTCCTTTTCGATTTTCTCGATCGCCTTTCCGGTATTTTTCGCATAGATACCATTCAGTTGGTGGCGCAGTCGCAGAATCTCTTTCGCCTCAATCTGAATATCTGTTGCTTGTCCCCGCGCGCCCCCAGAAGGTTGGTGAATCATGATTCGCGAGTGAGGCAAAGCTAACCGTTTTCCCTTGGCACCAGCAGCTAGCAGGAAAGAACCCATCGAAGCCGCCAAGCCCACACAAATCGTCACCACGTCCGATTTAATATGCTGCATGGTATCAAAAATAGCCATGCCTGCCGTCACCGATCCGCCTGGGGAATTGATGTACAAAATAATATCCTTACCGGAATCTTCCGAATCCAGATAGAGCATTACGGCGATGATTTGATTGGCAATTTCATCGTCAACGTCTCTACCCAAGAATATAATCCGTTCGCGGTAAAGGCGATCGTAGATATTGATCCACTGAGTATCGTAACCCCCCGGCATTTTGTAGGGAACTTTTGGCACACCTATAGGCATAATTCGGAACTCCTTTTAATTGGTAATTGGTAATTGGGAATTGGGAATTGGGAATTGGGCATCGGGCATTGGGCATTGGGCAATTGGGCATTGGGAATTGCTAATTGGGCATTGGGCAATTGGGCATTGGGAATTGCTAATTGGGAATCGGTAATTGGGAATCGGTAATTGGGAATTGTTAGTCGTTAAAAGACTATTGAATAACTAATCTGAGTAGAAAGTATTAGCTAGCTATTAACCCTTAAATTACGACTCATCCCCTATGCCCTATACCCTATGCCCTATACCCTATGCCCTATGCCCAATGCCCCATGCCCTATGCCCTATGCCCTATGCCCTATGCCCTATGCCCAAATTAGATGGCGGCCGCAGCAAGGGGTTTCGCTAATTCTTCCGAACTTTCCAGAACGCGATCGATCAAACCGTATTCTTTAGCTTCATAAGGCGTCATGTACAGCAATCGATCCATATCTTTGGTAATCTTGTCGATCGGCTGGCCCGTACAGCTAGCAAAAATATCCAGCATCGTCGCTTTATTTGCCAAGACTTCCTTAGCCCGAATCTGAATATCCGTTGCTTGACCCCGTGCGTAAGCCTTGGGTTGGTGCAACACAATCGAAGCGTGGGGCAAACTAGCCCGAAAGCCCTTTGTACCAGACGCTAACAGCATCGCAGCCATGCCGATCGCAGAACCCAGACAAATGGTGTGGACAGGTGGCTTAATGTACCTAATCGTGTCGCAGATCGCAAAAGCTTCGGTTTCAAATCCGACGGGTTCGCCGCTGTAATTAGAAGTGCCTGTGGAGTTGATATAGATTTTGATGGGTTTATCTGGGTCTTCATACTGCAAAAACAGGAGTTCAGCGATAATCAGTTCTGTTACCGCAGGCACCAGAGGCATACCCAGATAAACGATCCGTTCCTTCAGCAACAGAGAAGGTAAATCGGGAGGGGGAGTTCGAGAGTTGCCCTCTCCGTAGTATTGCGATTGCACGGCTTTAATGGGTGTGTTCATGTTTTTTCTTGCCTGGGGACACCCACCATACTTCGGCTACACTCAGCATAAGTAGCTTTACTCAGCTTTGAGGGCATCGAAGCAAGGAGGGCAGATAGCGGTCACTGAGCGAAGTCGAAGTGTTCCTCGACGGAATTGGGTTATTGACAACCGAAATGTTGCCTGAACTCATGGAGTTATTC
This sequence comes from Oscillatoriales cyanobacterium, assembly GCA_004294385.1. Classification (GTDB taxonomy): domain Bacteria; phylum Cyanobacteriota; class Cyanobacteriia; order Cyanobacteriales; family Microcoleaceae; genus Microcoleus. Next base: position 2,437 of record REAP01000009.1, on the reverse strand, counting down.
TTAAAGAAATATTGACACTCCCCGACTTAAAAGCGACGCACTGAGCGTAGTCGAAGTGTACGGGGATTCTTGGTTCGCAGACATACCTTAAAGCTACCTATCCTTTCGGCAATATTTAAACTAAATACCCGTTCGATTGAACCAAGCATCAAGTCCAACTTAGATAGCCCCAGAGAGCTTGTCTCCCCAAACTTTCGGAGATTTCTCTCCTTGTTCCCGTGTGTTTCGTGGTTTTCGCCACCCACTAACCATTATTATTTCCTAGCCAGTCATTTTGGGATTGACTACCCATTTGTGCCAGCGGTTATTCTACCTGTAGTATGAATCTATTCTACCATGTTGTTAATAATGATTGCCGGAAACGAAAAAAAAATTAATCTGGATAATTAAAGCCGTCCTAAAAGGAGGGGGCTTTAGACCCAATTTACTGGTAACGCAATCTTTAGGTATCCCGCTTGACACTCTCAGGTCTAAAGACGCCCTCGATTCTGCTGACGTGTGTAAAACTCTCGCTACGACCGTCAAACGCCGTCTACTTAGTCACCAATCGTCAAGCGATAGTTACTAACTACTTTATCTAGATTATAGTACATTTTTAATACCACGGCGGTTAAAACCGCACGAGTCGCTTCCCTCTCAGGTCTAAAGACTCTGAGTTTCTCGCATCCCGTATTACTTTTATGAAAGTTAGTTTGCTCCCTGCCTTGAATGACGCTAATCTTGACGCTGCTGCGCCCTCAAGCCAGCGCCAGCTAGCAATTTCGGTGTCTGCGACCACTTCGGATCAAGACTCCAGTGTACCCTTAAATCTCTGCCTGATTCTCGATCACAGCGGTTCGATGAGTGGACGCCCTTTGGAAACGGTGAAACAGGCTGCTGGACAGCTACTGGACAGATTGAAGCCTGGGGATCGGTTTTGTGCGATCGCCTTTGACCACAAAGCCAAAGTCCTTGTCCCCAATCAAATTGTGGAAGACCCCGCTAGTATTAAACGGCAAATTGAGAGATTGCGTCCCGCTGGCGGAACTGCAATTGATGAGGGGATTAAGCTAGGTATTGAAGAGTTGGGCAAAGGTAAAAAAGAGGCGATATCTCAGGCATTTCTGTTGACTGACGGCGAAAATGAACATGGCGATAATAACCGCTGTTTGAAGTTGGCAAAACTCGCCGCTGAGTATAACATGACTTTGAATTCTTTGGGATTTGGGGATAACTGGAACCAAGATATTTTGGAAAAGATTGCTGATGCTGGTGGTGGTGCTTTGGCTCATATTCAGCGTCCTGAAGATGCGGTTGAGGAGTTTGGTAAGCTGTTTACCCGTGTGCAATCAGTTGGTTTAACCAATGCTTATTTGCTATTGTCGTTGATGCCCAAGGTACGATTGGCTGAACTTAAGCCGATCGCCCAAGTTGCCCCTGATACGATCGAATTACCGGTGCAGCAAGAGGGCGATCGCTTTATGGTACGTTTGGGAGATTTAATGAAGGATGTAGAGCGAGTAGTTTTGGCTAATATTTATATTGGACAGTTGCCATTCGGCCAACAGGCGATCGGGCAATTACAAATTCGCTACGACGATCCGGCTGTGGGTGAAGGTTTGCTTTCGGAACAGGTGGCACTTTCCACTAATGTGATGCAGGTTTATCAGCCGGCAATCAATCCGACGGTACAGCAGCATATTTTAGCTTTGGCTAAATACCGCCAAACTCAATTAGCGGAAACCAGATTGCAACAGGGCGATCGGGCTGGTGCAGCAACAATGCTACAAACTGCTGCTAAAACTGCCCTACAAATGGGCGATCAAAGTGCCGCAACTGTGCTACAAACCTCTGCTACTCGTTTGCAATCTGGTGAGGAATTGAGTGAGGGCGATCGCAAGAAAACTCGCATTGCTTCTAAAACTATATTGAAGTGATTTTCAACTCCCTATTGATTATGACTCTACATAAGTAATATCAATTCCGGTAACACCGGAATGATATAGAGGAGACGGCAATGCAACCCCTGCCTCAAAGCGCAAGTCCTCTCAAAGAGGACTGATGATTTCTTGAGTCCTCTTTGAGAGGACTGTCTTCTATTAGACAGGGGTTTCAACCCCGGTTGGACTTGCGGGATGACTAACGAACTTGGCGGGCTGACAGCTTAAGTTGACACCTATGGGCAATGCCGTGTCCCTACAATCACGGTAGGGAGACGGCAGTGCCGTCTCCTAATTTCGACAATCACGGTAGGGACACGGCACTGCCGTCTCCTAATTTCGACAATCACGGTAGGGAAACGGCACTGCCCATTGGTGTCAACTTAAGGTAGAACCAATAGTCCGGCAAGGGTTAAAAGCCCTGCCTCAAAGCGCAAGTCCTCTCAAAGAGGACTGAAGAACTCTTTAGTCCTCTTTGAGAGGACTGTCTTCTATTAGACAGGGGTTTAAACCCCTGT
>REAP01000252.1 GCA_004294385.1 Oscillatoriales cyanobacterium | reverse complement strand
TTTCCGTGAATCGTTTTTTGAGACTAGGGGCATCAAACTCTTGCTGCACATCAGTTTCAGCCGAAAAATTTGATACCCCTATTTTAACACCTACCCGTTCACGGAAACTAGGCAAAAAATATTGTGCGATCGGCAGGAACGACCCCACCAATACGTTCAATCTTACCTTGACAGCAGGCGCACAGCGGGAAAAACAAAATACTGTCCTCGTTTGGTTTGATGACTTTGTTCAGGCGCGATCGCAATTTAGCATACTGAGTCTCAGTCAGATCGGCACACTCGAATACACTGTACTGCATCCACTGCCCATAAGACTTCAGCATTTTGTGAATCTTTGTCCGGCGCTTGTCTTCCGAAATATCGTAAGAAATCAGAATGTGCATATCTAGTACAAAACTAAAGGTGGATATTTGTCAATCTCGCCCATCAAATATTTCGCCAACAGCCGCCCCTGAATCTCAAAAGCCTCTCGATAAGTGCACTTGCGTTTCAAAACCGGATGCTTAAACTCAGACTGCTTTTTCTTTTCATACAACCTCAAAAACTCTTTCCGTCCCGTTTCCGACAGTCGCATCACATTACTCAGCGGTTCCACAGTAAAATCATTCGGCGTCAGAATCCGGCGGTTAATCGCGTTGAGAATTACACTGTCAGCCACCAACGGGCGGAACTCTTCCATCAAATCAAACGCTAAACCCACGCGGCCGTAGCGCTGGGTATGAAGGTATCCTAAATAAGGGTCAAATCCCACAATATTAATCGCGCTTTGGACATCGTGACGTAGCAACGTGTAAGCAAAATTCATCAAAGAATTCACCGGATCGGTAGCAGGGCGGTGTCGGGGTTTAAACACAAAGCCTTCCGCCCGAATTAATTGGTTGAAAACTCCGAAATACGCCGCACTCCCAGCACCTTCGTGTCCGCGCAAAGAGTTAATGTTGTCAGTTTTGTCAAGTTTGGCGATCGCATTTGAAATCTGCATAATTGCCGAACTTAAATTTAGTTCCGAATGTTCCCGCTGAGTTTGAGATAAACTGGTGCGATAGTTCTTCAATTTCCCTCGAATAAAACCCTGGACAACATGAATAGCTTGGGGAGTTTCCCCCGCCGCTTTCCACTGAGCATTCCGAACGAAAATGTTTTTACTTAATTCCGGTTCTAGCTTACCCAAATAGTGACCAGTATCGGTGATAAAAGTCAGAGGAATTTTCCGCTGAAGCAATTCTGCAACCGCAGCCGGGGAAATAGTAGCCCGTCCCACAATCACCACTCCATCTAAATGAATCAAAGGCACATCTTGTAACGTTTGATTTTTTGCCTTGACATTGAGGCGTTCATCTGTTTTGCCGATAAACACATCATCTTGATTGATATAAAGTGTTCCCATGATAGACTCCAAAAAACGACGTTTAATTAGCTTCTTGATAGCGCAGGACTTTTTCAGCAGCTTGCGGCAAACATTGCTGATAAAGGCTGCAACCCTGACAGCGTTTGCTATAGTGCGCTGGAGGAATTTTGCCAGTTTGCAGTAAAATTTGGATAGCGTTGATAGTGGCGATCGTCTCCCGTCTCAACCCCTCAGAAATCTCGACTAATTGCCGCTGATGCGACTGCGCGTAATACACATATCCAGTCGCAATACTTTTCCCCGTCATCTCCTCCAAACAAAGGGCTTGGGCGCAAACTTGCAACTCATCGTTATCCCATTCGCCCTTGCGCCCCCGCTTGTACTCAACGGGATACAACCAGCCAAATCGCCCGCACCTGCCAAGTCTCATCGCGGTTGATTTGACTGAGAGTGTGAACGCGATCGTGCAAACTCGTCCCTTCGATGGTATACTGGTTGTCCGCAAATTCTCCCGCGCAAGACATTCGCCAGCAACGGTGAGGACAGTAAGAGTATTGGTTCAAAAGTGCGATCGAAATGTAATCAAAATCGTTCATAATTTTGATGGTTTGTAGAAGATTAGTAATTGGAATTAGCAACAGGCAAGATGCCTGTTCCACAAGAGTTTAGTGTTATTGTGGGGTGGGCATCTTGCCCGCCCTGGACATCCATAATTAGCAACAGGCA
>REAP01000076.1 GCA_004294385.1 Oscillatoriales cyanobacterium | reverse complement strand
CCACCCCGCAAGGGGATTCACGGTGGTTAAAACCACCCGCGTCGTTTCCCTCTCAGGTCTAAAGACTCTGAGTTTCCCACTTACCGAGTGTTTTTATGAACACCCTCTCCTCATTAATGCGGCACATCGAGCAGCTAGGGGCTGCGCGATCGCTGCGCCAACACACTGCTAAGGTGCAAAACGATCGCACACAAAAACCCGTTAGCGCAGCCCGCCCCTACGGGGGCTGCGCCAACGGAGAGAACCGCCGGAGCGGATCTCTCCTGAACCGTTTTTCCCTGAACAAATTCGATCGACCCGATAGTTTTACTCCTTGTAAATATAAAACTTCCAAATCGTACCTCAAAAATCAAGCTCGTTCCCCTGTGTTGGCGCTCGTCGCCGTAATTTCCCTGAGCAGCACTCTGGGGCATCGTTTTTATAACCAACCGAAACTAGACGTAGGAACAAAAGCTCCTGAGACGATTAAGGCTCCGAAGAGTGCTAACGTCCCGGATCTCAAAACCACTGAAGAACAGCGAAAAGCAGCGCGAATTGGGGCTGTAGCGATATTGATGGTTGACTCGATCGCCGATCGCAAAATCTATCAAGAATTACAACAATTTTTGCAACAGGGCAGCGAATTGCGGAAGGCGATCAGGCCACTGCCTTTGGCCAGAGCAGAAGCACTCTCAACAGACGTTCAATTTTACCTGCGGAGCTGTCCAGAGTGGGAATGGCGATCGATCAACGCGCAAGTGGGAGACGGTAGTGCCACTTCCGCCTTGAGTTTAGAGTCGCCTGCAATTGCCAAGCCGACGGGGAATCAAACTCAACAAGATGCTGTATCTCAACTGCAAGCTTACAGTCGATCGGTCTCCACGGCTGATTTCAAACAACTGACAGACGCTATTTCCGAAGCACGCCAAGGCTATTTGAAGGCATTGGACGCGATGGAGACAAAATCCGTTCCCAGGCTTGGACAGATTTATGATACTTCCCTGTTTGATTTGTCCGAAACAGCTTGGAAGGAAACGCAAATGGGTATGACTAAGGCCGCAAAAAGAATGTTGGCTCAAGGTATTCCCCAGGGTTTGCCCAAAGATATTTTAAAGGAAGCTGTGAGACTGCAAGTGGCAGACTCGGTACCTGTGGCATCGCAAGCTTTGGCGGTTGAAGCTTTAACAGCAATTTTGCAGCCCAATTTGATGCCAGATTCTGAAGAAACTAAACAGCTAGCTGAATTGGCAGCCCAAAAGGTGAAACTGGTAATGATCAAAGTAGACCCAGGCGAGATCATTGTTCGAGAAGGAAAAGAGATCTCGCAACAAGATTTCGTGTTGCTGGACTATTTCGGCTTGAGTCGGCGGGGTGTGAATTGGTTGGGGTTGGCAGGATTTGTGTGCTTAGTTGGGGCGGCAATTGCGATCGTACTTTTGGTTGAGAGGCACTACCGCTTGCGGCGGAGAGATCATTTGCTGCTGTTGCTGTTGACTTTGAGCGCGCCAGTGTTGGTGAGTTTGGGGCTACCTTGGACGAGTTTGCCTGCGATCGGGATTTTAGTAAGCGGTTTCTACGGTTCGGCGGTGGGAGTGAGTGTCGTAGGGCTGCTGTCGGTGGTGCTACCCATTGGCTTGGAACTTGACTTGACTCATTTGGTGGCTAGCGCGGCAGCGGGATTGCTGGGCGCTGTGATGGCGGGGCGGTTGCGATCGCGCGAAGAACTAGCTCTCTTAGGTGTCGCGATCGGCTTAACTCAAGCCATAGTTTATCTCGTAGCAACCATGATTGCCAGCGCCGCCACCGGTTCTATTTGGTACGTTTTGCTTGGTGCTGTAGGTTCCCAAGGTTTAGCAGGCTTAGCTTGGAGCGTTGTGGCTCTGGGCATCAGCCCTTATTTGGAACACGTTTTTGACCTGATTACCCCGATCCGACTGGCGGAATTGGCCAATCCCAATCGCCCGCTGTTGAAAAAGTTGGCTGCGGAGGCTCCGGGGACTTTTCAGCACACGTTGTTTGTGGCTAGTTTGGCAGAAGCGGCGGCGCGGGAACTTGGCTGCAATGTGGAGCTGGTTAGAACTGGCACATTATATCACGATATTGGCAAAATGCACGACCCGATCGGATTTTGTGAAAATCAAATGGGCGGCGGCAACAAACATGATGAAATGAATGACCCTTGGGCAAGTGCTGATCTGATTAAAAAGCACGTTAGTGAAGGGTTGGTGATGGCACGCAAACATCGATTGCCGAAGGCGATTCAGGCGTTTATTCCCGAACATCAAGGGACGATGTTAATTGCTTATTTCTATCACCAAGCAAAGCAAATTGTAGCTCAAGAGCCAACAGATTCAAAGATGGCTTTAGCAAATGGGAATAATTCAACAACAACCTTAACCATTCAAAGTCGGGAAGTGAGGGAGGAGGATTTTCGCTACGATGGGCCGATTCCGCAGTCGCGGGAAACTGGGATTTTGATGGTGGCGGATTCTTGTGAGGCCGCTTTGCGATCGCTCAAGGATGCTACTCACGAGGAGGCTTTGAGTATGGTTAATAAGATTTTGCGCGCTCGTTGGCAGGATAATCAGTTGATTGATTCGGGTTTGACGCGGGAGGATATGTCTTTAATTGCAGAGATTTTTGTGCGGGTTTGGGAACAGTTCAATCATAAGCGTATTGCTTATCCTAGTGCGGTTTTCACTCCGAGATAAGGGGAATTTGGATGGAAAGAGTGGTTTAATCATTCAACAACAACTAACTATATGATCGGTAATAGGTCGTAAGATTAAATGAACCGCGAAGGCGCGTTCCCCGCAGGGGTTCCCGTAGGGTAGGACGCAAAGGAAGAGAAAGAAGAAGAAGATGCAGTTCTTCCTTCGCGCTCTTTGTGTCTTCGCGGTTTAATCATTCCGATGCAACCGGATTTGATCTAACGCGGATTTTTAAGATGGATATTATCCCTTGACTCCGGTGGCTGTTTCTGTGGGTACAATGTATTTTTGCAATATTAAAAATAGTCCTAAAACTGGTACAATGGAAATAATGGAACCCGCCGCAACTAAACGCCAATCCAAGGAAAATGTCCCGGCTAAATTGGCTACTCCTAGCGGCAAAGTGTAATATTCTGGTCTGTCTAAAACGAGCAACGGCCACAGAAAATCACTCCAAGAACCGATAAATACGAAAATCCCTAACGTGACTAATGCTGGCTTAATTGCTGGAATCATAATATGCCACCAAATCCCTAATTCGCTACAACCATCGATGCGGGCGGCTTCTTCTAATTCTTTGGGAACTGCGAGGAATGCTTGGCGCAGTAAAAATATGCCGAATGCTGAGGCTAATCCAGGAAAAATCACCCCTAAATAACTATTTTTTAATCCTAATTGTACTGTCAATACATATAGGGGAATCATCACGATTTGGAAGGGAATCATGATTGTGGAAATGATGATAATTAATATTGCTTCACGGCCGCGAAAGTTGATCCGGGCTAATGGGTAAGCGGCGAGGGCACAAAACAGGACATTGATGCTCACTGTCAGGGTGGCGATTAGGGTGCTGTTGAAGAGGTAGCGCCCGAAGGGGTTGGTTTGCCAAACTTTGATGAAGTTTTGCAGGGTTGGCTGTTGTGGCCACAGTTGCGGGGGAAATTGAAAGATGTTTTCGGTTGGGGATTTGAGGGAGGTGCTGAGCAGCCAGAGCAGGGGGAAAAGCATTAAAAGCCCGATCGCACTCATCATGCCATATATCCACAGGGTTTTCCACAGCGAGGGAGTAGCGTTTGGAGAATTTGGTTTTTTAGTTTTGAAATTGTTCATAGTTGGGATATGATAATAAGTCCTTGCTTCGCGAGAAGCCTTGTTGTCCATAAGGGGATTTTTGGCATGAAACCGTTTATTTACGAAACAATGTACATTCTGCGCCCAGATTTGGGTGAAGAAATGACCGATCAGGCGATCGCGAAATATCAAACTATTTTGCGCGATCAAGGTGCTGAAAGTATCGAAACTCAGCATCGCGGCAAGCGTCGTTTGGCCTATGAAATCGGCAAGCACCGCGACGGAGTATACGTTCAAATGAACTATACAGCTCCTGGCGCTGCAATTTTCCCTATGGAACGCGCCATGCGTTTGAGTGAAGAAGTGATTCGCTATTTGACAATCAAGCAAGATGTCCCAGATGCACCTGAAGCCGAATCGGAAGAAGTCGCTGCTGAGTAGGAATCTTGCACAATTGTCAATCAGGCTGTTGAGGGCGGGCAGGATGCCCACCCCACAATCAACTTTGTGGAACAGGCATCTTGCCTGTTGCTAACAATCCAGGATGCCCATCCCACAATCAAATTAACTCTTTGTGGAACAGGCATCTTGCCTGTTGCTAAAAACCTTAATCCGAACTCAAAAATTCCAAATAATTATTAGTTAACTCTTTCACTGCTAACTCATAAAATTGTCGCCCATGTTCAGGAGTTGCTAAGGCCGGATTTGAACCCATTCTGCCATCGGGAAATCGGCGACGAAAGTCAGTAGCACCATAAATTTTATGCCCGGAAGCAACTTCTTCCGAAAGCGGAGCTTGCTTGATAGCTTCTGGATAAAGGTACTGAGTTAAGGCGACTTCGCTAGGTGTCGCGTGTCCACCTTCTTGATTTCCGTACAATTCTTTGGCTAGCTTATATACGGAACCGCACATAAACCAATTGCCGATTTGACACTGAATTCGATCGCAATTCGGCACATTCAAATCCGCTAAATAGGCGTAAGTCTCCGAAAAAGCAGCTTTCATCGTCGCAATATTGCCACCGTGACCGTTAATAAAGAAATATTTCACAAACCCCGCTTTTGCCAAAGATGTGATATAATCCCTGATTACTAATATCATGGTTTGTGGTCGCAAGCTGATAGTTCCGGGAAAACTGGTGTGGTGCAATGCCATTCCCACATTAATTGTCGGGCCAATTAAGGCATTGGTAGCTTCGCCGACCCCACGGGCTAGAGCCTCCGCCGCAATTGCGTCAGTCCCGATTAATCCAGTCGGTCCATGTTGTTCAGTAGAGCCGATCGGAATAATTATGCCGCGGGAACTCTCTAGATAAGCTTCTACCTCCGGCCAGGTACTCAAGTGCAGCAACATTATAGGCAGTTTACAGATTTTTTACTTACAGCTCGATCGTAGCGTGCCGTTGCAGAAAATAGAGTTGATCCCAATTTATTATTTAATTCTTAAACAAAATTATGAATTATGAAGACAAATTCACATTTTTATGACTCAACCTTAATAATTTAACCATTTAATTACCAAAGCTTTACCTTTTAATAACCTTTTGAGAGTAAGATATCCAGCATCCCCCCATAGATGGGGTGTTACCTGGTCAATTATCAGCGGGAAATGTTTTATGAAATTAACACCAACCCCTAAAAATGACCAGGGTTCTGATGCCTGGACGCAGGCAGACAGCGCGGCTCCGGCAACTGCTCTACGGCTTTATTCCTTGCACGAGCAAGTAGCAAAGGTCGAGCGCGCATCTGTTGGATGGACTGGCAGAGGATGTAAAACCATTGAAATGTCGATCGCCTAAAGTGCGATCGCAACGCGAGAGTGCCTCAGCTACTGAACAAGGCACCTCCCACCAGTCACAAACAAACATACCTCCAACACTGATATTTATGTTTTCTGCTGAATTAAGCGAAAGTCCTTTAAGGTCTACCGTTAGCAAAGCGGGTCGGATCTTGTTACTCGAAGGTGAAGACCTATTGCGGGAAATGCTAGCTTTAGCCCTTCAAGAACAGGGCTATGAGGTGGTCGTTACTACCGACGGGCGCAGCGCTCTTCCTTCCGTTCAAGCTGGATCATCCTATCACGGTGACTCATCCTTCAACTTGCTGATTATGGATTCAATTAACGGTTTGGATCTGTGTCGAATGTTACGACATCAAGGAAATCCCGTACCTATTTTGATTATCGGTGCCAGGGGAAGTGCAAATAACTGCGCTTTTTACCTAGAAGCCGGTTCCGACGACTACCTGACCAAACCCTTTGGAATGCGCGAATTTATCGCTCGCTGTCGAGCACTCATGCGACGTCAGCGCCTCGGTCAGTTACCACAACCAGTCATGCTGCAATACAAAAGCATAACTCTTTTTCCTGAAGAATGTCGAGTGCTGGTTCGCGGTCTAGAAGTAAAATTTTCTCCCAAACAATTTCGCTTACTAGAACTGTTTCTGAGTTATCCCCGCCGAGTTTGGTCTCGCGATCAGTTGCTAGAAAAAATTTGGGGACAAGACTTTATCGGAGACAGCAAAACAGTGGACGTTCACATCCGCTGGCTACGAGAAAAGTTGGAAATTGAACCCAGTCAACCGGAGTATATCATTACAGTACGGGGGTTTGGCTATCGATTTGGCTAAAGTTTAAAATTAATCAAAGGGTGCTATTAATCATTGAATATAACCTAGGGACACAATAAAATTGTGTCCTTATTTGTCATATTGTGTTAAAAAAGATGAGAAATCAGACAAAGGGTTAGATCGAGTTATATCAATTCCGATTGTACTCACACATGATTTTAACGATTAAGGCCAGATCCCCCCTAGCCCCCCTTAAGAAGGGGGGGACAAGAGTCTTCTCAAAGTCCCCCTTCTTAAGGGGGATTTAGGGGGATCTGGACTCAGGTAAAAGCGAGAGATACCAAGGGTTTCAGGCTTAAGTTGACACCAATGGGCTCTTGGAGTATCCAGATGATTCGACTTCGGTGACAAATCTGTCGATAATCCATCCTTAAACAATGCTTTACCTATGACTATCAATCGTCGCGAATTCCTAGTTTTTTTAAGTGCAAGTGCTGGTACTGTTGGACTCAATTCTTGCCAACAGAAAGCTTTCATGCCCTTCGGAAATCCTGTTAGTGCTACCAAGATATCTGCCAATATTGAAGGCATAAACTTTAAACCCCTTAAAGGGCCAATGCCTCTATCAGGTAGCAGTGCAGTAGCCAAAACCGGAGAATTAATCCAAATTAGTGCCGCATCCCCACAGCAGCAAATCCAAGCTTACAGCGCCTACGAAGTCGCAGATGACCTCATACTTCCCGAAGACTTTACCTACGACATCATAGCTGCTTGGGGAGACAAAGTAGGCGATTCTCGTTTCGGCTATAACAATGACTATCTCTCCTTTGTTGAAACCAGTAAAAACGAAGGATTTTTGACTGTCAACTTTGAATATATTAGTGCCAAACCTTGGATTCAAGCCTATCAAAAAGTAATTGGTAAATCCCTCCCTTTTGCTCAGCTAGCAACTGCCATTAAACCTGCTGGAAAAGACGGGATTAATGCTTTCGCCTTAGCTGACAAAGACCCCACAAAAAAGATGATTAGTGAGGTACTCAAAGAAGCCTTAATTGATTTAGGCATGGGAGTCATATCCATTCGCCGCAATCCTGATGGCAAATGGGAACGGACTAATTCTCCAGCCGATCGCCGAATTACCGGTATTTCCGGTTTAACAGACGGGCGCTACTTGAAATCGACGGGCCCGGCTGTAGCTATATTTAACAAAAAAGGTCAAGGCTATAACGACAAATTGGGTGACAAAATCATCGGCACTTTTAGTAACTGTGCAGGCGGGACAACACCTTGGGGAACAGTTTTTAGTGCTGAAGAAAACACCCAAAATTTTGTACCAGAACCCGTGTTTGCAGACGGTACATCCTTTGACCCAAGTCAGAAAACTTTCTATATTGATGCCGAAGAAATTGGCGGTTTGGGCAATGTATTTGGTCTAGCGGGGAACAAATACGGCTGGATGGTAGAATTAGATCCAGCTAATCCCAATGATTATGGAACCAAGCACACTTGGCTGGGAAGATACCGCCACGAAGCAGTCGGAATTCGAGTTGTAGCGGGCAAACCTTTAGCATTTTACTCTGGGTGCGATCGCCGCAGCGGACATCTCTACAAATTTGTCAGTAAAAATGCCGTGAAAAACCCCAAAGACAAAGCTAATTCCCAACTCTTGACAGACGGAATGCTTTATGCTGCTAAATTCAATCCTGATGGTACGGGTAGCTGGATTCCACTCAAGACTGACACCGCTGTTAATCCAGATTTACCTAGCATTCATGCAGGCGGAATCATTAATTTGCCGAAGCGTCCTGAAGGCGGTAGTTTTAAACTTGACAAAGATGCAGATGTCGCTTCTTTTAAACAGAAGTTTAAGACTTTAGGCGACCTTTATGAAGGCACTGCTAATCAAAAACAAGGTGCAATTTTAATTGACGCTCATTATGCCGCAAGTGCGGCGGGTGCGACTTGCACTGCTCGTCCAGAAGATACCGAAATTGCTCCTGACGGTTCTCTTTATATTACCTTCACTTCCGGTGCTGCAAGCGATAGTGATGGTGGCCCGGATTTGCGAATTTTCCAAGGTAAAGATGGTAAAGCTTACGAATACGGCTGGATCATGCGCTTGATGGAAAATAGTAATGAACCATCTGCAATGAGTTTCCAGTGGAAAATGTTTGCGACTGGCGGCGAACCTGCTGAGGGTGGGTTGGGTTTTGCTAATCCAGATAATTTGATGATTGACAAGAGTGGCAATATCTGGATGGTGAATGATATGTCTTCTGACAAACTTAATACTGCTATTCCTGCGGGTCGAGTTGGTAAGGATGGAAAGCCGATTAGTCAATCTAATTTGCGCGGTTTGTACGGCAATAATGCGATTTGGTTTTTGCCGGCTTCTGGCCCGAAGGCGGGGGAGGCTTTCTTATTTGGAATTGGGCCGATGGATTGCGAAACTACCGGGCCGTTTTTTACTCAAGATGAAACAACTTTGTTTTTGGCAATTCAGCATCCGGGAGAGGTGAATGGAACGCGCCAAGATATGGCATTTGAGAGCCGTCAGTTGGCGATGAAAACTACTGATGGTCAGGAGTTTATGCAAACTCGTAAAGTGCCTATAGGTTCTAATTGGCCAGGGAATCAAGCTAATGAGCCGCCTAAACCTGCGGTGGTGGCAATTCGTCGGGTGAATTTGGGTGCGATCGCATAAAATTGTATCAAATAATTCAAACTACTTAGTACCGGAATGATAGAGGAGACGGCTTGGTCTTAGTCCCTACCCAAAATAACATTGTAGGGACTAAGACCAAGCCGTCTCCTAATTTCTTAGGGAATTTAAGACATATTGCTGGTATAATGAGTTCTGAACTTGTTCGGGTGCAGCTAATCGAAATGATATAATATTTCTTCGCAAACCAGTATTTCCCAGCATGATTACACCATCAAGCGTCAAAGTTGTCGATCAAACCAACTCTGCAAGCAAATTAGCCGTAAAAACTGCTCGTCCCCTGAATCTGCGAACAGTCCTCATCGTTCCCTTCGTCTTGCAAATCTTCGCGGCGGTGGGAATCGTAGGCTATCTGTCATTTCGTAACGGACAGCAAGCCGTTAATGAAGTTGCTACTCAGTTGCGACAAGAAATTAGCGATCGCATCTCTGAGCGCGTTCAAGCATACATGGCCTTTCCTCAGCAACTCAATCAATTTAAAGCTAATGCTTTTGAATTGGGCGACCTCAACTTGCAAGACTCTCCCAGAATTCAGCGTCACTTTTGGAAACAACTGCAAACCTTTGACACAGTAAGCGTTACATATATTGCGACGCCAGGGGGAGATTTTATTGGCGCGAGACGTACTAATGACGGTACTTTTTTATTACAAGAAAGAACCGAGCTTACAGATGGCAGCATGAATTATTATGCTGCCAGCAACAACGGTGAACCTACTAACTTAGTTAAAGTCAGGCCTAAATATGACCCGCGAGTTCGTCCCTGGTACACAGCAGCAACGGAAGCAAAAACGGCAACTTGGAGCAAAATTTACGCAGACTTTACTAGCAAAGGACTCGGCGTTACAGCAGCACAACCATTATACAATGAATCGGGAGAGTTGCAGGCAGTATTTGGCACAGACTTACTCTTTTCGCAAGTCAATGAGTTTCTTGGTAAGTTAAAGATTGGTAAGTCAGGACAGACATTTATTATCGAGCGATCGGGCGCTTTAATCACCACATCGACTACAGATCCAGTGTATTTAATCAAGGGTGAAGAGACAGAAAGAATTCTGGCGATTGACAGCCAAAACCCTGTAATTAGTCTCACAACTAAATATCTGCAAGAGAGCTTTGGCAACCTCAGCAACATTCAGCAAACCCAAGGGCTTAACTTTAAGATTGAAGGCCAGCTACAATTCATGCAAGTTACTCCCTTAAAGGATGATAAGGGTTTGGATTGGCTGATTGTGGTAATTATTCCAGAAGCAGACTTTTTGGAACAAATCAATGCCAACACTAGAACGACAATTTGGTTGTGCATTGCAGCTTTGACAGGGGCGATTGTTGTCGGTGTACTCACGGCTAGATGGGTGACTAAACCCATTTTATATTTGAATGAAACCGCTAAGAATATTACCAAAGGTCAGTGGGGTAAAATTGTAGAAATCAACCGTAATGATGAAGTTGGAGAACTTGCCAACTCATTTAAGAGTATGGCAGAACAACTACAAGTCTCCTTTGCCGAAATGCAAGCTTTGAACGTGGAATTATCCGAGAGTAAAAGCCGACTCAACCAAATTTTAGAAGCTGTTCCAGTCGGGATTTTTGTAGCTGAATCTAATGGTAGACCATACTACATTAATTCTCGCGCCAAATCCTTGCTTGGTCAAGGTATAGTGGATAATATCAGTCCTAATGAAATTCAAGAGAAATATCAAGTTTATCTGGCTGGTAGCAACGAAATATATCCTCAAGATAAAGACCCAATACTTTGTGCTTTTAAAGGCTCAAGTGTGAATGTTGATGACTTAGAAATCCATAAAGGCGATCGGGTGATTCCCATCGAAGCTTGGGGAACGCCTATCTATGATGATCAAGGAAATGTCCGTTATGCGATCGCAGCTTTTGCTGATATAACCCAACGCAAAGAAGCCGAGAATTTGGCAGCCGAATACAACCACACTCTCGAAACTCAAGTCACCGAAAGAACTCAAGAACTTTCCAAAACCCTGGACTATCTGCAAGCCACTCAGAACGAACTAATTCAATCGGAAAAAATGGCTGCATTAGGACAATTGGTAGCTGGAGTAGCCCATGAACTGAATACTCCTTTGGGTGCGATTCGATCGAGTGCTGGAAATATGACTAAATTTTTGGGACAAACTCTTTCTAATTTACCTTCGCTGTTTCAGTCACTTTCCCCCGCAGAAGCTGAAAACTTCTTCACTTTACTCAACACATCTCTACAAAAAGATATGAGTTTAAGCGCAAAAGAAGAAAGGAAGTTAAAGCGGTCTTTAATTAGCCAACTGGAAGACCAAGACATTGACGATGCTGATGATATTGCCGACACCTTGGTAGATATGGGGATTTACGAACCCGACGAGTTTTTAGTTTTGCTGCAAAAGGGCGATCGCGATCGCATATTTGAAATGGCTTACAAACTCTCAGAAATTCAGCGGGGAACCCAAACAATTAATACCGCAACAGATCGCGCTTCAAAAGTCGTTTTTGCCCTGAAAAACTACGCGCGTTATGACTCGTCTGAAGTCATGATTCAATCAGATATAGTCGATGGAATAGAAACTGTACTAACCCTATATCAAAATAACATCAAACAAGGTGTTGAAGTATTGCGAAACTTCCAACAAATAGAGCCGATACTCTGCTATGTAGACCAACTCAATCAGGTGTGGACAAATCTGATCCATAATGCCCTGCAAGCAATGGATAATAAAGGCACATTGATTATTGATATTATTCAGGAGGACAACTATGTCAAAGTCGCAGTGACAGATAGTGGGAAAGGAATTCCTGCGGAAGTTATGCCCAGAATATTCGAGCCATTTTTTACCACTAAACCCCCCGGAGAAGGTAGCGGTTTGGGACTTGATATTGTCAAAAAAATTATTGAAAAACATCATGGTAAAATTGAAGTAGAATCGGTTCCCGGCAAAACCACTTTTACGGTTTGCTTATCTATCAATCTTTCCTAAAACTGTCCTGAAAACCAACTGATGAGGCAGTAGTAATGGAAGATGTCAACTTTTCTATTACTTTATGTCATAAAGAAACCAAGCATTCAACATACATAGCCAACAGGAAAAAAATGTCTAAGCCAATCATCCTGTGCGTTGACGACGAAAAAGTGGTATTGAAAAGTCTCAAAACCCAACTAAAATCAGCATTTGGGAATAAATATGCCTATGAAATGGCCGAGAATCCTGCTGATGCTTTAGAGTTGATCGATGAATTTAATGATGACGAAACAATGATTATTTTGATTGTTTCTGATTGGTTGATGCCAGGAATGAAAGGAGATGAATTTTTAGTTAGAGTCCATCAAAAATTTCCGAATATCGTTAAAATCATGCTAACTGGTCAAGCGGATGAAGATGCAGTCCAGAGGGCGTTTAACGAAGCAAACCTCCATCGCTGTTTGCACAAACCTTGGTCAGAAGAAGAGTTGATCGAAACCATTAAAACGGCCTTATCATTATGACTAAACAAGTCATTATTTGTGTGGATGATGAAAAAACAGTTTTGAAAAGTCTCAAAACTGAATTAAAAGATGCTTTAGGTAATACTTATCGGATTGAAATTGCCGAAGGAGGTGAAGATGCCCTAGAGTTAGTTGCTGAATTGATGGAAGACGGGTATGAAATTCCCTTAATTATCTCCGACTATGTGATGCCGGACATGAAAGGAGATGAACTGTTGAGGCGAGTTCACCAATTATCTCCTAAAACTCTCAAGGTGATGCTAACAGGTCAGGCGACAATTGAGGCGGTAGGAAATGCCATAAAAAATGCTAAACTCTATCGTTATATAGGCAAACCTTGGCAAACTGAAGACTTGAAATTGACGGTAACAGAAGCTGTCCACAGCTATAGTCAGGACAAAAAACTGGCATCACAAAATGCCGAACTTCGGAAAATCAATGAGGAGTTAGAAATTGCCTTCCAACAGCAATCAAAATTAACCGAAGCTGCTAAACGGTTTGTACCGAATGAATTTGTTTCGCTGCTAAGCCGTGACAGCTTGAGTGATGTTGAACTCGGCGACAGTGTGGAAAAAGAAATGTCAATATTATTTTCCGATATTAGAGATTTCACGGCTCTTTCTGAGGGAATGACACCCCAGGAAAATTTTAAATTTATTAATGCTTATTTGAGTCGAATGGAACCCGGAATTATTGAAAATAAGGGGTTTATTGATAAATATATTGGAGATGCAATTATGGCTTTATTTGGTCATAGTGCAGTTGATGCGGTTAAGGCTGGAATTGCTATGTTGCATAGTCTCGATGATTATAACCAATATCGGACTAATGCCGGCTATGTACCGATTAAAATTGGGATTGGTATCAACACAGGTTCATTGATGCTAGGAACTGTTGGGGCTACTAATCGGATGGATAGTACGGTAATTGGGGATGCGGTAAATTTAGCTGCGCGGGTGGAAAGCCTGACGAAAAGTTATGGAGTGTCTATGTTAATTACTCAAAATACTTTTTTAAAGTTAATAGATAACCAATGTTATGCAATCCGAAATATTGGTCGGGTTCGAGTGAAAGGAAAATCAGATTTGGTGACTATTCATGAAGTATTTGAGGCCGACAAACCAGAAGTAAAAGAAGGAAAGTTAGCTACTTCAACTATATTTGCAGAAGCTTTATATTGGTATAGTGCGAGTAAGCATATAGAAGCTGCACAACTATTTTCTGAGTGTCTACAACAAAATCCGCTGGATCAAGTTGCACAAAATTACATGGATCGCTGTCAGGAAATAAAGGTAAGATTACCTTAAAATTGACCACAATTTATTTATAAGAGTATCTCCCGATTGATCAATCGGGAGAATATCAAATCTACTCAACAATCCAAGGAGTTAAACAAGGTGTCCAAGCACTCAATTCTTCATCCTTAAACCAGAGACTAATTTCCTGGTTGGCGGTTTCCACAGCATCAGAACCGTGAATGATATTGCGGCCGACATTTACGGCCAAATCGCCACGAATTGTCCCCGGTTCCGAATTCAGAGGATTGGTTGCGCCAATGATTTTTCTCGCCGAGGCGACAACGCCGTCGCCTTCCCACACCATCGCCACCATCGGGCCGGAAGTGATGAAGTTTACCAATCCAGCAAAAAACGGTCTTTCTTTGTGGACACCGTAATGCTGTTCGGCTAATTCACGAGTCGCCGTAATTAGCTTCATGCCAACTAGCGTGAAGCCTTTGGCTTCAAAACGGCCGATAATTTCGCCGACGAGTCCGCGCTGTACGCCATCGGGTTTAATCGCTAAAAAAGTGCGTTCCAAGCTGAGCTCCTAGATTTTTCTTAAGTGATCCAAAAGATAGATTAACTCAGAACGTACCGAAAGGCAATTGTGGGAATGGTAAATTGTTATTTGTAAGGATTCCCACATCAGTATGCAGAGGCGGGAGTACCTTCCCTCTCAAGGATCTATTGGCGCTGCATAATATGATGCAAATCATCATAAATTGTGATTTCAAATACACATATGTATGATTATAAACACTGCGATTAATCCTGAAAACATAGATGATAGAAAAAGGGATTAACAGTATTTCGATAGCAGTAATTAAAAAAACTATGAAAGACATCATAGCATTTATTGAACAAAAAAAGCAAGAGTTTGCGAAATTGCCTTTATTTGATTTTATAGCTAATAAAAATATCCATCCGAATCAAAGACTAATTTTTGCACCTGTACTAGATCCTTTGGCTGTGGGATTGAGCGATTTAAATAAATATGTCCTCCGAGATTCTTCAAGCAATCACAAAGTTCAGGAACTGATCAATAAATATACTTATACAGAAAACTACTACTGGCAAGGCTATCTGGAATACCTGAAGGAACTGGGACTTAACCAATCAATGAGTTACGGGGATTTTAGACTGCTTTGGGGTGAAGAAGCTAAAAAAACGCGATCGCTCTGTTCAACTCTGGAACGCTATGCTTTTGAAGCATCTCCTATTCAAAAAATGGTGTTAGTCGAAGTTCTGGAAGGAACGGCGACAGTTTTTTTTGAGGCGGCGCTGCAAGTGCTAATGGAGTTACAGCAAATTACGAAAAAAGAGTATGTCTATTTTGGAGGTGGTTGTGTATATTTGGGGAATCATCGCATTTTAAATACACCAGAAATGTTGCAAGTTCTCGAAGAGATTAAGCTGACTGATTTGGAAAGTCAACAGGCTTTAGAATTAGCGGAAAAAGTATTTGAACTATTTACAGAAGCGATGAATGAGCTGTTTGGACATACGAAGACTAATTCTTGCAATACTGTGCTGCAAGTGGCTTCATTTGCTGGGTTTGATTCGCCCATCGAATGTCTTGAGCTTTTGTGATAAGTAGAAGGAAGAAGGAAGAAGGAAGAAGGAAGAAGGAAGAAGGAAAATGTAGTTGCCGGAAATCAGGAGACGGCAGTGCCCATAGGTGTCAACTTAAGCCTGAAAGCCCGCCAAGTCTCTCTGTGAGCCCCGCAGTCCGCCAGGGGTTGAAACCCCTGTCTAATAGCTAAAGTCCTCTAAAGAGGACTGAAGAAATCATGAGTCCTCGACCGAGGACTTTCGCTTTGAGGCAGGGGTTTTAACCCTTGCCGGACTATCGGTTTTACCTTAAGTTGACACCAATGGGCAGTGCCGTTTCCCTACAATATTATTTTGGGTAGGGACACGGCACTGCCTTGGACTCTATGTCATTCTGTTGTTTAAATAATTACTAGATTATCTCTGTGAACCACAGTTTCTACGCCTGCATAGCCTAAAATTTCTGCAATTTTATCTGACTGGCATCCCTGAATTTGTCTCAATTCCAAACTGTGATAATTCACAAGTCCTCTAGCAATTTCTTTCCCTTCAGTGTCGCATAATCGCACGGCATCTTCTGCTTGAAATTCTCCTTCTATTTGCGAAATGCCGGCGGCTAAAAGCGATTTTCCACCTTGAGCGATGGCGTTGACAGCACCTGCATCTAAGTACAGTTTACCAGCGGGAATTAGGACGTTTGCTATCCAGTGTTTGCGGGCGTTTACAGGGCGCGGTTGAGGCTCGAATTGAGTGCCGATGGACTCTCCGTTGATGATTTTTTCAATATTAGCGGGAAAGCAGCCGTCGGTGATGACTGTGCGGACTCCTGATGCTGTGGCGATTCTGGCTGCTTCAATTTTTGTCACCATTCCGCCTGTGCCCCAACCGCTGCGGGAATCTCCGGTTTGTACTTGAAATTCTGTGAGTTGTGCCATACTTTGGACTAGGGCGATCGGCTGTGCGTCTGGATTGCTGCGCGGATCGGCTGAGTAGAGCCGATCGACATCTGTGAGCACGAATAACCAATCTGCTTCGACTAAGCTGGCTACTAATGCTGAAAGGGTGTCGTTATCGCCGAATTTTAGTTCGTCTACTGCTACTGTATCGTTTTCGTTGACGATCGGAATAACGCCTAATCGCAATAGTTGTTGAAAGGTGTTGGAAGCATTAACATAGCTATTACGATGTACTAAATCACGGCGTGTTAGCAAAACTTGTGCGATCGGCTGTTGGAGTGTAGTAAACAAGTCATCGTACACCCGCATCAGCCGCCCTTGTCCTACGGCGGCTACAGCCTGTTTCAGAGCGATATTTCGCGGGCGTTCTGTCAAACCCAAGCGCGCACAGCCAACTCCTACCGCACCGGAAGAAACCAAGACTACTTGATGACCTTGTTGTCGCAAATTAGCTAAAACTTCGACTAATGTAGCAATGGTTGAAAGGGCTAAGTTTCCTGTAGTCGATCGCGTGAGTGTCGAAGTTCCTATTTTAACAACAATTGTTTGAGTCATTGGTTATTGGTTATTGGTTATTGGTTATTGGTTATTGGTTATTGGTTATTGGTTATTGGTTATTGGTTATTGGTCATCAATGCCATGACCGCATATTTGTCAACAATATTTCTGACTCCTAACTAATGACTAATGACTAATGACTAATGACTAATGACTAATGACTAATCTTTGATTTTTAAAGTTGCTCCCAAAGCTTGAGAAACCCAGACTTCAAAAGATCGCACGGGATATTTCCGCACGGCATCCCCAACATTAATCATTGGTTCTACTAAAATAGTGAACATACCCAAACGATTGCCGGCTAAAACATCAGTAAAAAGTCGATCGCCCACCATAGCCACTTGTTCCACTGGCAAATCCATCGCATCAATTGCTCTGCGTAGTTTACGGCGCGATGGTTTGGCAGCACCGATGATATATGGTAGATTTAAGGAAGCAGCAATTCGACCAATCCGATTTTGACTTAAATTATTGCTTGCTAACCATACTGATACTAAGGGTTTAATTTCTTTCACCCACAGGCTGAGTTCGGGAGAAGCATTGGCTGCGGTGATGGGGACGAGAGTTTCATCCACATCTAATACTAATCCTTTGATATGATATTTTTGCAAGATATCAGGTGTTAAATTCACCACCGAATTGCCGAGAACTAAATCTGGCTGTAGTAGTTTACCCCAAGACATAATTATTTTAGATTTTAGATTGGGCATTGGGCATTGGGCATTGGGCATTGGGCATTGGGCATTGGGAATGTGTTATTTATTGCTTCTTATTTGTTTGTGAGAATTACCTATACCAATTTTTTATGAAGCTGCATAGAATTCGATACCCCCTAACCCCCCTTGTTAAGGGGGACAAGAGTTAAATCAAAGTCCCCCTTCTTAAGGGGGGGGACAAGAGTTAAATCAAAGTCCCCCTTCTTAAGGGGGATTTAGGGGGATCGGAATATGTGCAACGACCCATTAAATTGGTATTACCCATGCCCCATGCCCCATGCCCCATGCCCCATGCCCCATGCCCAATTCCCAATTCCCAATTGTCTCATATTCTGCTATTGGCCCGATCGCACTTTTTGGTCAATTTGAGCCACAGCAGCATCGTGTTCCGCCAGAGTGCGGCTGAAAATGTGAGTCCCGTCATACCGCGCCATGAAGTACAGATATTCGGTATTTTCAGGAGTCAGAGTCGCTTCCAGACTGGCGATTCCGGGAGCTGCGATCGGAGTTGGTGGTAGTCCTACATTGATATAAGTGTTGTAAGGAGATGGCGTTTCCACCTGCTTAAAAGTCAGAGGTTTCTCCTTAGTTTGCCGGATGCCGAGAGCATATTCAACTGTCGGATCGGAACCCAACGGCATACCCTTTTTCAGACGGCTGTTGAATACCCCAGAAATGCGATTGCGCTCACTAGAAACCACAGCTTCTTTTTCCACAATACTCGCCAAAGTAACCCACTCTTTCAAATCCAGCTTAGTATTCTTCTGATTTTTTTGATAGACCGGCAGAGCCACCTGCTCGAAACGGCCGAGCATTTGTTTGATCACTGCTTCCGGGGTGACAGCATCCCCGTCTAGCTGATAAGTATCCGGGTACAAAAAGCCTTCCAAATGAGGTAAACCGCTCGGTAGCCAAGGATATTGAGCGTAGGGAACTTGACTCACCGCCGCCATAAAGTTCTTAGCTGGGAAAAAACCTTGTGCTTCAAAATAAGTGCTCATTTGTGCGATCGACCAACCTTCGGGAATTGTGAAACTTTGCTGTACGACTTCACCTTTCCAAAGTTTGTCAGCAACGACACCCAGAGGCTGAGTCGGAGACAGTTGGTAAGTGCCTGCTTTAAACCCTCCCTCGCGGTTTTGCAGAGTCAACCAGCGGGTCCACATATTCCATGCAGAGGCCGATCGAATTAACCCCGCAGCTTCCAAATCTCGCCCGATTTTTTGGCTAGAAGTACCTTCGGGGATTTGGATAGAAACAGCAGTTGCATCTGATGGGGTAGTTGACTCAGCAGCTAGTTTAGGAGGCGCGGAAGCCCAGCTCCACCAAGCCCAGCCCTGCCAAGCGCAAACGCCCCAGATTGCCGGCAGCAACGCCAGATAAAACAACCATTTAGAAACTTGCGGAGTACCTTTTCGGCTCTGGCGCGCGCTGTCTTTTGTCAGTTGTTCTTGATCCATAGTCCCTTCTGCCTTCAATTTAAGATCTAATCAAGCTCGTCAAAGAACTGGTCTTCTAGCATGGGTAACATGGGTTCCAGCCTTTGGAACTCTTCTTCCGAGAGCAATTCTGGCTTACCGTCATCATTCATTTTAGCCAAGATAAAGAATGGGTCGAGAGGTGTATAAATGGCATATTCCTGTTCTTCGTGATAGAAGCTGGTCAACCACATCAATTCCTCGAAATCCGATTCGTCATCTGGATCAGCATCAGGCTCCAAATTCTCGTCGGGAAAATCTGGCAACTCACCAATCACTGTCAAAGTAACGGCTGTGCGCTGGAGTGTCAAGTTCTGCTCTTGCAGGACAACTCTAGCGGTATCAAAAATTTTGTCAATTTCGGTCTCGTCTTCTACTGGAATGGCTGCTTCGTCTGCGTCGTCTTCGTTCCAAGTAAAAATTTCTACTGGGGAGTCAATGGGAAGCAGTAAAGCGTATTCTTGACCTTCTAAGTCCATAGAATATTCTATGTTGCAAGTCAGCGATCGCCCAAATTCGTCAGTCAGGGTGACGGAAACTGGATCGGATTTGCCATTCTCTTTGCGGTATGGGGATGAGGACATCGCGTGTATCTTATTTTCCTTTTTCAGTACCGAGTTGACTGGGGATTTTTCGACCGTAGGTCAACCGTTACAGGTGTTTGTAACAAACTTGCACAACTAGGATATCACGGCTCTGTTAAGCTGCTACGCAAATTGGGAATTGGGCATGGGGAATTGGGAATGGGGAATGGGGAATTGGGAATTGGACACTGAGCGTAGTCGAAGTGTCGAAGAACCTTCTTCCTTCTTCCTTATTTTTGCCTTCTGTCGTCGAGCCAGCGCTGTAATATTATGGCTGCGGCTTTGCGATCGATCAAACCCTTGTTTTGCGATAGAGAAATTCCTGCTCCTTGGATGAGTTCCTCTGCGTGGACTGAAGTCAGGCGCTCGTCCACGTATTCTAGGGGCAGTTCTAGGGCTGTGGCGATGCGAGTGGCATATTTTTGTACTTGTCGGGCTTGAGCACCGACATCTCCGTTCAGGGAGTAAGGTAAGCCTGATACCAACATTTGCACATTCCGTTGTTTGACGAGTTCTCTGAGGTAAGCTACATCTCGATCGAATGACGATCGCACTAAAGTTGTAATACCGGTAGCGATTAAGCCTGTTCCGTCACAGCCGGCGATGCCGACTCGTTTGAGTCCGATGTCTAGTCCTAGTGCTGAAATCCACAGGAAGAAGGAAGAAGGAAGAAGGAAGAAGGAAGAAGGAAGAAGGAAGAAGGCCCAACGACTGCGTTTATCCTGAGCGTAGTCGAAGGGCTCAGGGAACTGCTTGAGAAAGAACGAAAAAAAGTGAAATGCTATCAAATCAAGAGCTACTATCGATCGGCAAATCGGACAGTTTCAGAGGCAAAATACTGGCATCATCTGTTGCTGTCGATTCGGGGATTTGACTATTTAAGGGGTTTATTTGATTGGCTTGGTTGTTTCCTGAGTCAGTCAATAGGGGCTTAATTTCGGACGATGGAGGTGTGGTGGCTGGTTCGGCTGCGATCGGACCTAGCCACGACATCCGACCGGGTACGGGTTTGCGAGTTGGCTGGAAACCTTGCAGCATTTCTGATAGCTGGAGTCCTTCGAGTGACACCAATTTTGACTCGCGCAATTTGTGCCATACCGATCGCGACATCAGCAAACTGTGTTCCACACGCACTGCTCCAAATTGCTCTAAGTAAGCTTCTCGTTCTGGTTGATAATCAGCGGAAGCTAAATTGAGACTTTGCACCGGGAAATCTTGGACTAGGCGGGCCATCTGGGACAGCAGTTCTGGGTACAGCCAGGTGTAGGCTGGGTGTACGGTCAATTGGGCGACATGAGGCTCGTTACCGGTGCGGGATAGCTGCACTTGAAAATAGCCGATCGCGGCTTTGCGCTGTGGTTCAAACACGTAAGCACTGACTACTTCTGTTTTGCCCAACCACTGTCTGACACCTTCGATTAAAGCACCTAAAAAACTGGTTTTGAAATCTTGAATATGGCGATCGAATACTTGGCGCACGTGGGGCGGCATGGACGCGGTATCTAGTTGATATAGCAATTGAGCGTCGGCGTTGCTCACAGGTAGCAAGTTGGGCAAATCTGGGGTAGCACAGGCCATTTCTTGAAGACGTTCTGGGGCGATCGTCCAATAGGTCATCTGGGCCAAAGGTTGAAACCCATTTTGGCGATACAAAGCCAGGGCTGATGTATCTCCTACATTCACCTCCAGCAGCCATGTGCGGGCTTCCCAGACTGCCTCGAAGCAGTGCCTTAGTAGCATCGAACCAATTCCTTTGCTACGGGCTTCTGAGTCAACGCCGATGCGATCGATCCGCCAAGTGCTGCGGGTGCGATTGAACGGAGAAATCTGAATTACGCCCTTAACGATGCCCTCTTCTTCGGCAACATGAGCGCGGAAAAGTGATTGATAAGGGTTAGGAAACAGGCTCAAAATCTTGAGCAGTCCGTACCAACGGCGAAGCTGCTGCAACTTGCTGGTGAATACCAAGTCTGGGCTTGCGCCCTTGGGGTTTTCCGTCTCATCGGTTGTTTCCGCGCAAAGTTGTTCCATCACCTCGATGTCGCGATGTTGAAACGGACGGATTACAACCTGGTTTTGGTTTGGGGAAGGGAATGAAGTCATTCGATTTTAGATTTTAGATTTTAGATTGATTTGATTCTGGATTTTGGATTGATTCCACAGATAAATTCGGGGGCTTGTAACATCAATAAAATATTGATAATAAGAGGCAAGTGGGGAATCACAAATTAAAAATTAAAAATTTCAAAACTGGGAGAATTAGGAGAGTTTTGAGTTTTCAATTAATAACTGACAACTCAAAACTGTTCTTTTTTCCCCCTTCTTGCTTGGACTGAAAATTAAAAGTCACCTTTTTAATTTTCAACTCAAGAGTTCTTTGACAACGGTCTAATTACAACCACCGGTGTTCGCTCATCTGCATTACCTGCGGGGTTGCTACGCAAGGCTTGCTCTAAAAATGTCACCGATAAATCGGAGGTCGCTGCTAATATCTTAACTGCTTTTAAGTCATTAGCGTCTACGATCGCCGCCGCAAGTCCGGTTTCTCGTTGAATTTGCTCTACAACCTGCTGGGGATTGTCCGGCCCAAGCACGATAAATTGGTCAAAGGGAGGCAATGTCCCGGTAACATCATCAATCAGTCTGGCTTGTTCCCCTGCTAATTGGTAGAAAACTCCCGGTTTACCGAATATTTTAGCCACAGCGCCGATCGCAAATGCTGCAACTACCCGCCAAGGCCCAACTACATCCACCAAAGTCTGCATCCCACAGGCTGTAGCCAAACTGGACATCGGTAAGAAAAACAAACACACTCGCTTAGCAGCCCATCCGGGTTTGACTTCGCTGGGATGGCGATAACGTCCCTGCATCAAAGCTAAGGGAGTTTCTGCTAGGGCGACAATATCGCCTTTCTGGGCGCGGGGAAGCACGTAACGTTTGACAATTTCGACGGGATTGTCTATTTCCGTCAGGATGTGGGTACGAATCGGCAAAACTTCTGCAACTCCGACATTGCGGGCATTTGGTACTGTCTCGGAGTTGGGAAATTGCAGTGGTACTACGACGTGACGGACTTTCGGGATACGCCCGCCTGGGCCATAGGTGGTGAAATGTACTTGCACCCAAGCTGACTGCAATTTTGTTAAATCTTGTCCGTGAATATCTATAGAGACTTTGATTTTCGTGGTTGCTTGGGCTTTGACGATGTAGCCAAACCAGTAATCGTCGTCTCTAGCTGATGCGTCTTTGTGGCAAGGAATCACCTTGGTTTTGGAAGTCACATCATCTAAACTAGCATCTGAGATCAGTTTCACCTCTGCGCGCACTTCCGGCAACATGATCTCAAAGCGCTGTGTGAGGTTCTGGAACTCCATTTCCCCCACCAAAAGGTAGTGGTTGGCTTCCGAGATGGCTAAGTGCCATTCTCCGGCTGTGAGTTCTAGTTTATTTCCACGGGGAAGGAGGCGATAGTTCAACTCCAGGCCCAACCCGCCTAATGCTAGCAGCGAACCTGCTGCTGCGATTCCTGTTGCTAAAGTCTCAATCACTCAAGTCACCGCCAATCATAATTTCTGTCTACTGTAGTCGATCTCGGTTACTTCGATCGCTGATCCGGTAGTAATTTGAGGTTGTGGGGTTGTTGGGTGTCTGTGGCGAGGTTGGGAATGGGATGTGCGATCGGTTCCGATTACAAGTTATATTTAGCGATCACAGATGGGTTTATAAAAATGGTTTTCAGAAAAAGATAGCCCAATTAATTGTTGAAAGTAATGCGGTAAAATTGTTAATATTCGATCCAGAAAGTGAGGTGATTGAGCGATGGATAAATTAGAGAATTATCGTCATTTGATTCAGAAAGTTTTGACAGAATATTATAAGTTGGGGTCGAAATCTACTAATTTAAAGCTAGAAGATGTGCTGGTTTTTGACGAACAACATGACCATTATTTATTGATGGTAATGGGTTGGCAGGGGGAAGAACGGATTAAGACAAATACTATTCATGTGCGATTGCGGGATGGCAAAATTTGGATTGAGGAAGATTGGACAGAAGATGGAGTGGTGACAGATTTTTTGCAGGCTGGGGTTTCGCGGGAAGATATTGTTTTGGCGTTTCATCCACCGAATTTGCGGCAATATACAGAGTTTGCGATCGCTTAAGAAAGGCGATCGCGCATAGATTTTTCGGACATTCACGAGATGGCGGAAAATTCGGGTAGAGTTGATGACTACCCGAACCAGTCATATGCCGCCAGGTTTTTATCCCAACCTTGCTCTCAATTCATCAGCCGATAACTGAGGCAATTGTTCTACAAACAATGTCAATTCATCCACAGATAATGCTAGTAAATTGGTAAGGGCTGTAGGCAGAAGATCGCCCAACTCACTTTGGCGCATTTTTAAGACATTTTCTGCCAATAATCTGACCGCTTGTTGTCTTCCTGCTTCATCGACTGTCAGCATCGATATTGCCAGCAACAGCACCGTAAATTCCCCTGCGGGAAGGTTTGATATTGGAGATAAGAAAGCAGTCATTTTTGAGTTAATTTCTCCAAATCTTACTTGCAGGAAATTTTCTAAAATCAAGCGCTGTTGTGCTTGTCTGCCTTGTTCTAGCCCTTGTTCTAGCCCTTGTTCTAACCCTTGTTCTAACCCTTGTTCTAACCCTTGTTCTCTAGCTTGTTGCTGTGCAGCTTGTATTTGTTCTCGAAAAAGTGGTGCAATGGCCATAATTAACTCCCGCTCTTCTGGCTCTGATTCTTCTTGAGTTTCGACTACCAAATGTGATTGTAGGCGATACAATAATTCTAGCGCGATAATCCGTAACGGATCGTCCGTTGCTAAACTGCTCAATTCGGCGATCGCCCGCTGCTGCACTCCTCCTTTGCCTAAAATCCTCAACCACATGGTTTCTGGAGTTTCTGGCAATTGGTGAATCACCACAATTGCGGATTTCAAATGCGTCGGCAAAAAATAGACGCCCTTCACCCAATGCTCAGGGTTGGGTATCCCACCAAAACCTTCGATCAATGATTTCGATGCTGTCGGTGTCAAAATCCACAGTCTAGGCAACTTAGTATCATCATACTGAGTATTTTCTCTTCTGGCTTGCCGCTCCAATTCACCTCGTAAATCCCATAGCTTACCCATGCAGCTAATAACTTCGCCGACACTTACAGGATTGCGAAAGGGTTCAAAAATTGCAGTCGTGCTAGCCATTTTTCCCAATAATCCCAGGGTGGCTGAGTATTCGGGAATTGCAGTACCTGGAATGAAATAAACATCGATTTCTCGCACTTCGGCTGCAACATCGCGCCCGATATTCACTGTTCCGATGGGAGACAGCAGTTCTTCCAAGTATTCTTTGGCAAAGCGATCGTGAATGAATCGCGTCATATAAATTTTGTTTGATAGTTACTGATTAAATTTTATCATGTTGTTCGGCTTTTCATATGACAATAATTAGACAAATATAAAAAACTAAAATACCTATGAACCCCGACTATTTTAAGAAGTCGGGTTTCTAACATATCTCGCATTTTGCGTTCAATTAGAATGCGATCGGCAATCAATAACTAATTTGCAAAGTCACCGATGCTTCAATCTGCTGTTCGCCTCCCACCACCGGTGTTGCAATTGCAATGTCAGCAGCAGCGCGAGCAGCAAATTGGCGGTACACAGGAGGCGGCGCAGAAGCACCATTGACTTGAATACTCAGAATTTCTCCCCGCTTGAGATTCAGGGCGCTCAAGACTGCATCAGCTTGGGATTGAGCGTCTTGGGTTGCTGTTTTGAGTGCTTGTTTTCGAGCAGATTCGATCGCACTTTCGATCGCCACAAAACTCACACCATCAATGCGTGTAGCCCCGGCATTCACTGCATCATCGAGCAAAGTGCCGGCAGATTGAGTATTAATCCGAAAAGTGACAGTATTTGTAGCCGTATAGCCTGTAATCTGCGGTGACGGCTTACTTTCGTAGTTATAAATGGGATTGAGGGTGATGCCGGCAGTTTCGAGTTTTTCGACTTGGCGCGATCGCAGTAACTCTACCACAGCCGACGATCGCCTTGCCGCTTCTTGCTGCACCTCGGCCGCCGTTTTCCCCTGCACCTCAACACCCAAACGCACTTGAGTCTGAGTAGTCGGAATTGCGACTATCCCGCGCCCAGTAACTGTGAGCGTTCTGAGCCGCTGTTCTTGAGCCTGCGCTGGGCCTAATCCGGTGAAACTAACGAGAGTTAAGGTTAAACATAAAGCTGTGATCAGACTGCGGAAATTAAGGCGATCGCGCGATCGGACAATTGGATTCATAAACTTGATTCTCGTCATATATAATATGGGAATTGGGAATTGCGAATTGGGCATTGCGAATTGGGCATTGAGCGTAGAGTAGTTAATATAGCAATCTCCACATCAGTTATGGCATCAATAACCTAATGAATGGAATCTCAAATCCGCGCTAAACAGTTTGATTCGGGTATTATAACTGTCAACAGTCAACAGTCAACTGCTATATATGCAATCTTTGAAACAACTTGCTAAGAAACTCAAAAAAGAAACCTATGCTATTTATTTAGCCAGTATTGACCCCAGAGTGCCTTGGTATGCGAGAATGTTAGCTGGTGTTACTGTTGCCTATGCGTTTAGCCCGATCGACCTCATTCCCGATTTCATACCAATTCTCGGCTACTTGGACGATTTAATCATTGTACCTTTCGGAATTTGGCTAGTAATAAAAATGATTCCCCCACAAGTTTTAGCCGAGTGTCGAGAAAAAGCCGTCGCAGAAATAGAACGAGGGAAACCGATAAATCGGGCGGCTGCTGTCGTAATTATCGCCATCTGGATTGGATTTGGAATATTAGCTGCAATTTGGCTGAAACAAATATTTAAACGTTGAAAAAATCAAATAAAATCAAACTTATAATTATACTGTAAAATAACAATTTCCCAGATTACTTCCATCAGCTAAATCCGTTAAAAAAAATCTGTTGCCGAACAGCCTTCTATCCGCTAAATCCGTTACAAAATCCGCTGCCAAAAATCCGCTGCCGAACTTATGACTCAAACTACCGACTTTCTCAGCACTCTCAACCCATCTCAACGCCAAGCAGTCGTACATTATAACGGGCCACTGTTAGTGGTAGCCGGGGCCGGTTCCGGCAAAACACGAGCTCTAACTTACCGAGTTGCTAATTTAATTCGCACCAATCGAGTTGATCCCGAAAATATTCTGGCGGTGACATTTACCAATAAAGCCGCCAGAGAAATGAAAGAAAGAATTGAGAAATTGCTGGCGACTCAACAAGCTGAAGCCGAATATGGCAAACCTTTGGAAGAGTTAGCACCGGATGTGCAAACCAAATTGCGATCGCAAATTTATCGTAACATTACCAAACACATTTGGATGGGAACTTTCCACTCTCTTTGTGGTCGGATTCTCCGCTATGATATTGAAAAATATCAAGACGAAAAAGGCAGACAGTGGAAACGCAATTTCTCGATTTTTGATGAGTCGGATGCTCAAAATCTTGTTAAACAAATTGTCATCAAAACTCTCAACCTCGACGACAAGAAGTTTGACCCCAAAAAAGTGCGATACGTCATCAGTAATGCTAAAAATAAAGGTTGGTCGCCCCAAGAATTCCTGTTGGCAGAACCGGATTATAGAGGTCGCGTCATTGCCGATGTTTACAGTCGTTACCAAGATGCTTTAGCCGCAAACAATGCTTTAGATTTTGACGATTTAATCCTAGTTCCAGTGCAACTTTTGCGCCAAAACGAGCAAGTATTAAATTATTGGCATAAAAAGTTTTGTCATATCTTAGTTGACGAATACCAAGATACTAACCGGACTCAATCTGATTTAATTCGGCTTTTGGTGACAAATAACGCCGACCCGAAAGATTTCGATAAATGGCAAAATCGCTCTATTTTTATAGTCGGTGATGTCGATCAATCAATCTACAGTTTTCGCATGGCAGATTATACCATATTGCTGGAATTTCAAGAAGATTTCGGAGATGGTTTGTCTGACGAGAAAACCCAGACAATGGTAAAATTAGAAGAGAATTATCGATCGCGCTCGAACATCCTGGAAGTCGCCAACCACTTAATTCAAAACAATACCGAACGCATCGATAAAGTTCTGCGTGCTACTCGCGAACCGGGAGCTCCGATTGTAATCTGGCGGGCCGACAACGAAATAGATGAAGCAGAGTTTGTGGCTGGTCAAATTCATACCTTGAAGCGACAGAATTCGGAATTTGAAGAGGGGAGTAATTTTGCGATTCTCTACCGCACTAACGCTCAATCTCGCTCCTTTGAAGAAGCGTTGATGCGTTTAGATATTCCCTATAATATTGTCGGCGGTTTGAAGTTTTACGATCGCAAAGAAATCAAAGACATCCTAGCATACCTACGAACCCTCGCCAATCCAGACGACAGCGTGAGCCTCAAACGGATCATCAATACTCCCCGTCGCGGCATTGGTGATACCACATTCGGGAAAATCGAAGACGCTGCAACTCAATTGGGCATTCCTTTGTGGGAAATTCTCAAGAATGAGTCTGATGTGAATACGATCGCAGGGCGATCGGCAAAAGCTATGATTAAGTTTGCTGAAATGATTTCTCGTTGGCAATCGCAAGTTGAAACCCTACCAGCTTCGCAAATTGTCAAAGGAATTATCGAAGATTCCGGTTATATTGACGACTTAAAAAATCAAGGAACTGAAGAAGCCGAAAATCGCATCGCAAACGTCCGAGAATTGTACAATGCCGTGCTACAATTTGAAGAACAAAACGAAGAAGCGACTCTCACTGGATTTTTGTCAAAAGCATCTTTATCATCGGATTTAGATGACTTGCAAGAAGGAGATTCCCGCGTATCGCTAATGACGCTGCACTCTGCCAAAGGGTTAGAATTTCCCGTAGTATTTCTAGTCGGAATGGAACAGGGTTTATTTCCCAACTTTCGCAGTTTGGATGACCCCAGAGCCATAGAAGAAGAACGGCGTTTGTGTTATGTTGGGATCACTCGCGCTCGCGAATTGCTATTTCTGACTCACACTCGTGAACGCCGTTTGTGGGGAGGTTTTCGCGAACACTGTACTCCTTCCCTATTTTTAGGGGAATTGCCACCAGAGTTTATCGCTGGAAGTGCCCGGAAAACTAAGACTGGGAAAACTAATAGTTCAGCAGCGAATTCCCGGCGTTCTCAACAGAGTCAAAATCTACAATTGATGGATTGGAAAGCGGGGGATAGAGTTGTTCATCCTGCTTTTGGACTGGGGGAAATTACTCATGTTTTGGGGGAGGGAGAGAAGGTTAATTTGGCCATTAAGTTTTCGGGTTTGGGTCGAAAAATTATCGATCCCAGGAATGCTAAATTACAGCGGTTGGATTAGTTTGTCCCGTTTGTAGACTATATTTTGGGCGGGCAAGATGCCCACCCCACAAATACTTTTATTTATTGTGGAATGGGCATCTTGCCCGTTTGTAGACTATATTTTGGGCGGGCAAGATGCCCACCCCACACATATTTTTATTTATTGTGGAATGGGCATCTTGCCCGTTTGTAGACTATATTTGGGGCGGGCAAGATGCCCACCCCACAAATACTTTTATTTATTGTGGAATGGGCATCTTGCCCGTTCCTAAGTGTGAGTTAAAAGGTTTTCTGAATGTCATGGTGACAAAATTAATTGCCATTCTCCGGCTTTGCTATTCCAAGCGGGCGATGCTGTTTCCCCAGCAACATAAGGCCCCCAGTAGCGACGAGAACCGTCTTGAGCGAAGACAACCAGAATGTCTCCCTGTTTGACTTTTAGCTTGGCTTGAGGAAGGGACAGCATCAATCCTTTGCCGCCACCTTCTCCGGGCGCAAAGTCCCAGTGGGCGGGTTTGCTGTAGGATTTTTCGGCTTCTCCCTTCGCCAAGAGGGCCACTCGCACCGGGTGTTCGCTGCGGTTGCTGACGCGCAAAGTGCCAGTGGCTTCGACATTTGCAGGTATTGATGAGGCGTTTTTTGGTTCTTCTGGTTCTACGGGGATTGATGTTGGTTTGGGTTTGGCTGGGATGACTCTGTTTGGGGTGGCTGTGGTAGCTGGGGGGAACACGGTGGCTGTCCGTGGCAAGTTGTTTGGTAGATTTGAATTGTTGGAGATGGTGATTTCAACACGTCTTGAAAAGACTGCGGCTATGAGGGCGATGGACAATCCGATCGCGATCGGGTAAATTTTAAGTTTCATCAATTTTATGATTAAAAGATAGATTTCATCTACTAATTACTGTTTTATATGCAGAATACCCGAATTAACCGATTTATTGATGTTGTGGCCGAGCAATTTAGACGCTGGGTGAGCAATCCTTGGCGGCGGATTTCGCTGTTGGTAATTACTCTGCTGTTCGGCACTTTTCTGGGAACAGCTATTTCTACAATTGCCGGACAATCTGCTAATTGGGATATTGTCGCGGCAGCTTGGTTGGTTTTTTTGACTGAATTGGTTAACCGATTTGTTTATGGCAGCAATCAGTCTGCGGTTCGTTCTTTGTGGGTGGATATGCTCAATGCTCTAAAAATTGGTGTGACTTACAATTTATTTGTGGAAGCTTTCAAGCTGGGTTCTTGAAAAGGAAGAAGGCCCTTCGACCCTTCGACTACGCTCAGGGCACCGCTTCGCTCAGGGAGCGTTTCAGGAAGAAGGAAGAAGGAAGAAGAACAAAACAATATTGATGGTTCCAGGAATCAAAAAAATCCTAGTTACCGAGAAGGTTGCGATATCATTTTTAAGTTGAAAAGTTGTGAGTTTTGGGAATATGTCACTATGACTTTAATACTTGTGGAAATTTTAGAAGGATGGACAACTGGAAATTGCCCAACCGATCGCGATTTCCAGCAGTTAGCTCTTTGGGAACTTGCTGATGATTTGCGATCGCCCGCTTTTGGCGTCACTCCCACGAATGTGGCTGACGTTGTTCACCGCAAAACCGAGTTATTCTTTTCTATTCTCAATATATTACATACTTTCCCCGTAAAGTCAACTAATTTTCTGGAAATTTTGTGGAATCTTTGGCTACCGTTGGCCATGAAATTGTCGTCTGAAACACAAAGTTTAAAACGTCCTTTAATTCAAGGGATTTTAGGAGGGCAAGGAACGGGGAAAACAACTTTATCTGAGGTTTTACGGCTGATTTTGGCGAAATTGGGATATTCTATTGTTAACCTTTCTTTAGATGACCTTTACCTGAGTTATGCCGATCGCCTACAATTACAAAAACAAGACCCACGGTTAATTTGGCGGGGCCCGCCTGGAACCCATGATATTGAATTGGGAATCGCGGTTTTGGACGAGTTGCGTTCTAGCAAAACAGGAGAATTAGTAGCAGGGAAAAATATCAAAATCCCCCGATTTGATAAGTCGGCTTGGGGGGGTGCAGGGGATAGAATTTCGCCAGATAGTGTTGCTGATGTGGATATTGTCCTGTTTGAAGGCTGGTTTGTGGGTGTAGAGCCAGTTGATGAGCTACAATTGAATCAGTTTTTGGTGGATGCGCCGTTTCCGATTTGCACAGAGAGCGATCGACAGTTTGCGCGTGATATGAATGCTAAACTATGGGATTATGTACCGCTGTGGAATCGGCTGGATCGATTGATAGTTTTGTATCCCCAAGATTATCGGGTTTCTCAAGTTTGGCGCAATCAAGCGGAACAGGAAATGATGGCTGCGGGGAAGTCGGGAATGAGTGAGTTGGAAATTAATCGGTTTGTGGAATATTTCTGGAAAGCGCTGCATCCAGAGTTATTTATTAAGTCAATGGTTGCTGGTGGTGTTAGAGTAGACTTGGCAATTGAACTTAAGTGCGATCGGGCTATTGAGAAGATTTATAGTGTTTGAACGGGCAAGATGCCCGTTCCACAATTAAATTGACTCCTGTTGCTATCAACTATGAACTGAACGGGCAAGATGCCCGTTCCACAATTAAATTGACTCTTTGTGGAACAGGCCGGAGAGCCTGTTGCTATCAACTATAAAACATCAACTGTCATTGCCAATAATGCACTTTCATAAGCCGCAGCAGTATGAACCGGAGTTACCACAGGAACTTTCAAATAACGCTTCCTAATCGCACTCCAAACCTGATTTTTCGCCCCACCACCAGCAGTATAAACCTTTGTCAAAGGAGTGGCACCCAACTCGTGCAATAATTCATATCCGCGCGCTTCAATCCGCGCTATACTTTCCAACAAACCGTGCAAAAATTCCACAGAATCAGCGGGACGAGGTTCTAATCTAGGAAGCAAATTTGGGTCGTTATCGGGAAAACGATCGCCTTTTTTCAATAATGGATAATAATCCAGCAAACTCTCTTGCTTTGGATCGATTTGTCTGCTATAATCATCTAATTCAGTATCTGTAAAAAAGTGTCGCAGCACAGCACCTCCAGTATTAGAAGCGCCTCCAACTAACCACAACCCCCCCCCAGCCCCCCCTTGCAAAGGGGAGGTGAAACGATGACTGTAAATTCCGTATCTGGCATCGTCTACGCGGGTATAACTTAATAGTTTGATGGCTAGGGTAGAACCGAGAGAAGTTACTGCTTCCCCTGGAGAATTGACACCGCTAGCTAAAAATGCTGCAATGCTATCAGTAGTACCCCCACAAACGATACAGTCGCGGGGAAAGCCAAATCGATCGCCTATTTCTGCTGTCACTGGCCCGATCGCGATTCCCGGTGCGACAACTTGCGGTAATATAGGTGCGATCGCATTTGAAACACCAGAAATCCCCTCTATCAGCCAACTTGGATAACACAAATTGGCAACATCGTAACCCAATTTCAGAGCATTGTGATAGTCGCTAATCCCCAATTTCCCGTGTAGCAAAAAGGCCAACCAATCCGCCTGATGCAGGAAAAACTTCTGTACTGTGCCCGCCCTCCCCGTATCCTCGCACTCTAACCACCACAGGAGTTTTGCCAGACTTGATGTAGCATTTAATACAGTGTGATTGGCTGGTGCGATCGCCCGCAGTCGATCGAGTACCGCGACACCGCGCCCATCGTTGTATAAAATTGGCTCAGATACTGGTATGCCTTTGGTATTACATAGCATAACAGTGGATGAAGTGCCATCGATCGCGATCGATCTGACTTGACTGCGAATTGCCAAGGGAATTTGCTCGATTACCACCCACAGCGCATTCTCCCAGCGCGACGGCAATTCCGATGCTGGTTCCTCATCGTGAGTAAAATTATACTGGCTCTCACTATGTATATTACCGTTAGAGTCGATCGCAGTCGATCGCACTCCAGTCGTACCAAAATCTATCCCTAAGTAAAAGTTCATGGAAGAATGATTTAAGCGCAGAGAAAGAGGAAGAGAAATATCAATTGATCTAATATTATGAACAGGCAAGATGCCTGTTCCACAAAAAGTGAATTTGCCCGTTCATAAAAGAATGAATTTGATTGTGGAACGGGCATCTTGCCCGTTCATAAAAGAATGAATTTGATTGTGGAACGGGCATCTTGCCCGTTCATCTTTAACCGTTAATTCCTAAAGTGCACCGGCCGCCGTTTGGTCAAAAACACTACCACTCAAATGAGTTGTAACATTCATCGCCTGCAAAACTGGTAAACCTTCCGGGCCATGCGGATAATCAATCACACTAACCGCACCATTTCCCTGCTTGAACTTCCAGAAATGTTCCGGTTCCAAACCGAACAAATGACAGAGAATCGCTTTGTTAATCGCATCGTGAGCAACCACAATCCCAGTACCAGAAACCGATTGTACAATATCTCGCCAAGATGCGATCGCCCTTGCCCAAACTTCCTGTAAATTTTCTCCCTCCGGCATTTGCACAGTTTCAGGAGATGTCTTCCATTCTTCCAACAAACCCGGATAGGATGATTCTATTTCTGACTCAAACTTACCTTCCCACAATCCGTGACTAATTTCTCTCAATTCATAGCGGAGTTCCAACTGCAAATCGGGGTGATATTGGAGAATAATTTCCGCCGTTTCCTTCGGGCGCAACATCGAACTGCTGATGGCAAAATCCAACTTGATATTCTTCAGAAATTCTGCCGCCTTCCGAGACTGTTCGCGACCATTATCATTCAATGGTACATCAATTTGTCCCTGGAATTTTCCCGCTCGGTTCCAGTCAGTTTCACCGTGACGAACCAGCAACAAACGAGGCCCGCGATTTCCATCCCTGGGTTTCGGAAAAATCTCCCCAGTATGAGCAGTTAAATTCAGTGATTCTAACTGAACAGCAACTTTTTTATTCTGCTCATTTTCCTCATCTGTGGAAACAGCAGTAGTTTCAAAATTGATGATGCTAATTCCGCAATTTGACTGCTGAATAGATTGATAGTAAGCAGGAGAAACTTCCGAAGCCGTAGCAATCAGAGCACGGTTAATGCCGTTGTGAGCTACTACTAGAATTGTACCCGAACTATGCTTAGATAATAGTTCTTTCCAAAAAATCCGAGCGTTAGCAAAAATTGCCAATACGGGAAAGTGTTCGACTTCTGCTTCCTTTGATGGCAGTTTCATCGAAAATTTGTCTGGATTTTCCTTCCAACAATGGTATGCTTCTGGAAATTGATCGATCGCATCTTGACGCAGCATCCCTTCCCACAGAGGTAAATCGATTTCCATCAATTGGTCTGTTGGTTGGAGTTGTGGCGGGTTTGTCAAGCGCGAAACGATAATTTCGGCTGTTTCTTTCGCTCGTTGGAGCGGGCTGCTGTAGGCGGCATCAAAGGTGATACTGCTGAGCGTTTCGCCTACTTGAAGGGCGGCGGCGCGGCCTGCTTCTGTCAAAATTGATTTATCCAAACGGCCTTGGATGCGCCGTTCGAGGTTGTAGGTGCTTTGGCCGTGACGGACTAAGATAACGCGAGTAGTCATTCGATTTTAGATTTTAGATTTTAGATTTTAGATTCAAAAGATGATCCAGGAGAAATTTTACCAGTTCCGGGGACACTCTCGACTGCAACCGCCTATGATTAAAGACGGAACAGACTTAGGCACGGATGCGCGCGGGATGGACAAGCCAGGATGACACTGAAACGGATATTTTTAGGTATTTTAACAGCGATCGCGATCGCCTTGGTCGGTTTGTCTTTACTTGCTAGCTGGAATGAACCGCAAATTCAAAGTCGGCTGGAACTATATCAGACAAATTTACTACTTCATGCCTCCGAATGGCAAGGGGAAAATAATTCTAGTTCTAATTCTAGTTCTAATTTAACTTCAGCTCGTAATAGTATTGTCGGTACTAATCCTTTAGATACGGCTTTAGCACAGTATGCAGATGCACGAACCTCGACTCAGAAAACTCTTGAAACAACTCAAACACAACTAAAAGAACTTCAATCTTCCAGCATTTCCAATCCTCAAGATACTGCACAAAATGTAAAACTTGCTCAAAGTAATGCTCTGGAAGAGTCTATCGACAAGTTGTCAACGCTAAAAAGCGAACTTGATTTGCGGGTGGGAATTTTGCAAGCAAGTGCCAACAAAACCAATGTAGCACTCAAAACTTGGCAAGATTTAATCGAACCAAATAACACTCTAATCAACTCCGATCCTTCCGTCAAAACTGCTCAAGTTTTAAATGGGATTTGGAGCAATCCAGCTCAACTTTTACCCGATGCCGAATCGAGTATTAAAAAGTCTTTGGATGGTTGGTTCCGCTATCGTGCTTTAACTCAACTCTACAAGTTAGAAGAACGCGATAAAGAGCTGGCATCGTTGCAATCTGCCGAGCAAGTAATCGCAGAACAATCTGTAGAAAAATTGGCAATTGTGATTGGAATCCCTGGTATCGGACTTTGTATCGGCACGGTTTTGCTGGTTGGTTTGACTGTGCAATGGTTCTTGCAAAGAAAGCAGTTAGATACAGCAGGTTCCGGGCCGATTTTGGCGCGAAACTCAAGCTTGACTTGGGATGTGCCTTGGGATGGGGAGATTGTTTGGCAGGTGCTTGTGGTCGGCTTTTTCTTTGTGGGACAAATCTTGATTCCCTATTTGTTGCTACCTGTGTCTTTGGCTTTTCTCAAGTTGAATCCTGCTAGTTTCGATCCGCGTAGTAAGGCTTTTTATATCTTTACTACTTATCTATTCTTGTCGGCGGGCGGACTTTCGGTATTGTATTTTTCTGTCAAGTCTTTTTTGCCTTTACCTGAAAGTTGGTTTCGGATTAATTGGCGGGGAAATTGGTTTTGGTGGGGTTTTGGTGGCTATTTTGTAGCTTTGCCTTTGGTGGTTTTGGTGTCGCTAATCAATCAGCAATTTTGGCAAGGACAAGGTGGCAGTAATCCGATTTTGCCGATCGTCCTTGAAGGTAAAGATAACGTAGCCTTGGCGGTGTTTTTCGCCACTGCGGCGATCGCAGCTCCGGTTTTTGAGGAAATCATGTTTCGGGGCTTTCTGTTGCCTTCTCTGACTCGCTATTTGCCTGTTTGGGGGGCGATCGCCACTTCTGCTTTATTGTTTGCGGTGGCTCACTTGAGTGTGTCGGAAATTCTGCCGTTGGCGACTTTGGGGGCGGTGTTGGGATTTGTGTATACGCGATCGCGCAATCTGCTGGCTCCCATGCTACTCCACAGTCTTTGGAATAGTGGCACTCTCCTGAGTCTGTTTCTTTTGGGGAGTGGCGCGAGTTAATGTCGGTAATATCTGAGATCTTGCACCATTCTCAATAAGCCTTTTGTGAACAGGCTTTCCGGCCTGTTCCACAAGAAAATTTATCTTTTGTGGAACAGGCCGGAAAGCCTGTTGCTGACAATGGTGCAAGATGTGAGTAATATCCAACAAATACCAATAACTTAAATAAACCCGCCCAAACTATAAATCGCAATGTACCAAATCTTGTAGGGGCGGGTTCGGCTAACGGGCGATCGATCGCACCAAATTCTCCCTCTCACCCCTTGACACAAACCACCTGCTTCAGAGTCGCCACAACTTCCACCAAATCCGACTGCTGATTCATCACCTCTTCAATCGGCTTATAAGCCCCTGGAATTTCATCCAAAAACTCTGCATCTTTACGACACTCAACCCCCTCAGTTTGCCGTACAAAATCATCCAAAGTAAACACATTTTTAGCTTGAGTTCGAGACATCAATCGCCCCGCACCGTGAGAACAAGAACAGTAACTTTCAACATTACCTTTGCCCTTAACAATGAAAGACTTCGCCCCCATCGAACCCGGAATAATACCGTAATCTTGTATATTTGCGCGTACAGCACCCTTGCGAGTAACATACACATCTTCGCCAAAATGCACCTCTTTTTCCGCATAATTGTGATGGCAATTCACCTTTAACAATGGCTTAGTAGGTTTGCCGCCTGCAACGTGCTTTTCCACAATGTGCTTAAACCGATTCATCATCACATCACGATTAAAACGAGCATAATTTTGCGCCCACTGCAAATCGTGCCAATAAGCAGCAAACTCCGGCGTACCCGCTACAAAATAAGCTAAATCTTGGTCAGGCAGACTAATTTCTGCCAGTCTAGCTAAATCTTTTGCAGTGCTGATATGCTGTTGGGCGAGCAAATTTCCAATACCGCGAGAACCGGAGTGAAGCATTAACCAAACAAAGTCTTCGGTATCAACGCAAACCTCAATAAAATGATTGCCACCGCCGAGGGAACCCATTTGTTTGAGGGCTTTACTTTCTTGGTGTTGCACGCCTTGATGAAGTTCTTTAAACTCGCGCCATTCTTGCCAGTTGGTGACGGTTCTTTCGACTTCTTTGTTTTCCGCAAATCCGACTGGAATTGCGGCTTCGATGTCGAGGCGAATTTGTTTGAGTTTTCCTTCTAATTTGTTGGCATTGAAGGGCATTTTAATAGCAATTACGCCACAACCAATATCCACGCCCACAGCCGCCGGAATAATCGCTTCTTTTGTGGCAATTACTGAGCCGACTAAAGCACCTTTTCCTAAGTGTACGTCGGGCATTAGTGCAACGTGTTTGAATACAAAGGGCAAAGATGCTACATTTTTTGCCATATTGGTTTCTTTGGCACCAAGGGCGTGATTGGCCCAAGATAGGACTGGTTTTGGGGTTGATATTTCTAATTTTTCGTAGGGCATTTTCGTTTAAGTTTGTTTTGTCTGTTTAGCTTGTAGTATTATTGTAACATAAGTATGTGATAGTGTCAAATATACCTTACTGGCTGATTTTATTAGGGTGCGCCAGCTTAACATCAAATGGAGCACCGATATTGTTTGTGAGTCCGACAGTCCGACAGGGAATGAATTCCCTGTCTCATAGCGAAAGTCCTCTCAAAGAGGACTAAGATTGATCGCACTTCCCGTCAAAATCTACAGTCGGTTTCAACCGACTTTCGCTATGAGGCGGGGGTTTAAACCCCCGCCGGACTGTGGGAAAGCGCGGAAATCTAACACCGCACAGGAAACGTCATAGATGGGAAATCCTTAAGAAATGCCTAAAGATTGAATGAATAATTTACTGTAGGGTGCGGATTGTTGTACCTTCGCCAGGGAACCAAACAGCTCTTTTCCCCCGAAGATAACTAATGTCTTCTGTTTAGAGTTAAGTTCTTGATTCGGCAGTTGTGAGTGAACGGAAAGAATCCTATCTGAATCAAATCGATAAAAACAGTCCAAGTCGCTGCAAAGCCCTTCTTCAACATCCTTGAGATTAGGGTAAAGTTCTTGAGAAGGACGCGGTTCGTGACCGCTTAAAATCAGTTCATCTAACATTTCCATTTTGTGAATATCGATGATGTACATTCTCCCTTCAACGGTGTCAATTAGAACGCGATCGTCTGATAGATAGCACATAGAGTATCTAAACCAATCATCAGAATCATCACAAGGGCATTCGCATATTCCCAGTAGATTACAGTCAGGAAAACTGAATCGGCTGATTTGTCGATCGTAATTATTTATAACTACAAATTCGCCACCAGCAGGATGAAATTCTGGAGGCCCTGTTTCATCGGGACATGGAACTTCCACGGCATGAATTATCGTACCATCGTCATAAAGCCAGTAGATTTGCTGTCCGTTCTGACCGCAAGCAGCATAAAGAGCTAAAATGTGATTTTCTGGGTGTGGGTGAAACGAGAAAGAACTGCCGGCGCCAAGAGGGTCTTTGAGCAAAAGTTGTCGCTGGATTTGCCATGAACTGGTATCGCGAATTTGAATCTCGACTTCCTTCATTTCAATTAATTTCATGCACCAAAAATGCAGGCCGTCTGCATCAAACCAGCAGTCCTGAAATCCATTCTTGTTATGCAAATGTGAAACTTTAACAGGAGGGTTAGGTAGGAGTTCTTCAAAGAGGATCTGGTTTTCTGCTGTAAAAATTGCTAAATGATTGCCATTTCCCATAATTGCTGCTAGCAAATCGCCTTTGGGGCTGATGGCTAAACAGCTAATTGCGTCGGGAAGCTGGTATTCGTATTTTGGCGACAAGTTGCGATCGACTAAAGTAACTTTTTTGCGATCGCCACTGACGATCGTCGCCCACTCGGAATTAATGGGTTGATTTATGTAGGAGAACGACCAGTCAATTTGTCTTTCATGTTTTGGTAAAATCAGCATAAAGATATTTAGATATCTTGCGTAGATAGGCTCTATTTTAACTAAAATGTTGCACCCTTTTCAATCAGCCTTTTACGGGCGGGCAGGATGCCCACCCCACAAGAAAACTCACTCTTTGTGGAACAGGCATCTTGCCTGTTCTTGAAAATGATGCAACATATCAGGATTTTACAAATTCGCATTCTTTCTCCCCGCCTTCTGCACAGGAATACCAACCATCTGCGGTTTCTGCTTCGCCCCAAACATATCAAAAAAGTCGTGCA
Organism: Oscillatoriales cyanobacterium; assembly: GCA_004294385.1. Classification (GTDB taxonomy): domain Bacteria; phylum Cyanobacteriota; class Cyanobacteriia; order Cyanobacteriales; family Microcoleaceae; genus Microcoleus. Next base: position 11,360 of record REAP01000076.1, on the reverse strand, counting down.
GCAAAATATAGAAACACGGAATAATAAACAGCGTCAGCAAAGTGGCCAGCGACAAACCCGAAAACACCACAACCCCCAAAGGTTGCAGAAACTCGGAACCTTCTCCAATCCCCAAAGCGAGGGGAAATAAACCCAAAACTGTGGTAATAGTTGTCATCAAAATCGGACGCAAACGTTGAGGTGCCGCCCTGATAATTGCCGTTGTGCGATCGACCTTTTCATCTTCCCGAATTTGGTTGGCCAATTCTACCATAATAATGCCGTTATTCACCACAATTCCCACGAGCAAAATTGCCCCGATCATCACCGTCGCCCCGATCGCAGTTTTGGTCACATACAGCCCGAATACACCCGCAGCCAACGCCAGCGGCACTGTCAGCAAAATCACCAGCGGATCGACCAGAGAATTGTACTGTACCGCCATCGCGACAAATACTAAAAACGTCGCCAACCCGCCCAAAAGTTTCAGCGCAGTTTGCAATTGATCGTTAGTTTCCGCAGCCGAACTCGGCACAATTCTCACTCCCTGCGGCAGCTTCATTTGCGATAAAACTGCATCGACTTGTTTGACAGCATCGCCCAAACTTGCACCCCGATTTAAGTTTCCGACAACTAAGAAAACTTGCCGCTGATTAAGACGCTGAATTTCTCCCGGCGCTTTGCCGATCGCAATTTTTGCCACATCGCTTAAACGGACAATGCTATTATTGCCAGATAAGGGAATTTGTCCCAGTTGGGCGATATTTTTTACAGAAGTGCGATCGAACTGTACGCGCACATCTACCAAGCGGTTTCCCCGCTGCACTTGAGTCGGAACAGTACCTTCAATTGCCGTTTGAACTGTCTCCCCAATGTCTTGGGCACTCAGTCCGTACAAAGCAGCCCTTTCCCAATCTGGACGAATTTGCACTTCCGACTGCGGCGCGTCTCCATCCGGCCGAAACCGCGCTAATTTTACCTTCTCATCTAACTCTTTTAATATCTGACGGCCTGCTTCTTGCAATACTTGTTCACTTGGGCCTTGAATTATGACATCAATTTCGCCACCTCTGACTGGAGAATTGGTTAAAACTAAACCTCTAATCCCTTCTGGAACCAAGCGCAGTCGAGTGCCTTTCGGAACGTCTATTTTCTTTAATTCCTCAGTCAGTCTTTCAGTAAAGGCGATCGTATTCGTACCTTTTTTTAGGGTAATCGTGCTGCTTCCTCTGAGCAAATTCTCGATCGTATTATTGCCGAACAGCAAGCCTCCGGCTGTAGTTAAAGTGTACTCAGTTTCTGGCTGTGCGAGTAGCAGTTTATCGGCGGCTGCAACTACTTTTTGATTGGTTTCCAAATTAGTTCCGGGGGGAAACAAAGCAAATAATCGAGCTTGACTTGTATTGATTCTCGGCAAAATTTCTTGGGGAATTTGACTTCCCATCACCCAAGTGGCACCACCTAAAATCACAAAAGCGCATACAATAATAATTAATCGTAAACCAAGAACTTTTGACAGCATCCAACCGTAGGCTTTTGTACTATTCTCAAAGCTACGATTGAAATGTTTGATCGGACCGAACTCACTGATACCACTGGAATAAGATATTCCCATCAAGCGAGAAGTCAGCATCGGCACTATAGTTAAGGCTACTACCAGAGACGCTGCTACTGCAAAGCAAATTGTCAAAATTAATTCGCTAAATAGCAGGGAAAAGAAGCCGCCAATCAACAAAAATGGTAGCACTGATACTAAGTTAGCGGCAGTGGATGCAACCATTGCTGATTCTACTTCTTGACTCCGCATTACTGACTCTTCGATTGTGCGTTCTTTTCGATCTTTGATTCTGCCTTTTTTCAGATGAGGGTTGCTGTCTAGACCGACTACAATATTTTCTAAAATAACTACGCTGGTGTCAATTGCCTGACCAATTCCTAATGCTAAACCACCTAAACTAAATAAGTTCAGTGACAATCCAAATAGCCGCATTAAAATAATGGCTGCTAGAGTACATAGGGGAATAGTCAGAGAGATAATCAGGGTTTGTCTGAGGGAACCTAAAAAGAACAAAACTGCGATCGCAGCTAAGACTGCCCCGGAAATTCCGGCATTGGCCACATCGGCTAAGGAATTGCGGATAAATCGGGATTCGTCTAAGGTAGTAACTACTTTCATATCTGCCGAAATTAAGCCAGATTCCTGCATTTCTTTGAGGCGATTTTTTACTCCGTCAACAACCGTAATTGTGTTCGCATCCGGCTGTTTCAAGATGCTAATTTTGACGGCTGGTTTTTGATTGAGAAAAACTTTGACTCGCTGTTCTTTCGTGCCGTCATTAACTGTGGCAAAATCGCGCAGGTAAACTCGTTTGGGCGGGTTGGAACCGGATATTTGAAAGGAAATGTTGTTGATATCTTCGGCAGTTTTAAAGCGGCCAACTGTGCGCGTCAGCGGTTCGTTGGATTCTTGGCGCAATCTGCCGCCGGAAGTGTCTAAATTGCGCGATCGCAAAGCAGTAAAAACATCATTTAAATTAACGCCTAAACCTTGCAGTCGATTCAGGTCAATATTAACTTGAATTTCTTCTTGAACGCCGCCGGAAACGTCAACAGCAGCGACTCCGGGAATCACGTTTATTTCCCTTGCTAATTCGTCATCGGCAAATACCCGCAAATCTACGCCTTGGCGCGAGTCTGAAGTCAGCGCAAATTCATAAACCGGCTGTTGGGAAGGGTCAAATTTAAATAGATTTGGCGATTCAACTGTGTCGGGAAGTCGGTTGCGAATGCGGTTAACGGAGGCTGTCGCATCGTTGAGGGCTTGGTCGATGTCTCCGCCGGGCCGGAAGAATAAATCGACGCTAACCTGCCCTTCACGGGTGCGGGAGAAGACTTGGGTGACACCTTCTGTGGCCGAAAGTCCTTGTTCGAGGGGGCGGGTAATTTCGTCAACTGCGACTTCTGGGGAGACTCCGGGGGCGTCTAGGCGCACGCTGATCCGGGGATAGGTGATGGAGGGGAGTAAGTCAACGGGGAGTTGGGTGATGTAGAAAATGCCCACAACTACGATCGCCAGTGTTAGCATCAGGGTGCCGATGTGGCGGCGAATCGCGATCGCGCTTATGCTGAATCCGGTTTTGTCAGGAGTCATTCGATTTTAGATTTTAGATTTTGGATTGAAGAGTTGATGCTGGGTATCTTACAAATATAATAAATCTTAATAAAGTCTCAAAAAAGTGTTTTCAAATATTCCTTTAGAGGTAGCCGATCGCCTAAAATTACAGAGTGATTGAAATTGCGATCGGCTTACTGTCCCGCATCTTGATAATTCCTAGGTTCTTGATAAGCAGGTTCTTGATAAGCGGGTTCTTGATAAGCGGGTTCTTGCCACTCGCGACGCTTCGGTTCAGGATTAGGATTGTAAGGCACGATCGCACCATCATCATTCACAATCATTCCCCGAATAATCTCATTCGGCTGCACAGGCTTAGCCTTAATACTGCCTTTGCGCCCCTCCAACTTAGGCAACTTCGGAAACTCCTCAACCGGCATTCCCTTCACCGCTTGACTCATAAAATCACGCCAATTATAGGCCGCCGTACCGCTAGTTCCCCCTGTGGGATAATTGTCATCATTCCCTAACCAAACCCCAGTCACAACCTGGGGAATGTAACCAATAAACCACAAATCCCTGACTTTTTCCGAAGTACCAGTTTTGCCAGCTACAGCGCGATCGTTCAAAGCAGCAGGCCCCCCTGTACCCCCCTGCACCACACCCTGCAACATCCAAGTAGTAATTGCAGCACTATCCTTATCCAAAACCTGCTTAGGTTTAAAATCAGACTGATAAATCACATCTCCCCGTTGATTAATCACGCGAGTAATTCCGTGGGCTTCAATAAAATTACCTTCCGAGGCTAAAGTGCCGTAAGCATTAGTTAATTCCAGCAAATTAACCTCAGAAGAACCCAAAACCAGAGAATAAATCGGACTCAATTTAGACTTAATTCCCATATCATGGGCTAATTTGATTGCTGGTTCAAAACCAACATCCATCAACACTTTCACAGCCACCACATTCACCGAACTTGTCAAAGCATCAGAGATCGATCGCCAACCGCTAAACTTTTTGCCATAATTATTTGGTTGATAGCCATCGATAATAATTGGCGCATCTTCATAGCTGTCATAGGGAGATAAACCAGCCCCCATCGCCGCCGCATAAACTAACCCTTTAAACGTCGATCCGGGCTGTCGTAAAGCCTGAGTAGCGCGATTAAACTGACTTTCCTTGAAATTTCCGCCTCCTACCAACGCCTTAACTTCCCCAGTTTTAGTGTCCATAGAAACTAAAGCTGCTTGTTCAAAACCCTGACGGCGGCCATCAGTTTCGATCGCATCTTTAACCACTTGTTCCGCGATTTTTTGCCACTTCATATCCACCGTCGTCTCAACAGTCAAACCACCAGCTTCCAAAGCATCCTGAGAAACATAGCGAGGCAATTCCTTTCTAATGTAACTAGCAAAATAAGGCGCAGCCACTTCAAAACGCTTTGGTGGACTTTGTTTAACAGTCAAAGGTTCCGCCATCGCCTCCTTAGCTTGACCCTCAGTAATTACCTTCGCTTCTTGCATTTGTTGCAGCACAAGATTGCGGCGTTTTTTCGCAAAATTCGGATTGACCAAAGGAGAATATTCGCTTGGTGCCGGTGGTAAACCCGCCAAAGTTGCCATCTCTGCCAAAGTCAATTTGTCAACTGTTTTACTAAAGAAAACCCAAGCTGCATCTGCTACTCCGTAAGCATCTGAACCCAAGTAGACTAGATTCAAATATCTTTCTAAGACTTGTTCTTTACTTAACTCTCGCTCAATTTTTTGAGCCAAAAGAGCCTCCCGAAGTTTCCGCTTAATACTTCTTTCCTGATTCAGAAAAACAACACGGGCTAATTGTTGCGTAATTGTACTTCCACCCTGCACCAAATCTCTGGCTAATACATTAGAAACAATCGATCGCACAATACCTTGATAATCGACCCCGCGATGATCGTAAAAACGGCGGTCTTCTATGGAAATAAAAGCTTTAGTCAACAAATCTGGAATTTCTTTAAGTTTCAATTTATCTCTAGTTGCCGGCCCCGACTGCAACAAAATCGTACTGTCTGCCGCCTTAATCGTCAGTGTTCCATCGCGATTAAAAGCCAACAAATCGTTAACATCCGGCAAACTTTGATTTAAGGTGTGCAAAATCCATAAACCATAGATTAAAGCACCACCGCTAATACTACCAACACCTATTCCTATCCAAAATCTAGGGCGACGGGACAGAAGTTTCTTAAACTTTCCCTGTGGCTGACTATTTTCGGGTAGTTCGCTAATTTCCTGCGGTGCGTTACTTTCCGATTTTTTAGGAAATTTAGCTTCCAACCAAGTCAACCCAGGCTGCAAAAATTCTTTTCGCTTTGCTTGGAATCTGGTAACTTGAGGTTCAATTTCCAACCAAACTATTAAGCGCTTCAATCCTTCCCAATCGCGCTTAACTATTGGATAGTTATGATTTTCAGGTATTTCTAATTCCGACTCCTGGGGAGCTATTGAATCTTTTCGCATCACATACTCCGATTGTTCCGCCGTTGTCCGTGTAGAAAATTCCGGTTGAGATTCCGGCAAATCGAGTTCTTTTCCCTTCGCAGCTTGGGGCAATTCTTGGTTGAAATTGCCACTTATTGCGTTAGTGACTTTGCTCAACTTATCTTTGATATTTGATAAAAATTATGCCGCGTTTAGACCTTCAAACATAATCAACTGCGATTAAAAATTAAAAATTAAAAAGGCGAACTCTCTTCAATTTTTAATTTTTAACTTGACATCTTATTCAATACAATTGTACAGATTCTGGAATTAGGGATTTTGAATTAAAAACTATTTAACTCACAACTTCCAACTCAGAACTTTTTTTTAACCAGCATGACCAAGTGCCAAAGCAGCTACTAGCATACCCAACACCAGGAAAGGCTGAGCACTTGCCTGATATTTAACATCATTTTCCAGAGGATTGCGTAAAAAATACATATCCTGAAAAGTGATTTGGGGAATAATCAGCAGCAAGAGAATGACAGCGTATAGATTTTGGTGGATGCTAATCAAGTAGCCTGCAATCCCGGCTTGAAATATGTCGATCATCAACACGCAAATCCAGGCTGCTGTGGTGATACCAAACATCACTGGCAAAGATTTTAACCCTAATTGCCGATCGCCCTCAACACTTTTGAAATCATTGACGATCGCAATTCCCAGCCCAGCCAAACTGTAAAACAGGGTCAAAACCATAATTGTCGGATCTAGTGTACCAAACAAAGCTTGACCAGCCCACCAAGGCAGGGCAATGTAGCTAGCACCCAGGGCGTAATTTCCCAACCAGCCATTCTGCTTGAGTTTCAACGGGGGCGCAGAGTAGATGTAGGCCAAAAATGCGCCGCCTAGAGTCAACACAGTCATGATCGGGAATTCGTGACTGGCCCATAAGTCTAGAGCATAAGCGACCCCAATACCTGCAACCAATAATACCAAAATTTGGGTAACAACTTCGGGAATGGAGATAATCCCGGAGGGAATTGGACGATAGGGCTCGTTAATGGCATCGATGTCGCGATCGTAGAAATCGTTCAGAGTTTGAGTGTAGCCAGTCAGCAACGGCCCTGACATCAACATACAAGCTGCTGCGATCGCAAAATTTTCCAGATTCCAAGTATAGTTCCCAGAAGAAGCCGCGCCGCACACCACGCCCCACATCAGGGGAATCCAGGTAATCGGCTTCATCAGTTGCAAGCGAATCTTCCAAATGGAAGTTTCCCCACCAGCAGCCCCTTTCATCCCCAACAGTTGCCGAGTTTTGGCACTACGGCTGTCTGCTTGAGGACTTTCTGGTGCAGTTTCTGGGGGAATTTGGGATGGAGGAGAGTCAGACATAAGTGTGATTTTAGGGGTAATGTGCTGTCGTGTCGATCGGCGTTGTAATAATAATTCTGTAGAATAGCATCAATATTCCCAGCATTGTGTAGTCCACGATTTTTAGATCCCCAACTTCGCAGAATTTGTCAGGGTTCTGGGTATTATATTTTTTTAGGTGGGATTAATGATGTTAGTTTTCAGTCATTCCATCTGATAGCAAGTCTGGCAAAAAGTTGGAATCTAGAACCTCAGCAGAAGCGTAAACGCACAATTGCGGAAATGTCTCTATGGACAATCCAGTTTCAGCACTTGCTTGTTCTACTGCATCCGAATAGCATTCAGAAAATACCTCTTCCAGATATGGTTTGAGACTGGGGGAATCCTGGAGACTTTTGCGAATGCGTCTACGGTGTTCGGCTATAATACCTTTCCAACTACCGCTTCTTTGATCGGGTTGAAATTCCCAATTTAGCAAGTGCATGATAACTACCACAAGATTACTCTCCAAACTCCGCCGTTCACTTCGCCCCATATCTTCTATTTCTGCCATCAAATTTTCCCAGTCAATGTTTGAATAGTCGCTAATCCGCAACTTTTCTACAGTAGTTTCAGTCCATTTCAGGTAGTCTTTATCGTACAATTTTTGTTGATCAATATCTAGTTTTGCGATCATGATCTTTTTTGGTTGGGTTGGGCGGGTTTATTGAGATTGTTGGTACTTGTTGGATATTGTTGCTGAACCCGCCCCTTGTATCTTAAAAGAGTGAGTCAGTCGATCGCCACGTCATTGATTCGATCATACCGACAAGTGGGCGATCGTACCGACAATCAGTCGATCGTACCGACAATCAGTCGATCGTACCGACAATCAGTCGATCGTACCTTCTTCTTGGTAAATCTAAAGAAACAAGAAAAGTTTCTAACTAAGGTGCAAGTTTCAGTAGAAAGTGTTCTTCAACGACATCAGAAATTGGTGAAGTTGACCCTTCCAGATCGACTCCATAAGTCTGTTGCGTAGATAAGCTCCCATTACTGATGACAGGCGCACACAAAACACAGGCGGTATCTTAGGCTCTCGATATGATCGGGAAAGCCTGCATTAACAAGGTTAGTCTTCAATTGCCTGTCAAGTTCTTTCATAAATCGGAGTAAATCGGGAGCCAACAATGACATCAACAGTCTTAGGTATAGACATCAGTAAAAGAGACTTTCATGTCTCATTACTGAGAGAAGGTCGTGCAACTAAACCCAAAAAGTTCACGAACAATATTCCAGGGTTTGAGAGTTTGCATAACTGGCTTCAACAACAAAGTGTAGTCGAACTCCATGCGAGCACATGGAAGCAACTAGCATTTACGGAGAAGCCTTAGCCGAATTCCTCTATGGGTCTGGTTTTCAGGTCAGCATCGTCAATCCGGCTCGGATTAAAGGGTTTGCCAAAAGCGAACTTCTGAGAACTAAAACTGACTCTGTAGATGCAGCACTCATTGCCCGTTTTTGTGCGGCGATGAAACCATCTCTATGGACACCTACCGCGCCGGAAGTCAAGGAATTACAAGCTTTGTTACGACGGCTGGAATCAGTCACAGAAATGGCAACTCAAGAACACAACCGTCTGGAAACAGCTACGCCAACTGTTGCTGGTCTTACCCTGGCACATTTGGAGTATCTAAAACAGCAACAGCAACAGCAACTGATCAAAAAACTGATTAGCGACCATTTTGACCAACACCCACATTTAAAACAACAGCGTGATCTCTTGACCTCAATTCCCGGAATTGGTGAACAGACAGCATCCGTATTATTAGCTGAAATTCGTGATGTTTCCGATTACAATAATGCCCGTCAATTAGCTGCTTATGCGGGTTTAACACCCTGTGAACGCAGTTCTGGGACTTCGGTTAAAGGCAAAACTCGTTTGTCTTGCACTGGCAATGTCCGACTCCGAAAGGCGTTGTATTTGCCTGCGGTAGTGGCGATGCGTCACAATCCGTTACTCAAGGCTATGAGTGACCGATTATTGGGTCGTGGCAAGGTCAAAAATGCAGGTAATTGGTGCTTTGGTGCGGAAATTGGTGCATTTGGCTTTTGGGATTTTAAAGTCCCAAAAGCCTTTCGATCCTAATTATTTACTTGCTACCCCTTGACAGGTCAAGACAGTATCTACGGGGGCTACGCCAACGAAGAGGAGCGCATTTCTGATCATACACTTAGAGGTGTGAAATGCGATCGCTTTCCCATCCTCTGATTTCCCACTAGCTAGATACGTCTAAGATGCTGATAACTTTCGTTGAATAATTTTCTCCATTCAGTCCAGTTAACTCTACCAATTCGCTTCAGAGCGAATAGTTTGAATAATAGTTGAAATTTCTGCTTCTGATTCAATATGTTCCGCCAGAACTTGAGCGGTTACTTCTAGCACGCGATTGGCAAATATGTTGGTTAAATCTTGCCTTAAACCTTGCCCTATATAAAATCTCAGCAAAGCTTCCAAAGACATATCTCGACTGGCAGCTACTTTTTTGAGTGATTCTAATGCGTCTTTTGGCATATCTAGAGAGACTGTTTCTGTCGCACGGGGGCGGGGTTTAAATTCCAGTTCTTCTTCAGAGGTTTTCATATAATCTCCTTTCAGTTTTAGTGGTGAGACGGGCAGAAATTATTCGGGTTCGTTGACCTCGTTCTACATAAACCGTCAGTAAGAGCCGTGGAGCGAGGGAATACCCGATAATGCAATAGCGTTGTTCGTCATTAGCGGAAGCATCACCCAATACGCTAAGTGGGTCAAGGAAAACTTCTGCGGCTTCTTCAAATGTAACACTATGTTTTGCAATATTGCTTTCAGCCTTATTGCTGTCCCATTCAAACTCAGTACCTCGTAGTTGGTATACAACATTCATGTATTAATTTTCTCCCTCATCCATGTCACAATACATTAGAAAATGGTGTTTGCCTTTTGGTTGCCACTTTTATTTTATTCGATCGCACAAACAGCATCAAAAAGGGGAAATTGAATTCTTTTCAACTTCCCCCTCTTGACAAATACTCGTCTTTCTGAGCTTTTTCTCTAACAGACATCTCCCATAATTATTGTGGGACAGGCATCCTGCCTGTTCTTGACAGGCTTTTTGGGAGATGTCTAACAGGCCATCTCCTTCGACTCAACTTCTAGCAAGCACATTAGTTTTAGATCACCTTTGGCCCTGGCTACTTGCTTTCTGCGATCGAGAATATTGCAGATATTCACCCGGTGGACTGTCGCCAATTCCTCAAATTTGCCAGAAGATGCAACTGCTGCGATCGCGCGATTCCTTGCGGTATCAGCCCTTGTAGCTACATCTTCATCGATTTTAGGAGATTTTCCATCGGTGCTGTCAAGTACGCTGCGGCACTGCAAATTCTGGGGGTGTTGAGGCACCGGAATGTGTCTGGGATAACGATAGTTCCAGTTTTGACCCCGATATTTGCCCGCGACTTCGCCTTCCTTCATATCAACTGTTGGAATGTCGTACTCATAGTTAGCGCCACGATAAGTCAGTTTCATATTTTTTGATCCTTATATCCAGATAAAAAAGCTAATTAGTTTTGTTTGGCTTTTTGACAGTAAATAAAATTTTACTTTCTGTATTCTATTTTACCGTTTAATGGAATAACTAGGTAAATTAACAAAAATTAATGTTTTAACGGCGAAACCCCACAAAAAAGCCCGCTACAGCGGGATTTTAGGGTTTTGGTGGTGGTCGATCGCGATCGACTACCACCAAATACATCAGATTGCAGGTTTATAGGTACTATCAACGTCCCCCTAGGGACACGGCATTGCCTACAACAGAGGTCAGATAACAGCCTCTAGCCGACTGTTACTTGATCGCTTTGGACGCCAGTTGCGCCCTCTTCAGCAGACGCAATAGCCACCAACTTGTCAAGAATTTCTTGACTCGGAACCTGGCCTTTAAGAACCACAGTACCGCTGAGTTGAGCAACCCAGACAGTCTCGATATCAGCAACTTCTGAATCTTCGTCAAAAGCCAAAGCAACGCGCTTTGCTAGGCCACTTTCGTCAAAATTTCCGTCCGGGCCCACCTTCGCAGGGGCGATCGATTGTGACTCTGCCGCTTGCTGCACTACTTGTGCCATTGGTTCAGCCTGGGTTTCAGGCTTTTCTAGTCCGAATAGTCTTTGAAACCAGCCCATCGTAGGTAATTCTCCTGAAAATACACTTGTTACAAGATAGCTCTAGAATGCCAAAAGATGCCTAATTGTTGCAAAACTCAGCGAAATTCTTAAAAATGTTTTTTGATCAGGCTTGGAAAATCTCATTTAACAATCTCAGCTTACCAAAAAACTGGGTCTAAAGCCCCGTCCTTCAGGACGGATTTAATTCGAGTGTAAAGATTCTTGAATCAGTCGATTTATACCCACAATTGCTAGTA
>REAP01000281.1 GCA_004294385.1 Oscillatoriales cyanobacterium | reverse complement strand
CTAAATAACAGGCAAGATGCCTGTTCCACTAAATAACAGGCAAGATGCCTGTTCCACAAAGAATCAATTTTCTTGTGGGGTGGGCGTCCCGCCCGCCCGCAACAGTGCAACCCGTGCACGATCGAATGCCGGTGATTTTGCCCGCAAGCGATTGGGAAGAATGGCTTGACCCCTCAATTAAAAATGCTCAGGAAGTTTTGCCCCTGTTAAAGCCCTATGCTTCAGCAGCAATGATCGCAAATGCGGTAAGTGCGATCGTCAACAGTCCAACTAGAGACAGTCCTGAGTGCATTCAAGCAAAAGATATATAGCAATCCTAAATCATTTGTGAATTTCTTACTCCCGGACCTTAATAAGGGGAGGGTTGGGGTGGGGTAAAAAAGTTTACGACTCCTGCAAGGACTGCTATAGATGTTCGCTATTACACTGCGTTGCGTTTGACTAATGACAGACAAGAGCCTGAACTCTTCACTATAAGTTTTACGAGGTTTATTTATGAATTCGATAGGGCGAAGCATGACCGCAGTAAATCTCTGCTTATCACTAATAAATTATCTGCGGTCATGCTTCGCCCTTGCAACATTGGGATACACCCCAGTCAACAGTCAACAGTCAACTGCCAACTGCCAACTGACTAAATTAACTGTCGTACATCCTAGCTTCGGCCGCGTCTGGATTCTCCTCGCAATACTCATCAAAAGCAGTTTTCTCAAGTTTCAAAGACCTTTGATGAGAAGCCTCAGCCTGCATTTCTTCTACAATATCCCAAGCCACCGCGCACTCTCTAGAGGTAACACCTTTTTCGGCACAAAGAGTTCTGGCATCGGCGATCGCCTTTTCAATTTCTTCCTCAAATAAAACACTCTTTGGCTTCTCAAGAAAGTCGCTTTTTGTCAATATATCCGTTACCGAAATAATCCCAACCAGCTTGTGATTAATCACCGGAGCTCGGCGGATGCGGGTATTGGCGAACAACCTAGCCACGTATTCCACACCCAAGTCCGGGTTCACTGTAATGCACGGTTTGGTCATAATCTCGAAAACGCGGACTTTTTTCGGGTCTACTCCGTAGGCTGCTACTTTATAGACAATATCCGTTTCAGTCACTATGCCATAGGCATCTTGTTCGTGGCGGCGTTCCACGATTAACGCGCGCAAACACATTTCGTTCATCATCGTCACCGCTTCAGCAACAGTTGCCGAACCGCGAATGGTGACAACATCTGTGGTCATAATATCTTGAGCTTTCATCATCATTCTTTTATTACTCTTTACTTGTAAAGTCTAGTACGTCCCGATTTTGGGCAAAAAATTTGATTTACCATCATTTTGACACTTTAGGACTGACGCAACTGTTACGTTAAATCAAGGATGGCGCGATCCCGATCCCGCTCTAAGCATAAATACGCGATAGAAGTTCGGCCACAAGCTTTTTGGGAGATTCCCCAAAAAGCTTGTGAAGAACAGGCAGGATGCCTGTTCCACAATAATTATGGCAGTACGGGATTTAACCCATTCAGCGGATGAATCTTGACCGAAGAAGGATGGATGTTGAGGAAAGAAGCAAAAGTTAACACAAACTAACCAACTCCTGACGCTCTCACAGATCCCGCGCTCTGATAAACTTGATGGCTGGGAGTGCAAAAAGCACAAATCAGGCTTCAGTAATTTGGAGAATATAGTTCGTGGATAATGCAATCGGTTTAGAGATTATCGAAGTAGTTGAGCAGGCAGCCATCGCTTCCGCTCGATTGATGGGCAAAGGCGAGAAAGATGAAGCCGATCGCGTTGCTGTAGAAGCCATGCGCGAGCGGATGAACAAAATTCATATGCGCGGCCGCATCGTGATCGGTGAAGGTGAGCGCGATGATGCACCCATGCTTTACATCGGCGAACAAGTGGGTATTTGTACTCGCGAAGATGCTAAAGATGTTTGCAACATAGATGAATTGATCGAAATTGATATCGCT